>DVHZ01000028.1 GCA_018711685.1 Candidatus Excrementavichristensenella intestinipullorum | reverse complement strand
GCGCGTAGGTGGGGCAACGGCCTTAAGTGGCGCGGCGGCGGTAGCCGCTGCGGTGTTTCAGGCCGTTATGGGGATGCGGTGGGACGCAAAAATTCGGTAGGGTAGGCGGTTGACTCGACGCCGGGGGCGCTGCCAAGAGGACGCCCTCTTGGAACCGCCTTCCGCGCTGGCGCGGGGGACAGCAGCCTTCCCGGGGCGTGACAGAAGGACCGGGAAATGGGTTGCGGGGCAGGTGGGTTTGCGGTATAATGAGCATAACCATGGGAAAGGATACGGAAGAGGTGATAGGGTGTGAAGGACGGTTTTGTGCGGGTGGCCACGGGAACCCCGGAGATCGGGGTGGCCGATTGTGAGGGCAACGCCGCGGAAGTGATCCGCCTGATGCGGCAGGCCAGCCAGGTAAACGCCAAGGTGCTGGTGCTACCCGAACTGTGCCTGACCGGCTACACGGCGGGAGATCTGTTCCTGCAAACCACCCTGAAGCAGGCTGCCCTGGAGGCGCTGGAAAAGGTAATAAAAGCCTCCAAGGGCCTGGATATGATCACGGTGGTGGGGCTGCCCCTGGGGGTGGACGGGCGGCTGTACAACTGCGCCGCCCTGGTCTGCGGCGGCACGCTGCTGGGCGTGGTGCCCAAGCGCAATCCCCCCAACTACGGCGAGTTCTACGAGCTGCGCCATTTTACGCCCGGTCCCCGGCAGGCGCGGGCCATCCAGCTGCTGGGCAAAGAGATACCCTTCGGGGGCGATATCCTGTTCTGCTGCGCCGAAATGGAGGACCTGAAGCTGGCCGTCGAGGTCTGCGAGGACCTGTGGGTGCCCGAAGCGCCCTCGGTGGGCCACGCTTTGGCCGGGGCCACCGTGATCCTCAATCCCTCCGCCAGCGACGAGGTGGTGGGCAAGGCCGCCTACCGGGAGCTGCTGCTCAAGAGCCAGTCCGCCCGGCTGGTGGCGGGGTATGTGTACGCCGACGCGGGCATGGGGGAATCCTCTACCGATATGGTGTTCGCCGGGCACAACCTGATCGCCGAAAACGGGTGCATACTGGCTGCCTCCAAGCGCTATGAGGGCGGGCTGGTCACCGCCGACCTGGACGTGCAGTACCTGGCGGCGGAGCGGATGCGCATGAACACCTTCGGCGCCCATCCCCAGACCCACCTGAAGGTGCCCTTCCACCTGCGCCTGGACAAGCTGTCCCTGGACCGGTTTATCGACCCATCGCCCTTCGTGCCCTTCGACGACATGGCCCGGGACCGGCGGTGCGAGGATATCCTGGACATTCAGGTCCACGGTCTGATGACCCGGCTGCGCCATACCGGCTGCCAACGGGCGGTGGTGGGGGTGTCCGGCGGGCTGGACTCCACCCTGGCCCTGCTGGTGGCTGCCCGGGCTTTCGAGCGGCTGGGGCTTCCCGCAGATGGAGTGATCGCGGTGACCATGCCCTGCTTTGGGACCACCCACCGCACCCATGAAAACGCCCTCAAGCTGGCCCAGGGCCTGGGCGCTTCCCTGCGGGAAGTGGATATTCAGGCCTCGGTGCGCCAGCACTTCGCCGACATCGGCCACGACGAGGCAGTTCACGACGTGACCTACGAAAACAGCCAGGCCCGGGAACGCACCCAGGTGCTCATGGACCTGGCCAACCAGGTTGGGGGGCTGGTGGTGGGCACCGGCGATTTGTCCGAGTTGGCGTTGGGCTGGGCCACCTACAGCGGGGACCACATGTCCATGTACGGGGTCAACGCGGGGGTGCCCAAGACCTTGGTGCGCCATCTGGTGCGCTACGCCGCCGGACAGGCGGAAGAAGGGCCCCTGAAGGAGGCCCTGACCGACGTGCTCAACACCCCGGTGAGCCCCGAGCTGCTGCCCCCCAAGGATGGGGAGATCTCCCAGGTCACCGAGGACCTGGTGGGGCCCTACGAGCTGCACGATTTCTTCCTCTACCACATGGTGCGGCGCATGGCCCCTCCCGCCAAGATCCGCCGTCTGGCCCTGGTGGCCTTCGAGGGCGTCTACCCGCCTCCGGTCATCGACAAGTGGCTGGAAATCTTCCTGCGCCGCTTCTTCCAGCAGCAGTTCAAGCGAAGCTGCCTGCCCGACGGGCCCAAGGTGGGATCGGTCGCCCTGTCCCCCAGGGGCGATTGGCGGATGCCCAGCGACGCTGGAAATAAAATATGGCAGAAAAATCTACAAAACAACG
Source organism: Candidatus Excrementavichristensenella intestinipullorum (assembly GCA_018711685.1). Classification (GTDB taxonomy): domain Bacteria; phylum Bacillota; class Clostridia; order Christensenellales; family Aristaeellaceae; genus Excrementavichristensenella; species Excrementavichristensenella intestinipullorum. Next base: position 14,122 of record DVHZ01000028.1, on the reverse strand, counting down.
CATAGAATTAGCATTGGTCGTATAGAATAACTGGGTGTAAGGAGGTGCTTATACCATGAAAAAAATAATCGCTTTGATGATGGTCCTGGTTCTTGCCTTCGCCCTGGCTGCGTGCTCCAATACCACCCAGCCCGCCGCCACTCCCGCGCCCACCGAGGTTGTAGAGGAAACCACCACGGAGGAAACCACCACCGAGGAAACCACCACCGAGGAAACCACCACCGAAGAGACCCCTGCTGAGGAGACCCCTGCTGAGGAGACCACCACGGAGGAAACCACCACCGAGGAGACCACCACTGAGGACACCACCACTGAGCCTGCCGCTTAATTGGACTGGTTGTTTGTGGAAGGTGGCCCCCACGCCATGATTTGGCGCGGGGGTTATATTTTTTTCCCTTTGTCCCGCGAAAGAGGCCCGGGACGGCGTCTTTCCATGCTGTGCTCTTAAAAGGGGCGGGACATTCCGGCCTACGGCCCCGCCGCAGGCGGGGCTCTGCGGCCTCCAGTCCCGCCCCTACCCGCCAAGCGCCTTCCCGGGGCCCGTCGGGGCAGCCGAAGCGCCGGACTTGGCCGGGGTCGGGGCCTTGGCGGCATCCGACCGCCTTTTTGCTTTTTTGGGGGCTATGCCGCCCGCCGGAAAATGGAATGAGCTTTCTTTGGGGGGGCTATGCTTTCCGCCGGGGACGATGCTTCCCTCACCTTCCTCGGGGGATGCTTTCCGCCCCGTCCATTTCGGCGCGCATTCCCCTTATCCAGGGGGGGACGCAAGGGGCCGCCCCGGCAGGCATTGCCGGGGCGGCCCTTTTTGCGAAAAAGTCAGCTATGGATCAGCCGGCATACTCGGCCCAGTGCTCGGCCCACTTCTCCAGCAGGGCGTCCTTCTGGGTGCCCAGCCACTCCCAATCGATGGTGACCACGCCCAGCTCTTCGTCCGCCGGGTAGTTGCCGTAGGAGATGCCCACGTTCACGCCGCGAGCGCAGTTCTCCACGGCCCGGGCCTGCTGATACTCAGCAGAGGAGCAGAAGTCCAGGAAGGCGGCGGCAGCCTCATAGTGGGGGCAATCCTTGATCATGCCCGCGCCGGAAGCGCAAGCGGTGTTGCCCTCTACCGGGTACACCAGGGTGATGTTGTCGGCGCCGTTCTGCTCGATCTGCATCTGCACGATGTTCTCATAGGTGAGGCCCACCACGTACTCGCCGTTGATGACCGACTTGAACACGGTAGAAGAGGAAGTGGTGATGACCCCGTCGGTGTTGGCGATGAGCTGATCCAGGTATTCCCAAGACTTATCGTCGCCAAACTCGTCGCCCATCAGGGCCAGAATGGTATGGAACTGGCGATAGGCGGAAGAAGAAGCGCTGGGATCAGCCATGATGATCTTGCCCTTCAGTTCGGGCTGGAGCAGGTCGGCGTAGCCGTTGATCTCAATGCCCAGCTCGTCTACCAGGTCGTTGTTGACCACCAGGGCCATGTACTGCACGTCGAAGAAGCTGTAGTAGCCGTAGGGATCCAGCTTGTTCAGCTCGTCCGCGATGGTGGGGGTGTAGGGCTGGAGCACGTCATGATAGGTGGTGCCGTCGGATTCGAACAAGCCGCCCATAATCACGTCCGCCTGGGGATTGTTGACCTCGCCGCGGGCCCGCGCGATCAGCTTGCCCACAGAGTCGTTGATCCACTCAATGGTGCAGTCCGGGTAATACTGGTACCAAATGTTTTCCACAGTGGCTTGCTGCGGATCGTCCAGGGTGGAATATACCACGATGGTGTTGCCGATGCTGGCGGGATCCTCCCGCACCCAGGAGGGCTTTTCCTCGGCCAAGGCGCCCACCGCGCAGGTGCTGAGCAGGAAGAGCAAGCACAGGAACAAAGACAGGGTTTTCTTCATAACAGATTTCCTCCTTATTCGTTTGATGCTAAAGCCGCTAGGCGGCTATAAGCCGGGTTTATACGCTCATGCGCTCGGAGCCCCTGGTGCAGATCAAATACAGCACCAGGCACACCACGGTGACCAGCGTGGTGACGGTAGCGAAGGCTGAAGCCGTACCATAGGAGCCCAGGGTAATGGCGGAGTAGGTGCTCAAGGTCAAGGTGATGGTGCGGTTGTTGTACAGGAAAATGCCGCTGCTCATCTCGGTGACGATGGACACGAAGCTCAAAATGGCGCCGGAAATGATGCCGCTGGACATCTGGGGAATGGTAATGGTCACAAAGGTCTTGAGCTTGCTGGCGCCCAAGCTGATGGACGCCTCCTCAGTGGACAGTGGAATCTGCATCATGGTGGCGGTGGCCGACCGGCTGGTATAGGGCATTCGCCGTATGGCCAGGGCGATAACCATGATGGCCATGGTGCCCACCAGGGAGAAGTACTGCCCGCTGAAGGCGATGATGAGGGAAATGCCGATAACCGCGCCGGGCATGATATAGGGCAGCATGGAAATGGTATCGATGGTATGGTTCAGGGGACTAGAACGGCGTACCACCAAATAGGCGATGAGCACCGCAATGACGATAATCACTGCCAGGGACAGCACGGAAATGACCAACGTATTGGTTACCGACCGCCCCAGCAGCTTGCGCACGGCGTTCTGGTAGTTGGATAGCGAATAGGTAGCCTGGGCCACTTGCCCCTTGTAGTCCCGGAAGGAATCGATGACGATGTAGAATTGCGGCAGCATGGCCACCGCGATGAGCACATAGCAGTATAGGTGCATCAGCACACCGGACAGGCCCTTGGCCTCCTTCTTTTGAATGGGATGCAAGGAGTTGATGGTGAACTTAAAGCGGCTGGTGGCGAATTTTTGCAGCAGGAACACCAGCCCGGTGAGGATGATGGCCAGTACGCTTACCGCCGAGGCGAAGTTGTAGTCGGCGCCTACCTCGCTGAGGAAGGAGTCGTAAATCAGCACTGGAAAGGTCTTGTATCCCTCTCCGATGATGGCGGGGGTGCCGAAGTCGGCAAAGGCCCGCATGAACACGATGAGGGCCGCAGCCAGAATGGTGGGCATGGTCAGCCCCATCACCACCTTAAAGAAGCGCTTGACCCCGCTACATCCCAGGTTGGCCGATGCCTCCATCAGGCTGTTGTCAATATCTTGAAAGGCGCCGTTCATGTAGATCATTACCAGGGGAAACAGCTTGAGGGATTGCACCAGCAAAATGCCCCCAAAGCCGTAAATGGAGCCGATCTCAATGCCCAGCCCTTCCAAGAATTTGGTAATGATTCCGGAGCGGCCCAGCAGCATGATCCAGGAGTAGGCGCCGATAAAGGGCGCAGACATGGTGCACAGCAGCGCCAAGACGAACAGCACCCTGCGCCCCTTGAGCCGGTAAAAGGTGAAGAAATAGGAGAAGGGCACGCCTAGCACCATGGCCAGGGCCATCACCGCGATGGATACCTTAAAGCTGTTGAGAATGGTGCTGAAGTAGTAGCTCTTGCTGAAGAACTTGACAAAGGCATCCAGGGTAAAGCCTGCCTCCTCGGTATAGAAGGCTTCCCACATCAGCCGCACACAGGGATAGATGAAGAATATCAGGAACAAGAGCAGCAGCAGTACCGACACCCAGTTCCATAAGTCCATTTTCTTTCGGGATTTGCTCACTTGCTCACCGCCTCCATTTGGTTGCGGATGCCCCGCATCATGCTCTTTTGATCCTCCTTGCCAAATACGTTGAACTTGTCCACGTTCACCGTCAACCAGATTTCGCTGCCCGGAGGCAGGATGGAGTCGATTTGGGATTCCTGAATGATCTCGGCCTTCTCGCCGGTTTCCAATGTAACGAAGTAGTGGGTGTTCAGGCCCAAAAACACGCTGTCATCGATGCGGGCACGAATACCCTCCCCCTCTTTCCCGGCGGCGTGGAGCAGCAGTTCCTCTGGCCGGATGGAGATGAGCACCGTCCCTTCTTGGGCTAGATTCGGATCCACAGTGTGGGCCAATACCCGGTAGCCGTTTTCAAAGGTTACTACCCAACCGTCCTCTTCCCGCTTTAGGTCTCCCTCCAGCACGTTGCTCTTGCCAATGAAGGTGGCCACGAATAGGTTAGCCGGGCGCTGGTAGATGTCCTTGGGCATACCGATATGCTGGATTTGGCCGCTGTTCATCACCGCGATGCGGTCGGAAATGGCCATGGCCTCCTCCTGGTCGTGGGTCACGTAAACCGTGGTGATGCCCACGTCCCGCTGGATATTCTTGATAACCGTGCGCATCTCCACCCGCAGCTTGGCGTCCAGGTTGGACAAGGGCTCGTCCATGAGCAGCACGTCGGGCCGGATCACCAGGGCCCGGGCCAGGGCCACCCGCTGCTGTTGGCCGCCGGACAGCCGCTCGGGCATCCGGTCGGCATATTCCTCGATCTTCACCAGCTTCAAAAAATCCTGGGTTTCCTTCTGAATGGTGGCCTTGGGCAGCTTGCGGTTTTTCAGGCCGAAGGCCACGTTCTTGCGCACGGATAGGTGGGGGAAAATGGCGTAGTTTTGGAACACCATGCCGATATTGCGCTTTCCGGGATCAATATCGTTAATGCGCTTTTCGTCAAAAAAGAAATCGCCGCCCTCGATAGAGTTAAACCCGGCGATCATGCGCAGCAGGGTGGTCTTGCCGCAGCCGGAAGGGCCCAGCAAGGTAAACAGTTCTCCGTTTTGGATATCCACCGACAGATCGGGAATTACGGTAAGGTTTCCATATTTTTTGACCGCGTGATGAATGTGAATGCCTACGCTCATAGCTACCTCCAGTCCGACGGCGTGGGAAAAAGGCCCATCTGCCCCATCTCAACAAGTATAGTTCATTATATCACATTTTCCGCCAATTGCAACCTTTTCTCGCTTCAGTATTTGATGTTTTACCCGATAAATGCAGTTTTTATTTATCTGTATCAAAATAAGCCGCTATCGCCGCCTTTCCCTCCCCCGGCTTTTCTCTGCCGGATAAACAACGCCTCGCGCTTCCCCTTCCCGGACAAAAAAATAGGCCCCGGACCGGGCTGAGCCCAGGGCCGGGGCGGCGGTTTTTCTCTTTTCCTCAATAGGCCTTGGCGAAATACATGGTGTACTTGGCGGGCTTGCCGCAGCACACGCATACCGGGCTGGGGCAATCGGACTGGTCAAAGGGCATGTTGCGGCTGGTGGCGTTGGTGGTTTCCTTGATGTGGTCCTCGCAGGCCCGTTCGCCGCACCAGGCGGCCTTGACGAAGCCGGTCTGCACGCCCTGGGTCAGCTCCTGCATATCGTGGGCCACATAGGTGTGCTGGTCCCGGAATGCCTTGGCCTGGCTGTACAGGGTGCGCCCCACTTCCTCCAGCATGTCCTTCACCTGCTGGCCAATGCCCTCCATGGGCAACTGGCCCTTCTCCAGGGTATCCCGGCGCACAAAGGTGACCTGGCCGTTCTCTATATCCCGGGGCCCCAGCTCCAGGCGCACGGGCACGCCCTTGAGCTCCCATTCGTTGAACTTCCACCCGGCGGACACGGTGTCCCGGTCATCCAGCTCCACCCGCAGCCCGGCGTCCCGCAGCGCTTGGGCCAGCTCCTGGGCCTTCTCCAGCACCCCGGGCTTATGGGCGGCGATGGGCAGCACCACCACCTGGATGGGCGCCAGCTTGGGCGGCAGGCGCAGGCCCCGCTCGTCGCCGTGGGTCATGATGATGGCGCCGATCATGCGGGTGGAGGTGCCCCAGCTGGTCTCGTGGACGAAGGTGAGCTGGCCGTCCTTGGCCAGGTACTGGATGTTGTAAGCCTCGGCGAAGTTGGTGCCGAAGTTGTGGCTGGTGCCGGCCTGCAGCGCCTTGCCGTCCTGCATCATGGCCTCCATGGAATAGGTGGCCCGGGCGCCGGCGAACTTCTCCTTATCGGACTTGCGCCCCACGAACACCGGAATGCACAGCACGTTCTCGGCGAACTCCCTGTACACCTCCAGCATCTGCAAGGTCTCTTCCTGGGCCTCCTCGGCGGTGGCGTGGATGGTATGTCCCTCCTGCCACAAAAACTCGCTGGTGCGCAGGAAGGGACGGGTGCTCTTTTCCCAGCGCATCACCGAGCACCACTGGTTGTACTTCATGGGCAGGTCCCGCCAGGACTGCACCCACTTGGAATACATGGAGCAGAACAAGGTTTCGCTGGTGGGGCGGATGGCCAGCCGCTCCTGCAATTTCTCGGTGCCGCCCTGGGTGACCCAGGCCACCTCGGGAGCAAAGCCCTCCACGTGCTCGGCCTCCTTGAGCAGCAGGCTCTCGGGGATCAGCATGGGGAAATACACATTCTTGTGGCCTGTAGCCTTAAAGCGGGCGTCCATCTCCTGCTGAATCAGCTCCCAAATGCCGTAGCCGTAGGGCTTGATGACCATGCAGCCCCGCACCGGCGCGTAGTCCACCAGGTCGGCCTGCAGGATCACGTCGGTATACCATTGGGAGAAATCCTCGTTGCGGGGGGTAATGTGCTGCACAAACCCCTGTTCCTTGTTCTTGCCCATGGGCAACCCCTCCTTCAATATGCTGTCGGCGACAAAAAAGCTTCGTCCCTGCGCAGGGACGAAGCTATGCTTCGCGGTACCACCTTGCTTGGCGCTATGCGCCCGCTTTCTGGCCCGCTATCGGGGGCCGGCCGGCGGGATTAGCCGCAGCTGGGGGGCGGGACCTACCGGACGGCGCCGCGCAGCCTTCCAGCCCATGGGCCGCGCTCTCTTGGGCGTTGTTCCCCGGCGGATTCCCCCGTCGTCGCCTTGGAATACGCCTCTATTATAGGCATTCCCGGGGAAAAAGGCAAGTAAAATCCAGAAGAACGGCCGCCGGATTATGTAAGGTGCCGGGTGCCCATCCGATCGTGTTTCTTCATGAGCTGCCGGTAAGAGCTGCCTGCCCGAGGCGGCGTCATGGGCGGGATCTGGGGCGGGCGCACCTGTACCTGCTGCTGTGGGGCGGCGGCAGGCGCACCGGTCACAGGAATGGCGGCAGGAACAGGCGTAGCCAAAGCGGACGCCGCAGGCCTTCGAGCCCGGGATATGATCTGGGACGCTCTCATCATACTCTTCTCCTCCCTCAAGTCTTCCCTACATTCTATGCCCCGCCCTCTCCCCCGGTGCCCCCAGCCCATCCCGGGAAGCCCCATGGCGCCAACCGGCCCAGCATCCCGTTTCCTGCCCCAGCCGTGTATCGGGACAATCAGTCCTTTTTTCCCTGGACCTTGACGGCAATCTCCAGCGCCCACTGAACCACCCGCAGCACCTGGAGCAGGAATTGGGCGATATAGGAGGCGATGTAGGCGTCGTATACCCCTCGGATGGTTTCCAGTTCCTGGCCGGTAGCCAGGCCATATTGCTCCATCATCTCCAGGGCTAGGCGGTTGGCCTTCTTTTCCACTGGGATATTGAGCAAGGTGACGATAAAGCCCACCGCCAGCAGCAGCCCGCCCAACAGCAGGCAGATCAGCGCAAACGCCCCCGCTTGCCCCAGCAACCAAAAGTCCAGCGCTACTCCCACCAAAATCACCGGAATAAACAGCAGGGGGCCGAAAATGGCGATGATGGACAGGCGGTTGCGGGCCAGGGTAGACCGGTCGCCTTCCTGGCACAGCTTGGCCAATCCCGCCTTCTGCACGCCCAGGGCCACGGCGGTCACCGAGCGCTTCACGTCCACCTTGCCCAGCCAACTGCGCAGATAAATGGTATTGGTGAATACGTTATAATAGTTGCCAAAGATGGCCTCCCGAAGAATACCCGCCTTGCGGACCCGAACGCCAGTCAGCCCCGCCTTATCGAGTACGAAGCGGGCGGCATCTATGCCGGTCATGTCGCAGGATATCGGGGTCTGGTTGGCCTGATGGTATTTCCACCATACCCTGATTTCCAGCACCAGGCACACCACGCACATGACCAACACCAGGATGGTGACGACGGCGTAGGCCAGGGTCAATCCCCAAGATACGCCCAAATCCGCAGACAACTTCGTCACAAATTGATTCACTGTGTTGTCCTCCTTCTTCTTTCTCCCAATGGATCCTTCCCTTAGCGCGGAAATCCCTTCCCGCGCCTCCCGGCGATTTCTTTCTCCTCACTGCGAACCCCGGCGGCAGTCCCTCCATTGCCGCCCTTCGGGCCTCGGATACGGACCGTCCCCGCTCAGCGCTTGTCCCGGTCGATGAACTCCAGGGACATTACCGATAGAACCGCGAAAACCATGGCGAACAGGATCAGGGCTTCCCAATTCTTAAGCACGTTTTCGATGGTACGGTCGTAGTCGGCCACACGGCTGGCGGCAGCGGTCTTTTCCTGGATCAGCGTCTTGACGTTGTCCTCGCCGAACAGGGACAGGATGTCCCCCAGGGTGGCGGTAAAGGTAAACTCCCGGTCGCTCATGGCCTGAAGGGCCTGGTTATTGCCTACGAAATCCACCATCTGGCCCAAGGTGACGGGCTGGTTGACCGTTTGCTCCTCTTTGCCCTGGATCGCTTCCTCCAGGTCTAAGGCATCCAGGGCCTGGCCCAGGGTGAGGGCCTCCAAGACGGTTCCATCCAACGCCGGCTGGGCCTGGGGGTCCTCCAGCAGGGCTTGGAGCATATCGCCCAGGGTGATGGCGGGGGTGGCCGCCGTAGCGGGAACCGCCTCCCACAGCCACAGCTGTTCCAGCTCTTGGGCCTGAAGCAGGGCGGTCAGCGCCTCCCGCAAGGTCATGGAATGGAGGATCTCCACATCCTCCAGCCCCAGGCTCTGGTCCGCGGCACGCCAGACCTCCGCCAGGTCTCCCACGGTCAAGGAGGGGATGATCTCCATGTCTTCATGGGTTATGAGGAACTGGTTGTCCTGGTCGCTCAGAGCGTCCAGAATCTGACCCAGGGTGACGGAGCCGCCGATCTGGTTATCCCGCATCTTTTGCAGGGTATTCCACGCCGTCACCATGGGTGCTTCGTTATATCCGGACTGGGAGGCGATGGCCTTGATGCCGTAATTGGAAATGGTGTAGTTGGCCAGGGGCCTGGCCCAGTCGGGCAGAGGCAAAATCCCGCCGGAAAACACCAGCTGGAAGATCAGCACAAAGGGCATTACCGTCATGGCCCCAGTGGTGCTGTGGGCGACGCTGGAGATGAACAGGCTCATCATATCCGCGGCGTAGGAGATCAACAGCATGGTTATGCCCACATCCGTCACCATGGTCATGGTCATAAAACCTTCGGCGGGAAACTGAACCCCCATTAGGCCCATGACGTACAGGGAAAGCCCGGTCTGGGCCAGGCACAGAAAGAATTGGTAGATCATGTGGGAGGCCACGTAGGAGGTGATATGCATACCGGAGCGGTGCTCCCGCTTGATGATGGGCCGCTCCCGGCAGATCGCCTGAATGGAGTTGAAACAGCCGTTCCAAATGGCCACACAGGTCAGGGCGAAGGCGCCCTTCAGATTTCCCTCCATGGTCTGCAAAAAGTCCCTTCGGATCACCAGGCCCACCAGCGCCGCCACGATGGTGGCCATGGGCAGCACTTTCCAGTCGCTCTGGTAGATGAAAAAGCGAATCTGCTTGCCCAAATAGATGGGAATCTGGCTGAGGCGCCCCCGGTGGCGAAGCCGCCTCCTAACGGTGGTTTGCGTGCCCAACTCAGCCATGTTGCACCTCCCCATACTTCAGAATAAACTCGTCGGCGCGGCCCTCCCCGCCTTCTTCCACCCGGTTGATGGATTTGACGATCTCCTCCATGCTCTCCTTGCCGAAAAAGGTCCTGGCCTGATCCACCGGGCCGAAATAGGCCAGCCGTCCGGTACGGTTTCCATCCTTGGCCAGCACGATCACGTCGTCGAACAGGTCGATTACCCGGTCCGGCGTATGGGTAATCACGATGACAATTTTTCCCTGATTGGCTATCTGGCGCAAGTGCCCGAAGAGCTCCCGCGCCATTACCCCGTCTAGGCCGGAGTCCGGCTCGTCCAGGATGAACAGCGAGGGATTGGCCAGGTACTCCATGGCGATGGACAGGCGCTTGCGCTGTCCTCCCGATAGCTTCTCCACCAAATGCCCCTGCATTGGGAGCAAGCCGAAGATCTTCATGACCTCCTCTACCCGGGCCCTGCGGTCCGCTGCGGAAAAATCCAGGGGCAGGCGCAGCTTGGCGGCGTCCATCAGCGTGCGCACCACGCTGTCGGAACTGCGCATCAGATCCATTTGGGGCACAAAACCCACGTCGTACTGCATTTCCTTGTAATGCTTGTACACGTTCACGCCGTTGAGCACTACCTCCGCCTTGGCCTTCTCATAGCCGTTCACCGCGTTGAGATAGGTGGTCTTGCCCGCTCCGCTTCCACCCAACAGCAGCACCATGTGGCCGGGTTCCACGCTCATGTGGATATCCCGAAGCAGACGCTTCTTCTTGAAAAACTCGTAAACCGTACGTTCCTCCAGGTTGACCGTCAGCCCCTGGCCCAGCACGTCAGCCCGGCCTCCTGAAAAAAAGTTGGCCGCTTCGCCCTTGATGTCCTCTGCCTTCCACCGGGGTTGGTACTTCTTTTTGTACCCCCACAGCATGGCGGGGATGAATCCTACCGTCAGCCACAGCAACACCCACCGCTTTCGGCAGCCGTATACCTCGGTCAGGCCACTGTAAACCCGGACCTCATAAACCAGGTCGATCAGCGCCACGATCAGCAGGGCCAGGGCCATAAACCCGTCGAAAATCGCGTCGGTCGCTATCCAGATGTCCAGAAAGTTGAGGGCCACGCCTACGCCGTCCAGCACCGCTAATACCCGCCCCTCCGGCTCCCGGCCCGCGCATAGGCTCAACTTGTAGTCGCAGGCGCAAGGAATCAGCGTCCACCAACCCGCTACCCCGCTCTTTTGAAGAATCCGCCACAGGCCGACAGTCATCAGGAGGGACATCAGCCCTCCAAACGGATCCACGCTTCCCTGATTGATTGCGTTTATGGCAAAGATAACCAACATGCTCAATCATCCTATCCCCTGTATTTCTCCACTTGGCCGCGGCTGAACTTGCCCGCTATGGGATTGCGCCTCTCTTCATAGTTCTCTTTACAGGCGCAGAACACCTTTTTATCCAAAAAAACTTTTCAATCCCGGCGCAATCAAGGGTTTCGCCTCTTTTCGCCTCTCCCGCCGGCGCCATGCCACCGGCGGGGTGAAACGCCGGTAGACCTGCCGGGGGATATGGCGCGGCAGGACGCATTCGCCTTCCTTCATCCGTTGCCCACCCCCGGCCATTCCCGGACGGTCACGCTCCCCCTTGCCGCCGCGCTTCTTCCAGATATGCAAAAGATACCTAAAATAAAGGACTCCGATCTATCTCGGAGTCCCTACAATGGCAGGGGCAGAAGGACTCGAACCCTCAACAAAGGTTTTGGAGACCCACGTGTTACCATTACACCATGCCCCTACGCGGAACAAATCTGATTATACCCCCCGAAAATGGATTTGTCAAGGAAAAAATTCAGATTCCTATCCCGATTTCCGGTCAGGCCGCTTTACGGCGGCGCTGACGCGGGATCCCGGGAAAACTCAGGCGTCTGGCCAAAACCGGAATAGCTTTCCCCCTCTCTCCCAATTCGAGAGCTCCCGCCGGCGGCCATTTCCCCCTGCCCTATAGCGGGAAGGCGATTTCCCGAAACCCATGGAGCAAAGGCGGGGCAGTTGTCTTTTTATACCTGGGCGTGTTATACTGAGTTATCGAGCCATACGCGCAAAGGAGGGACACTATGAAAGGAGCCTTCGCCCTAAAGGGCAATTTCGCCTATACGCCCGCCTGCGGCCAACTGGCGCTGAAGCCCCATGGGATTCTGGTCTACGAGGACGGGCGGGTAACGGGCCTGTTCGACGGGCTGCCGGAGCGCTTCAAAGGGCTTCCGGTGGAGGATTTCGGCGATAAGCTCATTCTCCCCGGCCTGGTGGACTTGCACGCCCATGCCGGGCAATATGCCTATCGCGGCCTGGGCATGGATATGGAGCTGCTTAGCTGGCTGGAGCATACCGCTTTTCCCGAGGAAAGCAAGTTTTCCGACCTGGCCTACGCCCAAGAGGCTTACAGCGTCTTTGTCCAGGCACTGGCCCGCAGCGCCACCACCCGGGCCTGCCTGTTCGCCACCCTGCACCGCCCGGCCACGCTGGCGCTGATGGAGATGTTGGATCAGGCGGGCATGCGCTGCTTTGTGGGCAAGGTGAACATGGACCGCAACAGCCCCGACATCCTGGGGGAGACCACCGCTCAATCCCTGGCGGAGACCCGCCTTTGGCTGGAGCAGAGCGCCGGTTTGGCCCACGTCAAGCCCATCCTGACGCCTCGGTTCATCCCCAGCTGCACGGACGAGCTGATGGCGGGGCTGGGCCGCATTCAGCGGGAATTCGCGCTCCCCGCCCAGTCCCACCTGTCGGAAAACCTATCCGAAGTTAGCTGGGTAGCCCAGCTGTGTCCCAACGCCCGCTTTTATGGGGACGCCTACGATCAGTACGGCTTGTTCGGCGGCGATTGCCCCACCGTGATGGCCCACTGCGTATGGAGCGGACCGGAAGAACGGGCCCTGATGAAGGAACGGGGCGTGTTCATCGCCCACTGTCCTCAGTCCAACATGAACGTCTCCTCCGGCATTGCGCCGGTGAAGGGGTTCCTGCTGGAAGGCCAGCGGGTTGGCTTGGGCAGCGATGTGGCGGGAGGCGCTCACCTGTCCATCTTCCGGGCCATCACCGACGCCATTCAGTGCTCCAAGCTGCGCTGGCGGCTGGTAGACCAGGAGCTATCCGCCCTCACCCTGCCCGAGGCGCTGTACATGGCCACCAAGGGCGGCGGCGCTTTCTTCGGCCAGGTGGGCAGCTTTGAGCCCGGATACGAGCTGGACGCCGTCGTCATGGACGACAGCGCCTTGCCCACCCCTCGCCCCTGCACCCTGGCCGAGCGGGTGGAGCGGGTGGTTTACCTGTCCGACGGCCAGCCCTGCGCCAAGTACGTGGCGGGCCGGCGCCTGTTCTGAGGCTCGAGGCTTTGTCCCCGGGGAAACGCTGGGACGTTTCCCGCGCAAAACCAGGCGGCGTGGCCCTGCGGCGCGGGAATGGGCCGGTTTCCCGTCCGGCCGCCCGCTGGGGCGGTGCGCCGCCTGCTGGGCGCGGGCGGTGGTGGCTGATGCGCTCGCTGCATGGGGCTGGCGGGGGCTCCTGGCGATTGGCCCGGCAAGGCGCCTGGGAGCTCAAGCGGCGCCGGTTTCCGGTCGTGGACAATAGGAGATGAGGCGGCATATGGCCGTCTCATCTTGCATGTTGTCTTCATTTCTGTGGGGAAAGGTGCCGAGGTTGTCTCATCCCCTGCTGTCGGCAAATGTGCTGAGCAGGCCAGCACTGGGACCGGTTTCTCTGGATCCGGCTATTCCGGCGTTCTGTGTCATGCCTTGCCCGTAAGCTTTCCCACCCGTTCCAGGGCACGGATATACTGCGCCGTGATCACGTAATTTTGCAGGTCCCTTTCGTCCAAGCCCTGGAAAGCGCAAAGCTCGTCCCAAAGCAAGGTACTCCCTTGCACCATATAATACCCGCTGGCCAGGTCCACCCCCACCAAAATTTCCGTACTGGGGGCGCCCCACAGCTCCTCGCTATCCTGATTTTCCGCAAGATAGAATTTTCTCCCCTTCCCCGCGTTTTCAAGAGAAAACATCCTGGGAATGGGTTGGCGTCCGGCGGGCAGCTTTTCCGCCAGGTATTCGTTGGACATAACGCTCCACGAAACCGCATCCAGCGCCGTTGGGTCGAATCGTTCCCGCAGCGCATAGTTGCTTTGTAAATATGTAAGCAGCTCCCTTCCGCTTTTCCTATTGGGATGGAGCCCGTCCTTATACCGCATCCACAGCTCTTTCCATTCGCTCAGCGTCTTTTCGTCCGGTTGCCCCGTAATCATGGCCGCTTCCCTCCTGATGGTGCGGAAATGCGCGTCGGACCGCGTTTTCGCTTCTTCGTTATACCGTTATCATCATACGCTGTCGCGGCGAAGCGGTATAGCCGGGTTTCGTAAAGCTTTCCGCCTGGGGACGCCCATGTTTGGCGCTCGTTGGGGAGATTTGCGGAGAGAATGGCGTTTGGCGATGGGGTGTGCGGCAGGGCCGCCGCCCTACGGCGGCGGCCCTGCCGCGCCCGGGGGGCTCCGCCCCCCGGGAC
>DVHZ01000027.1 GCA_018711685.1 Candidatus Excrementavichristensenella intestinipullorum | reverse complement strand
GCGCTTCCGCGGGGAAGTGGGCGGGAGAGGCGAGGGCGGGGTTGGAGGGGGGGAGTGGGGGCAAAAAAGCGCCGCGGCTGCCGGGAGGCAGGCGCGGCGCGGGGGCGCCGTTTGGATTTTATCGGGGGATGGCGCGGCTTTGCCCTGGGGAGGGGGAAAGGGGCGCGGCCCGGGGAAACGGCGCGGGGAAGTCGCGGCATACAGGCCAGGGGCGATTACTTCTTGGACTTGGTGTTGCGCAGGAAGTCCACGTACACGGCCAACAGGATGACCGCGCCCTTGACGATGTACTGCCAGTCGGAGTTGATGCCCATCAGGTTGAGGCCGTTGTTCAGCACGCCGATGATGAGCACACCGATGAGGGTGCCGCCCAGTTTGCCGGAGCCGCCGGCCATGGAGGTACCGCCCACCACCACGGCGGCGATGGCGTCCATCTCGGCGCCGTCGCCGGAGGTGCAGGTACCGGAGTAGAGGCGGGAGGCGATGGTGATGCCGGCCAGACCGGCCATGAGGCCGCTGAAGCTATACACCATGAACTTGACCTTGGCGGTATCGATACCGGAGAAGCGGGCGGCGGTGTCGTTGCCGCCTACGGCGTAGATGTGCCGGCCGATGCGGGTGCGGTTGAGGAACAGCACCGAGATGATGAACACCACCAGCATGGTGATCACCGGGGTGGGCACGGGGCCCACATAGCCGGCGCCCAGGAATTTCCAGGCGTCGGTCATGCAGCGGATGGGCTTGCCGCCGGAGAACACGTAGGCGATGCCCTTGGCGATATTCATGGAGGCCAGGGTGACGATGAAAGGCGGGATCTTGGTCTTGGCGATGATGACGCCGTTGAACAGGCCGAAGAGCAGGCCGGAGAGGATGCCCACCAGGATGCCCACGATCTCGGGCATACCGCCCCAGACCACGGCGCCGGCGCCCAGCACGCCGGACATGGCGATGATGGAGCCCACCGACAGGTCGATGCCGCCCAGGATGATGACCATGGTCATGCCGCAGGCCAGCAGCAGGTTGGGGGTATTCTGGCGCAGCACGTTAAAGAGGTTGCCCTGGGTGAGGAAGTTGGTATTGGGCCAGAAGTTGATAAACACGATCATGGCCACCAACGCGCACAGAATGCCCAAATTGTCCTTGAAGTAGCGCTTTACGCCCTTGCCCAATCTCTCAATCATTGTTCCTGCCCTCCCGATGCTTCTTGCGTGGCCAGCTTCATGATGGCCTCCTGACTCACGTCCTCCTGGGGGATACAGCCGGTAATCCGCCCCTCATACATCACGTACACGCGGTCCGACATGTTGATGATCTCCGGCAGTTCCGAGGAGATCATGATGATGGAAACCCCCTGCTTGGTCAGGTTGTTCATGATTTCGTAAATTTCCGCCTTGGCGCCCACGTCCACGCCTCGGGTGGGCTCGTCCAGGATGAGGATCTTGGGGGCGGTGGCCAGCCACCGTCCGATCATCACCTTTTGCTGGTTGCCGCCGGACAAGTTGGACACCACCTGCTCCTGAGAGGGGGTCTTGGTATGCATCTTGTCGATGAACTCCTGGGTAATCTGGGCCTCCTTGTTGGCGTCCACCTTCAGCAGGTTGATGAACTGATGCAGCACCTCGATGGTGGAGTTAAACCGCACGCTCTGGACGTGGTACAGCCCCTCCAGCTTGCGGTTTTCGGGCACCATGGCGATGCCCTGGCGCATGGCCTCCACCGCGTTGCGGATGCGGATCTTTTGCCCGTCCAGGTACACTTCCCCGGTGGAGCCGGGGGTCAGGCCGAACACGCACTGCATGGTTTCGCTGCGCCCGGCGCCTACCAGCCCGGCAAAGCCCACGATTTCGCCCCGGTGGATTTCAAAGCTGACGCCCTTGACCCGGGAGCGGTTGCGCTTGCCGTCGGAAATGTTCACGCACTTGAGCACCACGTCCTCGGACTTCACGTGGTCCCGGACGTAGTACTGGTCCAGCTCCCGGCCCACCATCATGGCGATGAGCTCGTCCTTGGGGGTGGAAGCCACCTCCCGGGTGCCCACGTAGCAGCCGTCCCGCAGCACGGTGACCCGGTCGCACACCTCGTTGAGCTCGCTCATCTTGTGGGAAATATAGATGATGCCGACCCCCTGCTTGGCCAGGTTGCGCATGATCTCAAACAGGGCGGTGACCTCTCTGTCGGAAATGGAGGAAGTGGGCTCGTCCATCACCAGAATGCGGCAGTTGAAGGAGATGGCCTTGACGATCTCCACCATCTGCTGCTGGGCGATGCTCAGGTTGACGATGAGGGAATCGGCGTCGATGCCCAAATCGAACCGGTCCAGCATCTTCTGGGAATCGGCGCTCATCTGGGTGTAGTTGACGCCGAACTTGCCCAGGGGCTCCCGCCCCAGGAAGATGTTCTCGGCCACGGTCATGTGGGGCACCTGCACCAATTCCTGGTGGATGATGGAGATGCCGTTCTCCTGGGCCGATTTGACGTCTGTAATGGACACCTGCTTGCCGTCGATGAGGATCTGGCCCTCTTCCGGGTGATAGATGCCGCCCAGCACCTTGATCAGGGTGGACTTGCCGGCGCCGTTCTCCCCCAGCAAAGCGTGGATTTCCCCGGCTTTTAGCTGAAAGTCCACGTTCTGCAGGGCCTTTACCCCCGGAAATGACTTGCAGATGTTTTTCATTTCGAGCAGGTATTCGCTCATGGCCTTTCACCACCGTTTCTTCTTCATGGAAAACTTGAAAAAGGGCTTTGCTCTATCAAGACGAACAAAGCCGCTCTTTCTCATGTCAGCCCCCCGGAGCCGAAGCTCCGGGGGACCGTACCGGCTTATTGCCAGCCGTCGGTGCCGTACTCGGCCACGTTGTCCGCGTTGATCATGAAGGTGTCGATGGGATAGCGCTCCTCAACCTCTTCGCCCGCCAGCCACTGATAGTACACCTCGGCGATGGTCTTGCCGATGGACATGGGGGACTGGGCGCCGGTGCCGGTCATCTTGCCCTCAGCCACCAGAGCCTTCACGTCGGGGGAGCCGTCCACGCCGTAGATCAGGGCGGTGGAGCCGGCAGCCTCGGCAGCCGCGTAGGCGCCCAGGGCGGTGGGATCGTTGCCGCCGAAGATGGCCACGGCGTCGGGATGGGCGGTCAGGGCGTCGGTGCCGTTCAGGTTGCCCTGCTCCTGGTTGCCCATGCAATCCAGCTGGGCCACCACGTTGAAGGTGACGCCGGAATCGGCCAGGGCCTGGAGGAAGCCGTCAGTGCGGTCCACAACCGACTGCATGGTGGGGGAATCCAGCACGATGATGTCGCCGCCCTCGGGGCACTTCTCGGCCAGGTCCACGCCGCACACATAACCGGCGTTGTAGTTGTTGGAGCCGGCGTAGCTCACCAGGTAGGACATGTCCGCCACCTCGGTGTCAAAGCCGAACATGGGGATGCCCGCTTCCTTCAGCTTGTCCAGGGCGGGGATGATGCCTTCCCGGTCTACCGGGTTGACGAACATGGCCACCACGCCCCGGGAGATCATGTCCTCAATCTGGGAGATCTGGGTCTCGTTGCTGTTCTGGGGGTCCAGGGAGATCAGGGTGTCCCCATTGGCCTCCACCACTTCGCGGATGGAATTCTCCAGCGTCACGAAGAAGGGGTTGGTGCCGTCCATGCAGGTGTAGCCCAGCAGCTGGCCTTCCGCCATTGCCGGCGCGCACAGCGCCAAAGCCAATACCAGCGCCATTACGACAGCCATCATCTTTTTCATCGTTCCAAGTACCTCCCCAATTTAGAATGTATAAAAACGAACGGGAAGAGCCCATTCGCTTTCATCTCCAAAGTTATGCACCCCTAGCGGCCGGCGAAAAATATATTGAAGGTTGTAGACAGATAGCATGGCGATTTATCAGGCATTTTTCCTGAACCATTACATATTATAACCGAACCCACGCCGGTTGTCAATGGGATTGCAACCGGGATTTGGGCACTATTTTCCGGATTTGTACCGGGGGTTTCGGAAAAAATTTCCCGTGCCCCCTCTTTTCCCCCGGAGGCTGGGGTGATATTTAAATTGAACGCCATATTGCCGACACGGGGCCAGGGTACAATACCCCTTAAGAGGTGAAAACGCCATGCAGCAATGGTGGTGGAAGATGAAGGCGGCTTTGGCCCGGTTTATGGTGGGGCGCCATGGGGTGGACCAATTGACCCTGGCCCTGCTGTACGGGGGCATCGCCCTGAACCTGCTGTCCCTGATCCCCTTCCTGCGGGGACTGAGCCTGGTGGCCCTGGCCATGATGGTCTTTGGGGTGTACCGGGTGTATTCCAGGAACAACGTGAAGCGGTATCAGGAAAACGCCTGGTTTCTCAAGCGCTTCGGGGACCTGCCCAATAAGGTCCGCCAGGGCTTTACCCGGCTGAAGAACCGGCGCAAGTACCTGTATTTCGATTGTCCCCAATGCCACGCCAAGCTGCGCTTGCCCCGGGGCGCGGGGGACGTGACCGTCACCTGCGGCCGGTGTGGCCAAAGGGTGAAAAAGAAAGCATGAGATCATGTTTGGCTACGTGATGGTCAATTGGGAGACCCTGTCTCAGGAAGAGCGCAAGCGCTTCCGGGCATACTATTGCGGGCTGTGCCGGGCGCTGGGCAACCGCTACGGCGCCACGGGACGGCTGGCGCTGTCCTTTGACATGACCTTTCTGGCGGCGCTGCTCAGCTCTCTGTACGAGCCGGAGACCCGCCAGGGCCGGGGCCGGTGCGTGGTACACCCCAATAAACCCCACGATTACCTGGAAAACCCCTTTATGGATTACGCCGCCGACATGACCATCGCCCTGGCCTACCACAAGGCCCTGGACGATTGGCGGGACGACAAAAAGCTGTCGGGCAAGTCCCAGGCCCGGCTGCTCCACGCCCGCTACCGCCGCATCGAGGCGCTGTATCCCCGGCAGTTGGCGGCCATCCGCCAGGCCATGGAGCAGCTCAACGCCCTGGAAAAGGAGAACTGCCAGGCCATCGATCCCCCTGTGAACGCCTCCGGAGCCATGCTGGGGGAAATCTTCGTCTATAAAAAGGATATGTGGAGCGACACCCTGCGCCAGACCGGTTCCGCCCTGGGCCGGTTCGTCTACCTGATGGACGCCTACGACGACCTGGAGGCCGACATCAAAAAGGGCCGCTATAACCCCTTGACCGCCATGTCCCAGGGCCCCGGCTTTGAGGAGCAAATCCGGGATTACCTCACCCTGCTGCTGGGAGAGGGCGCGGTGGCCTTCGAGCAGCTGCCCTTGGTGGAGGATCTGTCCATCCTGCGCAATATCCTCTATTCCGGGGTGTGGACCAAATACCAGGCGATACAGCGCAAGCGCGCTGAAGAGGAGGCCAAGGGATAATGGACAACCCCTATAAGGTGCTGGGCCTGCAGGAGGGCGCTTCCGATGACGAGGTAAAGGCCGCCTATAAGCGCTTGGCCAAAAAATATCACCCGGACCTCAACTCCTCCCCCTATGCCGAGGCCCGCATGAAGGAAATCAACGAGGCCTATAACCAGATCATGAAGGGGGACAAGGGCCACGCCGGCAATTACGGTCAGGGTGGCTACGGCAGCTACGGCAGCTACGGCGGCTACGGCGGCTATGGCGGCCAGGAGCAGGCCGAGTCCTCTCGGATGACCGCCGCCCGCAATTACATCAACTCCGGCTACTACCGGGAGGCGGTCAACGTGCTGGAGGGCATCCCCGCCGGGGAGCGGGGCGCCCGATGGTATTACTACGCCGCCGCGGCCCACTCCGGCCTGGGCAACCGCACCGAGGCCCTGAATATGGCCCGGCAGGCGGTAAACATGGAGCCGGCCAACTACGAGTACCGCCGGCTCCTGGAGCAGTTGCAATACGGGGCCACCCAGTACCAGCAATTCGGCCGGGGCTTCCAAATGCCCAGCATGGATATGAGCAAATTGTGCCTGTGCCTGTGCGGAGCCCGCATCTGCTTCCCCTATTGCTTCTTCTTCCCCTGCTGAGGGAGAAAAGACGGCAAAATTCCCGGAATTTTGCCGTTTTTTGTCGGTTTTGCCAGAAATTCAGGGGCGTATTTCCGGGAAATTCCCCCCTCTTGCGCCGCTGGGCCGATGGGACTATAATACCCCACGGCACCAAAAGTCGTGAGGAGAGGCTTTTTTTATCGTGGAAAAATACAGGCAGAAGGCGTTTAGCAGATGTTTGACCAACTGGATGAGGGCCAAGGCGCTGACGTTCTCCCAAATGACCCAAATCATGGGCCCCCTGTGGGCTGAAGAGATGGAACGGGTGCTCCAGGGCAGCGCGTCGCCCCAGGCGCTGCGGCGCTGTCTCAACGCCCTGGACCAGTACGGCCTGCTGACCCATCAGGAGCGCGTCGCCCTGGAATTGGCCCTCAGCGTTACCGACCAATGCCGGCCCGCCTTCTCCGTCACCCTGACCCACCGGCCCGGCCGGGTGGAGCTGGCCCTGGATAGCCTCCGAGGCAGGACGGTGCTGGCGCTGGAGGACATGGTTCCCGGCGCTTTGGCCTCCCTGGCGCAGCCCGATGGGGATTAGTCCCCGGGAATAGGAGATTTTCCCGGCGCCTTGAGACAAGAATCCAGGAGGAATGAGGCGTCCGGTCTTGGGGCGCTGAAAACCCCTTGGGGTTTTCAGCGCCCCGGGGCCCGCCCGGCCCGCCGCCCCCGCCGCGAAGCGGCGGG
>DVHZ01000206.1 GCA_018711685.1 Candidatus Excrementavichristensenella intestinipullorum | reverse complement strand
GCAGGTTGGTGTGTCCCCCCGAGACCAGCAGCGCCATCATCGGCTGGGGCAGCGGCCCATGGTCGAGCACGTCCACGGCGACGTGGGCTCCCAGGTGGTTCACGCCGTAGAGCGGCACACCCAGCCCCAGCGACAGGGTCTTGGCGGCGGCCACCCCCACGAGCAGCGCCCCGGCCAGGCCCGGGCCGGCCGTGACGGCGACGGCGTCGACGTCACTCAGCTGCACCCCCGCATCGGAGCAGGCCCGCTCGATCATCGGCACCATCGCCTCCAGGTGGGCCCGGCTGGCGACCTCGGGCACGACGCCGCCGAAGCGGGCGTGCTGATCCACGCTGCTGGCGACGGCGTTGGCGAGCAGGGTGGTGCCGCGCACCAGCCCGATCCCGGTCTCGTCGCAGCTGCTCTCGACTCCCAGCACCAGCGGCTCAGCCACGGGCGACCACCTCTTTCTGCATGATCAACGCGTCGACCGGCCTGTCGTGGTTTTGGGGGGTGCCCGGGGGGCGGAGCCCCCCGGGTGGGTCAGGGCCGCCGCAGTCGGGCGGCGGCCCTGACCTGCCAAAACAACAGATGCGGGAATTATGCGCGAAACGCGGGGGAGGGGAAGAACAGACCAACGCCCCGTGACGCCATATAGATTGACATGTATCCGTACCGGCTTTCCGGTGAAGCTGACCCAAGGAGGGCGGGCTTTTTTTTGCTTGGGGGAAAAAGGAAACGACGTGTAGATTTCACGGGCAGGCACGAGGGGCCGGCCCACAGTATATGGCACTGGCGGAACGTTTATGTATTTTGCAAGGAAAAAAATATTCGACAAAGAGGACATCCCGAAGACAAAAAGGGACGCGATGGGAGGAAATTGTCGAAAGGGAGGAGGGCTCGAAGGAAGCGCGGCGTGGGCGCAAAGGAAGGGAGTGGCGGAGAAATTCCCCGCAGGGGGCTGAAAGGCGGACCGGCCCGGGGCGCGGGGGGGCTGTTATCCTGGGTACGCCTACAGAGAGGAAAGGCGAAGGGCCGAAGGTTTCGCCGGGGCCTGTCGAACGAAAGGCCAAAAGCCCCGCCGAAATCCTGCGTTTTTCGCGCAAGGGCTTGCCTATACTGTTTAGGTGATGGGTGGTGCGCGGATGGAGATATCGTTGGAGGCCTACGCCTTGGTGAATCTAATCATGAATGGGATCATCCTAGGCGTCATCGCCCGGAGCCGGGGCAGGGTACGGTGGAGCGCAGTGGCGGCAGGAGCGGCCTTTGGCACGGTGTATGCCGTGGCGATGGCCTGCGGATGGTATCCCCAGCTGGCGTGGCCGCCGGTGAAGCTGGCCATGGCGGCGGTGCTGGCGCTGGTGTCCCTGGGGGTAGAGAGCTGGCGGGACCTGGCCACGGGCACGCTGCTATTGCTGGGCGGCACGGTATTCGTAGGGGGCGTGGCTCAGCTGGCGGTGAGCCTGGGGGGCCGGTCGGGCTGGAGCCTATACGGAGGCAGCGCTCTGGGGGTAGCGGCGCTGGTAGCGGCGCTGGAGGCCAGGGGACGCAAGCTGGAGCGCTGGGAAGCCCAGGTACGGGTGACGCGGGGCGGACGGCAGGTATCGCTGAAGGCGCTGATCGACACGGGCAACCGGCTCCACGAACCCATCAGCGGGCTGCCGGTGCTCATCGTAGAGGAGCGGGCGGTGAAGAAGATGTTGCCGCCCAGCCTGGACCCGGCCAGGCCGGATAAACACCTGCCACCCCGGTTCAGACTGGTGGCCTACGGCGCCCTGGGCGGAAGCGGCAAAATGGCCTGCTTCCGGCCGGACGAGCTGCTGGTGTGCTATGGAGAAGGGTGGCTGCGGGCGCCGGACGTGTGGGTGGCGGTATATCCGGGCAAGATGCCCGGCGGGGCCCAGGCGCTGGCCCCGGCGGTGATCGGGCGCATCGCGCCGGCGGAGGATAAGCAAAAATTCAGGGGAGAGGGGAGTGGGGTTAGATGGTCAATCCCGCGCAGCAAGTGGTAAGGCAGACGGTTCTGGGACTGGTGGTGAGGATGCGCAGGGGGAGCGTATGCTATATCGGCGGGTGCGATATGCTGCCCGCGCCGCTGAGCCGGGAGGAGGAACAGGAATCCATGCGCCAGATGCGGGCCGGGGACCAGGCGGCCCGGGCCCGGCTCATCGAGCACAACCTGCGCCTGGTGGTATATATCGCCCGCAGATTTGACAACACGGGCATCGGCATCGAGGACCTGATCTCCATCGGGGCCATCGGGCTGATCAAGGCGGTGGGCTCCTTCAATCCGGAAAAGAACATCAAGCTGGCCACCTACGCCTCCCGGTGCATCGAAAACGAAATCCTGATGGTGCTGCGCCGCACCAGCCGGCTGCGGATGGAGGTGTCCTTCGACGAACCGCTGAACACCGATTGGGACGGCAACGAGCTGCTTTTGTCCGACGTGCTGGGCACCCAGAGCGACCTGGTCTCCAAGGACCTGGACGCCCAGGAGGAGAAGAAGATGCTCTACGACGCGGTGCGGCGGCTGGGCAGCCGGGAAAAGCGCATCGTACACCTGCGCTACGGCCTGCACGGCGGCAGCGAGCACACCCAGAAGGAGGTGGCGGATATGATGGGCATCTCCCAAAGCTACATCTCCCGCCTGGAAAAGCGCATCGTGAAGCAATTGCAGAGCGAAATGCTGAAGATGGCCTGAAGGCGCTGCGCCGGGGGGCACCGTCCGGGGGATGAACCGGCCCGTCCCGCCAATGGGGAGAAGCGCCGGGACGGGGCGGAGGCGCGAGGCGGGGATGTGTCCGCCGGGGCGGAGGGAGGCCGCTCCGGCGGACAATTTTCGCCGGAGAAAGGACCGGAAGAAACACCGGGGTTTTACTTGCTCATCCAGGGAAGATGTGCTATACTGCGGATACAAATACGCTTGGCGGGGTGCGATATGGATATCTCCCAAGTATGGGTATTGATTCCGGCCTATAAGCCGGAAAAGGGGATGCTTAAGCTGCTGGAGGCTCTGCCGCAGCAGGGGTTTGCGCCGGAGCGGCTGTTGGTGGTGGACGACGGGGGCGGCGCGCAATACGCGCCGCTGTTTGAGGCCGCCCGGGCGATGAAGGCCGTGGTGCTGACCCACGAGAAGAACCGGGGCAAGGGCGCGGCGCTGAAGACCGGCATTGCCTATGTGCTGGAGCGGGGCGCGGCGCCGGTGGTGACCTGCGACGCCGACGGCCAGCACGCCCCGGAGGACATCCGACGGGTGGCCCAGGCGGCCCTGGAAAATCCCGAGGCGCTGGTGCTGGGGGTGCGGGACAAGAAGCAAATGCCGCCCAAATCCAAGGCGGGCAATAGCCTGACCTGCTTTTTCCTGGGCGCCCTCACCGGGCTGTGGATTCAGGACACCCAAACCGGCCTGCGGGCGCTGCCCGTCCAGGCCTTGACGCAATACCTGAACCTGGAGGGGGAGCGCTACGAATACGAGACGGCGGTGCTGATCGCGGCGCGCCGGGCCCGCACCCCGGTGGTTCAGGTGGTCATTCACACCCTGTATTTCGACCAGAACGCGGGCAGCCATTTCCGGCCCCTGCGGGACGGATGGCTGATCTACCGGCTGCTGCTGGGGCAGATGGGGCGGTACCTGGGCTCTTCTGCCCTGGCGGGGGTGGTGGACCTGGGGCTGTTCGTGCTGCTGCGCCAGGTGGTGCCCCGGCAGATCGCCTATTTGCACCTGGCGGACGGCGCCCTGGGCCGGGCGCTGGGGGCCTTGCTGCCCCAGGACATCGGAGTGCCCGCCCTCATCGCCCGGGCGGTCAGCAGCCTGCTCAACTATTTCGTCAACAAGGACGTGGTGTTCCGCCGGCACGCGGGCAAGCGCTCGCTGCTGTACTACTATCTGCTGGTGGCGGGGGTGCTGCTGTGCGGCATCCAGATCACCAGCGGGCTCTCCCGGCTGGGTATGAATCCGGTGGCGGCCAAGGTGATCGCCGACGGGGTGATGTTCGCCGCCAGCTACCAGGTGCAGCAGAGGATCGTGTTCCGCAGCCGCAGGCCGTAAAATCAAACCCGGACCGCCTAGAATAGGTTGGACCAGCTCAGGGATTCGTGCTCTCGTAGGTGCTTGAGATATTCTCGGAGCAGCGCCGCCGAGCGGGCGAAATCGTCCATGTCGCCGGACTCCAGGTTGGTGGCCGCTTCCACGTATTGCAGCGTCACGTCGTGCAGGTCCCCGTGGGGGGTCAGGGCCTCAAGCAGGGGCTTGGCCTTCTCCCATTGGCGCGCCATCTCCGCCAGAACCTGCCGGCCCCCCTCCAGGTCCCCCGCGTCGATCCTTTCCAGCAGCAGGGCGGTCTGGTATTCCATCTGGTCCAGCGCGGCGAACACCTGGTGCATGGAAAAGAGGCACAGCGCGATGGACAGGGCCAGAACGGCCGCCACGGCGATCAGCTTTATCCGCATGCCCAGCTTACCTCCTGGGGCTTGAGGGCCTGCAGGGTGATCAGCGCCCCGTCCATGGTCTGTATCCGCAATCCCCCCATGGTGTCCAGGCTGGCCAGGAGCACCGCTTTCGGGGATAGGCCGTACCGGTTCAGGATCTCCAGCAGCCAGTCCTCCTGACGGCCGCTGGTTTTTAAATTGTTGCTCTGGATGCGCCCGTCCAGGATCAGCATCAGGGGTAGGCCCTCTCGCGGCGTGTCTATGCCCATCTCCTCCGCCGTGGGGGGACGGCTGGCGGACTGGGGAAAGGCGCTCACCGTCCCGTTGGCCTCGATGATGGCGGTGCCCAGGTCCTTGAGGTCTAAAATGCCTGCCGTGCGCAGCCCCTCCAACAGGTCGGACAGGCTCAGGCACAGCCGGGTGAGCTGGCGGCGGTCAATGATGCCGTCGGCGGCTATGACGCAGGGCTTGCCCGACAACACCGAGCGCACCCGGTCAAAACGCATGCACAGCAGGGTGATTACCCCATGGGTGACAAACAGGGCGGCCACCGGCAGCAGGCCGTGGAGCAGGGGCGTGCTGACCTCGCTCATGGGCGTGGAAACCAGGTCCGCGATGAGCATGGCCATGGCGAACTCATAGGGCTGGTACTGGCCCAGCTGGTGCTTGCCCATGCCCCGCAGGGTAATCAGCATCACGGCGTAGAGCACGAAGGCCCGCAAAAAAATGGTGAGCATTCCATCCCTCCCGAGGCTAGTATGCCCTCCGGGCCTGACGGGCATGCGCCGGCCCCCCTGAGGGGGCCGGCTTTCCTGACGGTCGATTGGGCAGGGCAGCAAAAAAAGCCGGGCCGAAACCCAGGCGCAAGCGCCTGGGTTTCGGCCCGGGGCGGCCGGGGGGGGCGAAGCCCCCCGGCCGCCATGCCAGAGGGGGAGCCCCCCTCTGGACACCCCCGGAGGGCCGGGCCGGCTGGCCTGGCGGAGCCGGGGGAAGGCGCTGGGCCGGCCGGCGGCCTGTAGGGGGTCCGGGGGGCCTTGCCCCCCGCGGCAGGGGGTCCGGGGGGCTTTGCCCCCCGGCGCTGTGCAGGCCCGGCGGAGCCGGGCCTGCACAGCCGCTCTCCGGCCCGGAAACCTTGGTTTCCGGGCCGGGGAGCGGCGAATCCGGTGCAGGAGATGGTCCGGTATGCCAACGCCCGCCCTGGAGAGGGCGGGCGTTGGGCGGCGGTTAGGGGAGGGGTTCGAAGTCCTCCGCGCCGTGCTTGCACAGGGGGCAGACGAAGTCCGGGGGCAGGGTATCGCCCTCGTACACATAGCCGCAGATGCGGCACACGAAGCCCTTTTTGCGCTGGGGCTGGGGTTGGGGTTTGGGCTTCACGTTGGCGAAGTAGTAGGCGTAGGTCATGGAGGGGGCGGCGCTGAGCACCTTGGCCTCCGTCACATCGGCGATGAACAGGGTATGGGTGCCGCAGTCCACCGTCTGGATGACCTTGCCGGAGATGAAGGCGTTGGAGCAGCCCTCCACATAGCACAGGCCGCTGCGGCTGCGGGGCATCTGGGCGCCTTCGAACTTGTCCACATTCCGGCCCGACTGGAAGCCGTAGTGCTGGAACAGGGCGAAGGGGGCTTCCCGGGAGAGCACGGTTACGTTGAACAGGCCGGTATTCTTTACCATGTCGTGGGTCAGGTTGGCCTTATTCACCGCGATGCTGATGCGCTTGGGGCTATCGGTCACCTGGGTGACGGTATTGATGATGCAGCCGTTGTCCTTATCCCCCTCCCGGGCGGTGAGCACGAACAGGCCGTAGCTCAGGTTGAACAGGGCGTTTTGCTCCACCAGTTCCCCGGGCCTATGGAGGATGGGGGCCTGGCCGGGCAGGGAGGACAACAGGATGGACGCCATCTCCTCCAGGGCGGGCAATTGCTCCTCCTTGAGGGCGGAGCGCAGGGTGAGCATATCGTTGATGAAGGTCATGTTCTTAAGTCCCGACAAGCTGGCCTTCATGAGTCCGCCGGCGGTGGGGGCCCAGGAGCCGTTCTCCACCAGGGCGATCACCCGGTTTTGCAGGTTGTGGGCAGCCATATCGTGGACCAGGTTTTCCATGGTGACGAAGATGCCCGCGTTGTAGGTGGTGCTGGCCAACACGATGTGGCTCACCCGGAAGGCCTCCGCCAGGATATAGGAGGGATGGGTGGCCGATACGTCGAACATGGACACGTTGTTGACGCCCCCGTCCGCCAGCTTGCTGGCCAGGATGTTGGCCGCGTTCTCCGTATGCCCGTACACCGAGGCGTAGGCGATCATCACCCCAGGCTCCTCCGGGGTATAGGTGCTCCACTTCATGTACTTGTCCACGAACCAGCCGATGTCCTTGCGCCATACCGGGCCGTGGAGCGGGCACAGGAGCTTGATGTCCAGCCCGGCCGCCTTCTTCAGCAGCGCCTGCACCTGGGTGCCGTACTTGCCCACGATGTTGGCATAGTACCGCCGGGCGTCGTCCAGCCACTGGGTTTTGAACTCCAGCTGGTCCGCGAAGATATTGCCGTTCATGGCCCCGAAGGTGCCGAAGGCGTCCGCCGAGTACAGCACTGCGTCGGTGGTATCGTAGGTCACCATCACCTCCGGCCAATGCACCATGGGCGCCATGACGAAGGTGAAGGTATGCCGGCCGGTGGTCAGGGTATCCTTCTCCTTCACCGTCACCATCCGGCCGGTTAGGTTAAGGCTGAAGTACTGGCCGATCATCTGCTGGGTCTTGGCCCCGCACACCACCTTGGCCTGGGGATACCGTTCCAGCACCCGGGCCAAGGTGCTGCTGTGGTCGGGCTCCATGTGGTTTACCACCACATAGTCCAGCGCCCGTCCATCCAGCACATGGGCCAGGTTCTCGAAAAACAGCTCGCCGATGGCCGCGTCTACCGTGTCCAGCAGCACCGTTTTTTCATCCAGCACCACGTAGGCGTTGTAGGAAACGCCCCGGGGAATGGGATAGGCGTTTTCAAACAGGGCCAGCCTGCGGTCGCTTCCGCCTACCCAGTACATGTCCGGGGTAATCTGTTTTACACAGTACATGGGCCATCGCTCCTTTGCGCCAATTTGCCTTACACCGGAGTAAAGGCGTCCTTGCCCAGCCCGCACACCGGGCACTGCCAATCCTCGGGCACGTCCTCCCAGGCGGTGCCGGGCACTATGCCGCTATCCGGATCGCCGATGGCCGGGTCGTACACATATCCGCAGGTGCATTCATACTTCATGAAAATCGCTCCTTTCCTGATGGGTCCCTTATGAGACCCTCCTATATAGTATAACCGATTTTCGCCGCCAGGCAACAGTCCTGCTCGGATTTTTTGAACAAAGTTTTGAAGAATTTTCCGCCTCGCGGGAAAATCGCGGTGGATGAATGCTGGAGCGCCCCTGATTGCCGGATGCGGCTATGAAACCCTACGGTGCAGAGGGGGGAGGGGAGAGAGGGGGGAGG
>DVHZ01000205.1 GCA_018711685.1 Candidatus Excrementavichristensenella intestinipullorum | reverse complement strand
GCCGGCGCGGAGACCATCAACAGCCCCATGCCGGGCACCATTCTGGCCGTAAACGTGCAGCCCGGCGCCGCGGTAAAGCGGGGCCAGGTGCTGCTCATCCTGGAAGCCATGAAGATGGAAAACGAGATCATGTGCCCCAGGGACGGCGTGGTGGCCAGCGTCATGGTGACCAAGGGCTCCGCCGTGAACTCCGGCGATCCCCTGGTGGCCCTCAACTAGGGATTGGTTTCGGACAGGGGGCGGCCCGGCCGCGCCGCGCAGCCCCCGTTCCAACCGCTGTAAGGAGGCTGATAGTTTATGGGTAAGGTTATGATTACCGATACCATCCTGCGCGACGCGCACCAGTCCCAGGCCGCTACCCGTATGCGCACCGAGGACATGCTGCCCGCCTGCGACAAGCTGGATAAGGTAGGCTATTATTCTTTGGAGTGCTGGGGCGGCGCCACCTTCGATAGCTGCCTGCGCTTTCTCAACGAAGACCCCTGGGTGCGGCTGCGCAAACTGAAGGAGGCCATGCCCAACACCAAGCTGCAAATGCTGTTCCGGGGCCAGAACATCCTGGGCTATAAGCACTATGCCGACGACGTGGTGGACGAGTTTGTGCGCCTGTCCATCAAGAACGGCATCGACATCATCCGCATCTTCGACGCCCTCAACGATACCCGCAACCTGGAGACCGCCATCAAGGCCACCAAGAAGTACGGCGGCATTTGCGAGCCGGCCATGAGCTACACCATCAGCCAGGTGCATACCGAGGATTATTTCGTGGACCTGGCGGTGAAGCTGGAAAAGATGGGCGCGGACAATATCTGCATCAAGGATATGGCCAACTTGCTGTTGCCCTACGCGGCCTACAGCCTGATCAAAAAGATGAAGCAGGCCCTGAAGCCGGAAACCAAGATTCACATGCACACCCACAACACCACCGGCACCGGCGACATGGTGAACCTGAAGGCCATCGAGGCCGGAGCGGATATCGTGGACTGCGCCCTGTCCCCCTTGGGCAACGGCACCTCCCAGCCCGCCACCGAGGCCCTGGTAGCCACCCTCCAGGGCACGCCCTACGACACCGGCATCGACATCCACCTGCTGGCCGACATCGCCAAGCACTTCCGCCAGGTGGCCGACAAGCTCACCGCCCAGGGCGTACGGGACCCCAAGATCCTCCAGGTGGACGTGAACACCCTGCTGTATCAGGTGCCCGGCGGCATGCTGTCCAACCTGATCAACCAGCTCAAGCAGGCGGGCAAGTCCGACCAGCTGTACAAGGTGCTGGAGGAAGTGCCCCGGGTGCGGGAGGACTTCGGCTTCCCGCCTCTGGTCACTCCCACCAGCCAGATCGTGGGCACCCAGGCCGTGATGAACGTCATCAGCGGCGAGCGCTACAAGATGAACCCCAAGGAGTCCCAGGCGCTGCTCAAGGGCGAATACGGCCAGCTGCCCGCCCCGGTGAACGAGGAAGTGCGGCGCAAGGTCATCGGCGACGCCAAGGTGATTACCTGCCGCCCCGCCGACCTGATCAAGCCGGAGCTGGGGCACTACCGCAAGGAAGTGGCCCCCTACTACCAGCAGGAGGAGGACGTGCTCAGCTACGCCCTGTTCCCCCAGGTAGCCACCAAGTTCTTCGAGTACCGCCAGGCCCAGACCATGAAGCTGGACAATTCCCTGCTGGACAAGCAGAATACCGTCATGCCCGTATAACAGCCGGCAATCGGGCCGGGGGAGCGCCCCCGGCCCTTTCTTTGCCTTAATGGGGCCGCTGGACCGGTTCCCACCGGAAAGGCACGGCGGCCGGCTTGCCCAGCGCTCTCCGGATGGAACGGTAGTCATTGGCCACCGCGTCGGGGTACACTGGGACAATCTCCCCCTGCGTCATGTGCTGGATTTTATCGCCGCACAGCAAGCATTGCGTCAATTGACCCAATCCACGCCTTGAAGGAAAGGGCGTTTTGTGCTATAGTAACATCAAAGGGACTTTGGAGAAACAAAGGTCCGTGAGGAGGCGTTTTGATGGCGGACAAAAAGGCCGAAAAAAAGCCGGCGGTGCGCAAGGTGGAGAACGAGGAGCGCCAGCGGGCACTGGAAGTCGCGCTGAGTAAAATTGAGAAGGACTTTGGCAAGGGTTCGGTGATGAAGCTGGGCGACGCCACGGCCAAAATGCAGGTGGACGTGATCCCCACCGGATGCCTTGGGTTGGACTTCGCCCTGGGCGTAGGCGGACTGCCCCGGGGCCGCATCGTGGAGGTGTACGGCCCGGAGTCCTCGGGCAAAACGACCTTGACCCTGCACGTCATCGCCCAGGCCCAGAAGGCGGGGGGTACGGCGGCGTTTATCGACGCCGAGCACGCCTTGGACCCGGTTTACGCCAAAAAGCTGGGGGTAGACATCGACGAATTGTACGTCGCCCAGCCGGACAACGGGGAACAGGCGCTGGATATCACCGAGGCGCTGGTGCGCTCCGGGGCCATCGACCTGGTGGTCATCGACTCGGTGGCCGCCCTGGTGCCCAAGCAGGAGATTGAGGGGGACATGGGCGAGAGCCATGTGGGCCTTCAGGCCCGGCTGATGAGCCAGGCCCTGCGCAAGCTGGCGGGGGTCATCGCCAAGACCGGCGCCCTGGTGATCTTCATCAACCAGCTGCGGGAAAAAGTGGGCGTGATGTACGGCAATCCCGAAGTCACTACCGGCGGCAAGGCCCTCAAATTTTACGCCTCGGTGCGCATCGACGTGCGCAAGGGCGAACCCATCAAAAACGGCTCAGAAATCATCGGCTACCGCACCAAGCTGAAGGTGGTCAAAAATAAGGTGGCCCCGCCCTTTAAGACCACCGTGGTGGATATGCTCTTTGGGGAGGGTTTCTCCGCCTCCAGTGCGCTGCTGGATATCGCCGTGGAGCGGGAGATCATCAAAAAGAGCGGCGCATGGTACTACTATAACGACCAGCGCATCGGTCAGGGCAGAGAAAACGCCCGCCTGTACGTAAAGGAGCACCCGGAGTTGATCGATCTGATCGAGGAGCAGATCCGCGACGAATTCGCCGCCGGCCGCATCAGCGTGGATGAGGAGGCCGGGGACGAGGACGAAATAGATATGGAACCGGAGGATTCGCAAGAATAGACGCCTTTTCCACCCATCACACAGAACGGAGGAATTGCCATGAATATCGCCAGGTATCTGGACCACGCGGTGCTTAAGCCGGATATGACGCCTGAGCAGGCCCGAGACGCCATTCAATTGGGCATCGATTACCACGTATACTCGGTGTGCGTGCGGGGCTGCGACATCGATATGGCCCTGGAGATGACCAAGGATACCGACACCTTGGTTTCCTGCGTGCTGGATTTCCCCTACGGCTACAGCGGAGCGGCAGTGAAGCGGGCGGCCGCGGCGGAATACGCGGCCAAGGGCGTCCATGAGATCGACATGGTGATGAACTACGGTTACGCCAAGGGCGGAGACTGGGCCGTGGTGGAGCAGGAAATCCGCGGCGTCGTGGAGGAAGCCCACAAAAAGGGCGTGCTGGTGAAGGTCATCTTTGAAACCAGCCAGCTGACGTTGGACGAAGTGCGCAAGGCTACCCGAGTATGCATCGCCGCAGGGGCCGATTTTGTGAAGACCTCCACCGGCTTCAACGGAACGGGCGCCACGGTAGAAGCGGTGCAGGCCATGCTGGAGGAAGCCCAGGGCCGTATCAAGGTCAAGCCCTCGGGAGGAATCCGGGACTATAAGACCGCCAAGATGTACGTAGACATGGGCGCTGCACGGCTGGGTACCGGCTTTTCCAGCTGCAAAGCCCTCTGCGAAGGCGGCAAAGCCGAGGGCGAAGGCTATTAACCGCCAACTCGCGAAAGAGGCAGCCGCATAGGGTGAACGCCAATAACGCCAATAAGGAAGTAACAGAAACAAACGCGCTTAACCGCTGATAAACAGGGTTGCAAAATGAACCGGCATGCTCTTTCGCAATGAAATGGCACGCCGGTTTTCTACGCATTTCAAACCGCATTTTCAAGGATAAGAATGGCAAGATACCTCCGGCTATCCAATCACGCCAGAAAGCCCCGGTAACATCGGGCTTTTCTGTCCCCTAAAATGCGTAGGTACAAGCATGATAATAACAGCGGACGCAAGAGAATTTCTGCTGGGGGCCCCTTGATTGCCACACAGTAAAGAAGGAGGAAGCCGCCAAGGGCGCGAAGCATTCATCTTGACCCGTGACGGCTTCCTTTAGCTTTGCTATTTCCTGACCACAATGGCTTGTGCCAGTTTTGCCTGCAAGCGGCGTTTCATGCACTCGTCTACCCGCACATGGGGCGTACCGTCCAGATCGTAGAGCGTCCGGGTACACAGCTTATTTATATAGCCGTCATGGTATTAGCGAAGCAAAAAACAAGGGTTTGGGATGCTCCCAACAAGCAAAAATCTCCGTTCCGGCGGCAGGCCGGAAACGGAGATTTTGCGGAAGTGTAGACACACTTCCTAGGCTTGCTCTGTTGTGGCTTCCCGGAAAGGACGGGAACGGAATGGAACAGAAACGAAGCCAGAAAGAGCGCGATTATCTCCCCAAACGGGGAAATCCGCTGCAAGAAAGCGTCTGTTACAGGCTCGGCGGGACGGCCTATGAGGTGCAGACTTCCTGCGGCGCCACGGAACCGCTCTATGACAAAATGGTGCGGCTCATTCCCTCGGAAGCCCTTGCCGCATCTGCTGACAAAGAGGACAAACCGCAGTATAATAAAAATGGCAACCTGTTTGTCGGGCGTTCATTGCAGGAGGAATGAAGCATGACCGCAAACGCCAATTATCCTGACAACATCACCGCTTGGTACGCCCGCCTGTCCCAAGAGGACGCACTGGAGGCCAGAGTAACAGCGTAGCCAATCATAAAGAAAATCCTTTTGAAGTACGCAACCGGCAGCGGTTTCCCCAATCCTGGGCTTTTCATCGACGACGGCGTTTCCGGGGTGACCTTTGACCCTCGAGGCTGGAACGAGATGAGCAAGCGCGAAATTACCCAAGCGGAAAAGCGTATTGCCGGACTTGACCGCATTTTCAAGCGTATCTATGAGGACGACATTAGCGGTACGATCAGCCATGAACGGTTCGTGGAACTCTCCGCTGACTATGAAGCAGAACAAAAAGAACTGGCGGAACAGGTCAAGGCATGGCGGGACGCGGTAGCAACCTTTGAACGGGATCAGGGTGACTTTCACCGCTTTGCAGCCATTGTGAGGAAGTATGTGGCCATCCGGGAGCTGACGCCCACCATCGTCAATGAGTTTGTAAAGGAGATCATCGTCCATGCGCCGGATAAGTCCAGCGGCCACCGCAGGCAGAAGATTGAACTGGTCCGGAACTTCATCGGAGAAGTCAACCTGCCGGGCGACGATCAGACCGTGGCACGGCAAAGACAAGACGGGACGGCATGACTTTTCAGCCATGCCGACCTGCGACAATCCAATTACTTCCTTATGAGGGCGCCGTATAGGGCCGCTTCTTTTTGCCTGCAAAGCCCCGAGGCTCCGGCGCGGCGCTGCTACCGCCATGCCATGAGAACGGCCGTAGGGACGGACGAGGGGACCGGAGCGGCGGGACGGCAGAAGAACCCGCACTTGGCGCCGGCGGCGTCCAAGGGCGGGCTTTGGGCGTAAAGGGAGCCGCGTATTACAGCAAGATGCAGATCATGCCGCCGTTGCCTTCATTGATGATGCGGGTAATGGCTTCGCGCAGCTTTTCCTGGACGTCGCCGGGCATTCTGGTCAGCTTGCCGGATAATTCGTCCCGCATGAGGTCGGAAAGGGGCTTGCCGAAGATGTTGGTGGACCAGATGCTGTCGGGGTCGTTTTCAAACTCGGACAACAGGTAGCGGACCAGTTCTTCAGACTGCTGCTCGGTACCGACCATGGGGCTCACCTCGGCCCCAATGTCCACCCGAATCAAATGCAGGGAGGGAGCGCTGGCCTTAAGTTTTACCCCGAAGCGGCCGCCCTGCTTTACGATTTCCGGCTTTTCTAGGGTTAGCTCCGCCATGGCAGGGGGAACCAGGCCGTATCCGGTGCGTTGGGCACTGTCCAGGGCGGCGGCGACCCGGTCGTAGGCTCGCTTCATCTGGGTCATCTCGCACATCAGCTTGAGCAAGTGCTCCTCGCCGTCCACGGGTTGCCCGCTGGCCTCTCCCAGCACCTGATAGAATAGCCCGTCGGTCAAATTGATCCGGTAGTCCACGCCCCCTTCGCTGAGGCGTATGCGCTCCACTTGGGCGCCGGTGGTGTAGGGACACTGGGCGCTTTCAAAAGCGGCGGCCAGCCGGGTATGGTCGCGCACCTTGCGCATGTCGCCGGCGGCGGCTTGAGCCGCTTTGATGAGGGCGCAGCTGAGCCAATGGTCCTCCTTCAGTGCGCCCACCCAGGCCGGGAGGCGCAAGTAGGCCTCGGTGAGGGGAAACTCGAATAGCAGCGCTTCCATCAGGGCGGTGGCCGTCTGCTCGTCCATGGCGGATACATCCATGCGCATGACCTGCACGCCGTATTTCTCTCCAAGCGCCTTTTCCAGGGCCAAGGCGGCGTCGCCCTCAGGCTCGGCGGTGTTGAGCACCACCACAAAGGGCTTGCCCAGGGCTTTGAGCTCGTTTACCACCCGTTCTTCCGCCTCCACATAGCTGGAGCGTGGCAGTTCGGTGATGGAACCGTCGGTGGTCACCACCACGCCCAAGGTGGCGTGTTCCTGGATCACCTTGCGAGTGCCCAGTTCCGCCGCCTTTTCAAAGGGGATATCGTGGTCGAACCAGGGCGTACGCACCATGCGGGCGCTCTCCCCTTCGTTGAGGCCCAGTACTCCCTTGACCAAGTATCCCACGCAGTCCACCAGCCGCACCCGAGCCGACGCCTGGTCGCTCAGGGCGATGCGCACCGCCTGGTTGGGCACGAATTTGATCTGGGTGGTCATGATGGTCTTGCCCGCGCCGCTCACCGGCAGTTCATCTACCGCGCGGGACCGCTCGTTGCCCTCCTCCATGCGGGGCAGCACCATGCTCTCCATAAAGCGTTTGATGAAGGTGGATTTGCCCGTGCGCACCGGGCCCACCACGCCGATGTAGATGTCGCCGTCGGTTCTGCCCGCGATATCGCGATACACCCCCGCCAGATTTTCCATAAATCATCCTCCTTGCCCGGCCTCTCGCCGTTTCCAGCCTATGAGGGGGCGAGGACGGGTAGAACAGTGGCGGTCAACCATTGCCAAACACCTGCTCCATAGGCTATAATAGGCCCGAGAGCGCCGGTGGAAACGCGCTCGAAGCCATACGAACGAAAGGCGGTGCGCGGCATGGATGAGGACAAGCGAATCTCTCAAGGCGCTGAGCCCGGCGAGGCATCCCGGGATGCGCTCCCGGAAGCTGCCGGGGGAGAGCGCGCAGCGGCGGTCCCGGGGGTTGAGGCTTTGGAGGCGCCTCAAAGGGAGGCGGGACCCGGACCCCTAGAGCAGTCCCCTCAGGTACCGGGGGGCGGAGCCGGCCCAGAACAGGAGCGAGAAGAATTGACCGGCGAAGTGGAGGAAGCGCCGCCCGGCCCTCAGGATTATATGAGCGATTGGGGCCGGAGGGCTAACGCCCTGAGCGAAAAGGCCTGGCGGATATGCCAGATTCTCATGGGCGCGGTGATGGGCCTGGCCTGCGCGGCCTGCCTGCTGTTCTTCCAGTCGGACGGTTTTTTGCCGGTGAATTTTTTCGTGGCTTTTTTGCTGGCAAAGTTTGGCCCAGACTTTGTGGAGAAGTGGTTTGAGCGCAAAGCCCCTACGTCCAGGGGAGCGCTGCTCATCGCCCTGGCGGCGGCTTTGGCGGCCTACATCGTGTACGGGCTGCTGACCCACCGGTTTGGATAGGGAGGAGAACCGGAACATCCGAACCGAGAAAGGGAGAACAAGGGGTGCGGCGAAAATCCTGGGCCATAGGGAGAGGATAGGGCCTATAAAGGAGGAATATACATGGCGAAGCTGGAGGATTTGCCCAACATTGGTCCCAAACTGCGGGCGCAATTGGAGAAGGTCGGCATTCATACGCCGGAGGAGCTGAAAGCGGCGGGCGGTCGGGAAGCCTGGCTGCGCATCCTGGGGACAGATCCCAGCGCCTGTATGCTTCGGTTGCAATCCCTGGAAGGGGCGGCGCGTGGCGTGCCGAAAAAGGAGTTGGACGCCACCGTCAAGGAAGAACTTCGGGCCTTTTACCGCCGGCATAAGCCGGGGGCGGGCCGGTGAAGGGACTGTGGCTGCGCCGGGGAGGGCTGAGCTGCCTGGTGTTGCCCCAATATGGGGGCATGGTGGGGGGCGTATGGCTGGGCGAGAGGCCGGTATTGCGCCTGGAGGAAGGGCTGTTGGGACGGCGGGAGGCGCTGGCGGGGGGAATTCCCCTGCTGTTTCCCTTTGCGGGCCGCTGCGCGGGAGAACGGGTCTTGATAGACGGGACACATTGTCCCATGCCCATGCACGGCTTTATCCGCAACATGGCTTTTAGCGTGCTACGGCAATGGCCCGATGGCTGCCGCCTGGGCCTGGAGGTGGATAATTGGCCGCCCTACCGGCTGGCGCTGACCCTGGATTATCACCTGGAGGCGGGAGCGCTGGTCACCAGCCTTCGGGTACGCAGCTTGAGCCCAACGGCCCTGCCCATGGCCTTGGGTTTTCATCCCTATTTTCGGGTGGAGGACCGGGCGGGGGCCAAGCTGGCGGTGGGGCTGGAGGCGTATTGGGATCATTTGGTTCAGCCCCCCCGGCGGGGCGTTCTCACAGGACCGGTGGACTTGACCCTGGACTGGGACCACGTGTTTCAGGGCCACGGGGTGGAGGCTACGCTAATCTGCCCGGCAGAAGGGTATGGGGTCCGGCTCACAGGGGACAGTTCCTTTAAGGTTGTGACTTTATGCACCACGCAGCCGGGCGCGGTATGTGTGGAGCCCTGGCAGGCTCCTCCCGACCCGGTAGCCAGCGGGCGGGCCCGCTGGCTGGTGCCGGGTGGGGAAGAGCGCTTCGGCTATCGCATCGCCCTGGGCAAACCCACCAATCGCGCCTTTCTCAGCGCTGCATTTTAGAAGATGGTCTATCCTCGCGCCGCCGGAGGCCGTTGCGCCACCTACGCGCCAGCGAGGATGGCGGTGCCAAGGGGGCGTCCCCTTGGCG
>DVHZ01000026.1 GCA_018711685.1 Candidatus Excrementavichristensenella intestinipullorum | reverse complement strand
CCATCTCCGGCTCCGACTTCGTGGAGATGTTCGTGGGCGTGGGCGCGTCCCGTGTGCGGGATCTGTTCGAGCAGGCCAAGAAGTCCATCCCGGCCATCGTGTTCATCGACGAGATCGACGCGGTGGGCCGCCAGCGGGGCGCCGGTTTGGGCGGCGGCCACGACGAGCGGGAGCAGACCCTGAACCAGCTGCTGGTGGAGATGGACGGTTTCCAGCACAACGAGGGCGTCATCGTCATGGCGGCCACCAACC
Organism: Candidatus Excrementavichristensenella intestinipullorum; assembly: GCA_018711685.1. GTDB lineage: Bacteria > Bacillota > Clostridia > Christensenellales > Aristaeellaceae > Excrementavichristensenella > Excrementavichristensenella intestinipullorum. Next base: position 6,653 of record DVHZ01000026.1, on the reverse strand, counting down.
GGGCCGATATCCTGGACCCCGCCCTGCTGCGGCCGGGCCGGTTCGACCGGCAGATCGCCGTCAACTATCCCGACGTGAAGGGCCGGGAGGAGATCCTGAAAGTACACGCCCGGGGTAAGCCTTTGGCCGAGGACGTGGACCTGTCCGTGCTGGCCCGGCGCACCCCCTATTTTACCGGCGCGGATTTGGAAAACGTGCTCAACGAGGGCGCAATCCTCACCGCACGGGCCGGCGCAGGCAAGATCACCATGGGGGTGCTGGAGGAAGCCATCACCAAGGTGAGCGCGGGCCCCGAAAAGAAGAGCTATAAGGTCACCCAGCGGGACCGGGAGCTGGTGGCCTATCATGAGGCGGGCCACGCCGTGGTGATGAACTTCATCCCCGAGTGCGACCGGGTCCACGAGATATCCATCATTCCCCGGGGCCGGGGCATGGGCGGCTATACCATGTTCCTGCCCGAGGAGGAGATCAACTACGTGTCCAGCACCCGCCTGGTAGCCCAGATTTGCGGCATGTTGGGCGGACACTGCGCCGAACACCTGGTGCTGGGCGACGTGTCCACCGGCTCCACCAGCGACCTCAAGCGGGCCACCAAGATCGCCAGGGACATGGTCACCCAGTACGGCATGAGCGAAAAGCTGGGCCCCATCTTCCTGGGAGGCGACCACGAGGTGTTCCTGGGCAGGGACTTCTCCCAGTCTCGCTCCAGCTTCTCCGAGGCGGTCAACGCCGAGGTGGACGCCGAGGTCCGGGGCCTGCTCATGAAGTGCTACCAGCGCGCCCAGGATATCCTGGCCCAGCACAGAGCCCAGCTGGATAAGCTGGCCCAAGAGCTGCTCCGCCTGGAAAAACTGGACCAGAGCCAGTTCGACGCCATCATGGGCGGCCAAACCGCCCACCACGAGGACCAGGATGCGGGCGCTCAGGGGAGCGGCGGCGCTTCCGCCGCGTCCGCGCCTGCCCAGGACGGGCAAACTGCCCTCCAGCAGGGCGAGCCTGCCGCCGAAGGCCGGCAGCCCGATGAGGCACAAGGCCCCGCCCAACCGCAATAGCGGAAAAACCAGGGTGCTCCAGGGGAAAGGGCCCATGAGCCATAGACTCATGGGCCCTTTCCCCTGGAGCGCCCTTTCCCCTCGCCCCCTCGCGCAATTTTGGCAGGGCGCGTTGCAAAACACCCCCGCAAAAAAAGACGAGGCAAGGACCCCCAAGGGGTATCCAAACCTCGTCTTTTCGCTTAAGATAGAGGTATGCAAGAAACTCATCAAAAGCAAGACCAGTATAAAATATTTGAGCGACACGGTCAACTGGTTTTTGCGCTGAATTCGGAAATTATCATACCGCACAATGCGCCTGTCCGCCTGCTAAGCGCCCAGCTTGAGGAACTGGAGTACGGGAAACTGTACAAAGCGTATTCGCCCAGGGGGAGAAAATCGGCAGCGGATCCAGCGGCCTGGTCTGGGGTTGCGCTTTACGGGAAAAAGGGGTATAATGGGGTATCAATCATGCAACGCTGTGCCTAAAAAGGGGTAAGGAGATGGCCAGAAAGAGAGTCACCGGCAGGTTTTATGTTTTTATGGGCCTGCTGTTGGTCGGGCTCTATCTGATATTGCGGGAAATATGGCCCGATACGGCTCGGGAGGCGCTGGTGCAAAGCGCCAACGCGCCCTATAACTATACCGTGGACGCGGTGGTGATACGGGACGAGGAAGTGGTGACGGCGGCCAGCAACAGTATGCTGGTGTACGTGGCCAGCGAGGGGCAGCAGGTGAGCCAGGGCGACCAGGTATGCCAGGTATACACCTCGGGGTACGCGGAGAAGGAGCTGGAGCGGCTGGAAACGGTGCGCAAGTCCATCCGCAGCTATCACCAGCAGATCCTGGGCACCATTGTGGACGAGGGGCTGGAGCGGCTGGAGCAGCAGGTAAGCAGCGCGGCGCTGGAGCTGAAGACGCTGATTCGCAACAAGTCGGGGGGCAGTCTTTTGAACCTGGAGCGGCAGCTGGAGGAAGTGATGAGCCAGCGCCAGGAGTATTTGCGCCAGACCCAGCGGCAGGATTATAAGCTCAACGACCTATACGACCAGGAGACCAAGCGGGTGGCGGCGCTGGACGCCTGGCGCCAGTCGGTGACCGCTCCCCGGGACGGGCTGGTGAGTTTTTATCTGGACGGATATGAGTCGTATTTGCGGGTGGACACCCTGGAGAGCCTGACGGCGGAGCAGATACATGCGGTGCTTCAGGGCCGGGCGCTCACCGGCAGCGAAGCCGTATCCCGGCTGAACACCGGCATATTCCGGGTGGTTTCCACCGACAAGTGGTACATTGTGCTGCTGTCCAACGACGCCACCTGGAACCCCACCAACAACCAGAGCTACACCTTCCAGCTGGAGGGGTATCCCGACCTGGCCTATACCGGGCAGGTGATTTCCATGCAAAAGAGCGCGGGGGAGGTCATGGCGGTGCTGGAGGTAGAGGGGAATCCCGCCCAACTGCTCAACGTGCGCAGCGGCCGGGCCGACATCGGCATCTACCTTACCGGCCTGTCGGTGCCCCTGAACGCCCTGTCCACCGAGGGCGGCCAGACCGGCGTATGGCTGGCCGACGCGGCGGGGTCCACCTTCATCCCGGTGGAGGTGCTCTCTCAGGACCGCAGCAACGCTTTGATACAGCCCATCACGCCGGGCACCCTGTCGGTGGGCCAGCGGGTGCTCATCCGCTAGGCGCCGCCCGGGAAGGCGGGGAGAGCCGGGGGGCGAAGCCCCCCGGCCCGCCGTGCCCGGCCCCCGGCCGCCGGCCCCAAGGGCCGGCGGCCGGGGGCCGGGCACGGCGGGCATGATATTTGCGCTGAGCCAGGGAGGTGCGCCATGGAACGGGAACAGGTATTGGAGAACATCCTAGAGTGCCGGCGGCAGCTGCGCCAGGCAGGGGGCGGGGATGTGGAGATATGCGCCGTCACCAAGACCCAGTCCGCCCAGACCGCCAATTGGGCCTGGGAGGCGGGGCTGACCCGGGTGGGGGAAAACCGGGTTCAGGAGCTGCTGCAAAAATTGCCAGCGTTAAATCCACATTTTCAGGTGGATTTCATTGGACAATTGCAGACGAATAAAGTAAAATATATCGTGGACCAGGTATCCAGGGTGCAATCCCTGGACCGCATGGCCCTTGCCCTGGAGCTGGACCGCCGTTGCCGGGCCGCGGGCAAGGTTATGGATTGCCTGGTGCAGGTGAACATTGCCCGGGAGCCCCAGAAGGCCGGCCTGGCCGAGGAGGAGCTGCCCGCCTTTTTGGCGGCGGCGGCGCTGCTGCCCGGCATTCGCATAAGGGGCCTTATGGCGGTGATGCCCCTGACCCGGGACCCCGAGTCCCTTCGCCCCTATTTCAGGCGGATGCGCCTTTGGTTTGACCGGCTGCGCCGGGAAGCGCCGGAGGGCGTCGCCATGGAATGTTTATCCATGGGCATGTCCGGCGATTACCTGGTGGCCGCCCAGGAGGGCGCCACCTTGGTGCGCCTGGGTTCGGCCATCTTTGGGGCCAGGTAGTCCGGTTTGCCCCGAAGCGCTGTGCTTTCCGGCGGCGGGCCGGGGGCGGCCGGGGGCGGTATGGCGGGAACGAGACGGGGGTCCGGCGGGCTTTTCCGGCGCGTCCCGGGCTCCAGGGGGGGGCCGGGCCGCCCATAGAGAACGAGCGGGAGGAATAAGGACATGGCGGGCCGATTCAACAAGATCCTGGAATTCATCGGGCTGGTGGACGACGAGCCGGAGGAGGAGCGGGAGTTACAGGGCAGGCGTCCGGTAGGCGGGCAGACCTATGGCGCCCAGAGCCGCCGGGCGGCGCCCCAAGCCGCGCCCCGGGGATACGAGGAGCCCCGCAGCCGATACACCTCTTCCAGGCCGGAATACGACGCCCGGGCCCGCCGCAGCGAGGCCCAGCCCGGCGCATCCCGGTACGCCTCGGGGCAGGGGTACCAGGGGGGGTATCAGGGCCAGAGCGGGTACCAGGCTCAGGGCCGGGACTATCAAAGCCGGGACTATCAGGGCCGGGACTATCAAAGCCGGGACTATCAGAGCCGGGACTATCGGGCCCCCCAGCGGGACGATTTTGAGGAAGCCTTTGAGGCCAAGGAGCGCAGCCGCAGCCGGGAGCAAGGCCGCGGCGGGGCGGCGCCTGTGCGGGTAATGGAGCGCAGCCATCAGACGGTGATCTATTATTTGCGCCAATTGGAGGAATGCAGGGACGTGATCAACGACCTGTTGGACAACAAGACGGTGCTGCTGAACCTGGAGGACATGGACGAGCGGGTGGTGCAGCGGGGCATAGACACCCTGTGCGGGGCGGCCTTTGCCCTGGGCGCCACCTTGCGCAAGGCGTCGGACAAGACCTATCTCATCGCGCCCAAGAGCGTGGAGGTAGCCAGCACCAACGATCAGGAGCGGCGCTACTGATGGCTACCAAGAAGGAACGGGAGCAGCAGGAGCGCCAGCAGCGCCAGCAATTTTTACGCCAGCTCAAGGCCAAGATTTCCCTGGCCTTTCGCAATGGCGGCACCCGGTATACCCACTTTTTGGACCCGGCCCAGCGCAAGCTGGCGGAGGAGTTCATTCGGGAGCAGCGGATGCGCTTCACCTTTTTCGGCGGGTACGACGACGCCCAGCGGGTGATTGCCGCCATCTATTCCGGGGACCGGCCCTCTACGGACGTGTGGCCCATGGTGTGCGTGCGGGCCGAGTGGAGCCGGTTCGCCGCCCGTCCCCACTGGCGGGACTTTGTCAAGGCGGAAAAGGCTCTGGGCCTGCCCGAGGATTGTTTTGGCGACGTGGTGGTGGGCAAGCTGGACGCCTACCTGATGGTGGAGCGGGACGTGGCCAAGGTGGTGATGGAGAAGCTGGCCAAGGCGGGCAAAACCCCCCTTACCCTCAGCGAAGCCCCCGACGGCATTCCCATGGAGCTGCGCAGTCCCCAGGGGGTAATCAAGCGGGTTTCCGTCTCCAGCCTGCGCCTGGACGACCTCTCCGCCGTGGCCTGGGGCCTTAAGCCCGAGGAGGTCAAGCCCCTCATCCAGGAGGGCCGGGTTTGCGTCAATTGCCTGCCCACCCTGGAGCTGGACGCCAAGATTCGCCCCGGCGACGTCTATTCCTGCCCCCCCTTCGGCAAGGTTCGCCTCCTCACCGAGGAGGGCCCCAACCGGGCCCGTATGCTCCGGGTCAATTTGTTTATCTACGCCAACAATTAACCTGCCCTGTGGCAGGATTCCCCTTCTTTCGCAGCGAATCTCCATATACAGGGATAACTATATCTTTCCCCGCCCCTGTGTCCTGACGGGTGAACGCCCATGGGACGGGGGTCTGCCGGGATGGTTTCCGCCAGACCTGGGGGGCGTTGGGGGGAAGGCGCTAAAGCGTAATGTCCGCCGCCGGCGCGTGGCGTTTGGCGTTATGAACCAATGAAGGGGCCCCCGCGCCGGGCGGGCCGAAGGAGGAATGGCTGCATGATCACCGTGAAGGACATTCGGGAAAAGGAGTTCAGCCAGCAGAAGCACGGCTATCACGAGGACGAGGTGGACGAGTTTCTGGATGAAATCGCCGACCAGATGGAGGCGCTGATCCGGGAAAACCGGGCCATGATGAAGCGCATGGACGAGGCGGAGGCCGCCCGCGCCCGTGCGGAAGCCGCTTTGAGCCAGGCGCAAGCCCAGGCTCCGGCCCAGGAGCCTGTCCAGGCCCCCGCCCCTCAGGCCGACGATTCCGCCTATTTCCGCAACCTGGAGACCACCCTGCGGGAGACCCTGCTCAGCGCCCAGCGCCTGGCCGATCAGACCGTGGACGAGGCCCGCAAAAAGGCGGAAAAAACCTTGCTGGACGCCCAGGTGGACGCCGAAACCATTAAGCGGGAGGCTGCCAGCGAGTCCGCTACCCTTCGCGCTTCCCTGGCCCAGGATACCCAGAACGCCCAGATCCAGCTGGAGGGGCTGAAGAGCTCCATTCAGGAGCATAAAAAGCGCTTCCGCGCCCTGCTGGAGGGCCAGCTTCAAGCCCTTCAGACCCAGGACGAGTAGCCCTTCGTCCCCCGCTCATACTTCGCGCTCCCCTGCCCAGCCCACCTTTCCCACCGGGCCGGGCAGATTTTCGTCCCCCACACGTCCCCGCTCCCGCCGATTCCCGGGAAGGGACAACCGGGGCAATCGCGGCCGGAGCGGCGGACGGTTTTCGGAGCGGCGGGCGTTTTTCGGAATGGCGGACGTTTTTCGGAATGTCGGACGGTTTTCGGAATGGCGGACGTTTTTCGGAGCGACGGACGTTTTCCGAAACGGCGGATGTTTTTTCGGAATGGCGGACGCTTCCTGGAATGGCGGATGTTTCCCGGAGTAGCGGACGTTTCTCGGAGTAGCAGACGTTTCCCGAAACGGCGGACGTTTTCCGAAACGGCGGACGCTTCCTGGAATGGCGGACGTTTCCCGGAGTAGCGGACGTTTCTCGGAGTAGCAGACGTTTCCCAAAACGGCGGACGTTTTCCGAAACGGCGGACGTTTTCCGAAACGGCGGACGCTTCCTGGAATGGCGGATGTTTCCCGGAGTAGCGGACGTTTCTCGGAGTATCGGACGTTTTCCGGAGTAGCAGACGTTTCCCGAAACGGCGGACGGTTTTTCGCTGCGGCGG
>DVHZ01000204.1 GCA_018711685.1 Candidatus Excrementavichristensenella intestinipullorum | reverse complement strand
GGGGGCGCTGCCCCCGGGCCCCCGCCAGGGACTCCTCGCCCCTGGACCCCCGCCAAGGGGGGACGGCCCCCCTTGGAACCGCCATTCTCGCTGGCGCGGTGGTGGGGCAACGGCCTGGAACGGTGCGGCGGTGGTAGCCGCTGCGCTGTTTCAGGCCGTGAGGTGGGGCGGGGAGCTCATTCCGCCCCAGTCAGCCCGTCTTGGAAAAACCGAATGCACACCGGTGTGGGAAAGGGCTGCTGGGCTATTGGCTCCAGACCACCGCCGCCGGTGAGGTTGAATATGGATATCGTGTCCGAATCCTGGTTCCCGCACAGCAGCGTCTCCCCGTGAGGATCTATGGCGAAATTGCGGGGCGTCGCGCCCCCGCAGGGCGTCCAGCTCACCCGCTCCAGTGCGCCTCCAGCCCCGATCCGAAACCCGCTGATGCTGTGCGCACCCCGGTGGGAGGCGTAAATGTGCCTGCCATCCGGCGCCATTTGCAGGTCGCCGCCTCCGTCGCTGCCCGCCCCCGCCTCCATCCCCTCCGGCAGGATGGGGAGGCTCTCGCCCCGGGTTAGCCCCCCTTCTTCTACCCGGAACCGGGTGATGCTGGCGGAGAGCTCGTTGAGGATGTAGAGGTTCTGGCCGTCCTGGGACAGCACGCCCGTCCGGGGCCCGCTCCCCGCCGCGCAGGGGCAGTCCTTGGCCGACTGGGGGACCGCCCGGCCCCCTGCCAGGCCGTACCACACCAGGGCGTCCTTGCCCAGGTCCGCCGCCACCAACGCCTGGCTGCTCAGGAAGATGGCGCAATGGGCGTGGGGCCCTTGCTGCCGGGGGTGGATGCTGCCGCCCCTATGCTGGAACAGCTGCCGGGGGCCGGCGATGCCACCCTTCCCATCCAGGGGCCACACCGCCACCGAGCCCCCCGCGTAGTTGGTCACGGCCAGGGCGCTCCCGTCCGGCGCCAGGCTCACGTGGCAGGGGTCGCCACCCCCGGTGGGCAGCTGCCGGACCAGGGTCAGGCGGCCCCTGCCGTCGTAGGCGATTTCGCTGATCCCGCCCCCTGGCTGGCCCTGAAATGCCTTGGTCTCGTTAACCGCGTAGATGCGCCCTTTCCCTTGGGCGATGGCCAGGTAGGAGGGATTGCACAGCGCCAGCTTCCCCAGGATGCGGATTTTTTCCCCCTCCAGCCCGCACAGGTACAGGCCCTCCCCCTTGCCGCGAAACCACTGGCCCGTGCCGAACCGGATGGGCTGGGAGTAGGTGCCCACGCAGAAATATCCCTTCAGCTCCCGCCTCACACCGCGAACACCTCCGGGGGGAAGTGGATGCCCAGCGCCGCCCGGGCCTCCTCCATCACCTGGGCCGTGTTCAGGGAGAGCGCCTGCCAGTCGGCGGGCTGGGCTTTGCCCTTCACCATGTCGAAGAAATCCCGGGTTTCCGCGTCCAGGGAGATCCCCGGCGCGCAGCCCTCCAGCTCCTCCGTTTCCCCGCCGCGGTAGCGGATGTACAGCCGCCCGCCGTCGGCGAAATGGTCTATCACCAGGGTGCCCTTTTCGCCTTGGATTTCCGAGGGCAGCGCCGACTGGCTGATCTTGGAGTAGCTCAGCTCCGCCTGCATCGCCCCGTAGTCCGCCAGCAGCGCCCCGTTGGCCTCCCACGTCCCCAGAAAGCCGCTGTGGCCGGTGAGGGCGCGGGGCATGCCGAACAAGTGGATCATGCCCGCCACCAGGTACACCCCCAGGTCCATCAGCGCCCCGTTGCCCAGGGCCGGGTTGAAGGTATTGGGCAATTGGCCCGCCTTGTAGGCGTCGAACTTGGAGGAATACTGGCAGTAGGACAGGCGCGCCTTGCGCAGCACCCCCAGCTTGGGCAGGCTATTTCGGATGGCGGCCATATAGGGCGTGTGTACGCTGCGCAGCCCCTCCATCAGCACCACGCCGTGGGCCTGGGCCGCCTGGAACATCTTTTCCGCGTTGGCGCGGCTCACCGTCATGGGCTTTTCCACCAGCACGTGCTTGCCCGCCTCCAGCAGGGCGATGGTTTGCCGGGCGTGCAGGGCGATGGGCGAGGCGACGTACACCCCGTCCACCTCCCGGGACGCGCACAGCGCCTCCAGGGAATCGAACCACAGCGGTGCGCCGTGGGCCTGGGCGAAGGCCCGGGCGTCCGCCAGGTTGCGGGAGTAGGCCGCCGTCACCGCCACGCCGGGGACCTTTTGCGCCGCCCCGATCCACTTTTCCGTGATCCAGCCCCGGCCGATGACCGCCATTCGGATCATTTGCATTCCATCCTTTCCTTTTTTAGGGGCGTTTATGGGCAGCCGCCTTTTTTTTGGCTAGCTGCCCATTTCCGCCCTTTATGAGCCCATTCGGGCCGCCAATCTGGATTCCCGGTCCCGGTGTTCCCGCTTGAGCATCCGCCCGTAGCAGTCCAGGCCGATCACCGTCACGATGAGCACGCCCTGGAACAGCTGCTGGTAGTAGCTGCTGATGCCGATCTGGTTCATGCAGTTGGTGAACAGCTGCATCACGAACACGCCCAGGAAGCTTTGGGGGATGCCCCCCACGCCGCCGGCGAAGGAGGTACCGCCGATGACGCAGCCGCAGTTCACCAGCATGCCCGTATTATCCCCGTACACCGAGGAGCCGGTGTTCATCCGGGAGGCCAGCAGTACCCCCGCCAGGGAGGCGGTCACCCCGCTGATCACGAAGGCGGACCACTTGATGGGTACCACCGCGATGCCCGAATATTTCGCCACCTCGTAGTTGCCGCCGATGGCGTAGCAGTTGCGCCCGAAGCTGGTGAAGCGCATCAGCAGGTAGAACAGCGCCACGATCACCAGCATGAACACCACCAGGGAGGGCACCGACCCGAAATACTTCTGGTTGGAGATGGTCATGAATTCCAGGGATTTGCAGGTCAGCGGGTGGGCGTCGGTAAGCTGCTGGGCGATGCCCTTGAGCAGCATGCCCATGCCCAGGGTGATGATGAAGGGCTCCGTCCTCTGGTGTACGATGAGAAACCCGTTCACCGCCCCGATCAGCGCCCCCGCCGCCATGGCCGCCGCGAAGGCCAGCCAGATGGGCAGCCCCGCGTTGACGGTCATCACCGCCAGAATGCCCCCGATGCACAGGGTGCCCCCCACCGACAGGTCGCACCCGCCGCACAGCACAGCCACCGACACGCCCATGGCCACGATTTCCAGCACCGCCGCCGAGCGCAGCATGTCCAGCCAGTTGTACAGGGTGTAGAAGGTGGTGTGGGTGAACAGCTCCGCCGCGCCCATGATGACCAGCAGCGCCAGGATGGCAAACACCGCTTTTTGCCTGGTCAGCGTTTTCCAAATGTTTTTCACGCCCGTTGCCTCCTTTACAGCTGCTTGCGGTTGTCCAGCCAGATGGCCACCACCAGCACCGCGCCCCGCATCACCGTCTGCATGTAGGTGGACAGGCCCAGCATGTTCATGCAGTTGCCCAGCAGGGTAATCAGCACCACGCCGATCATGGTGCGGATCACGCTGCCCTTGCCCCCCTTCAGGGAGGTGCCCCCCACCACCACGCACAGGATGGCGTTGGTCTCGTACCCGGTGCCGCAGGTGGCGTTGGCCGTGGTCACCCGGGACACCAGGGAGATGGCCCCCAGGGCCGACATCAGCCCAGACAGGGTATACACCAGGCGCATGGTCCGCTTGATATTGAACCCGCACAGCCGCGCCGCGTTCTTGTTGCCCCCCATCAGGGTGATGCCCCGCCCCGCCAGCGTCTTGGTGTGGAACAGGTGCATCAGCACCAGGATGACCACGAACACGATGAGCACGATGGGCACGATGCCCAGGGTGCCGTTGCCCAGGGCGTTGAACAGGGAGATGGACCGGGTGCTGCGGGTGATGCGGATGGTCTCCGCGTTGGTGGCCATCAGCCCGATGGCCATGTAGATGGAGCTCATGCCGTAGGTGATGAACAGCACTTCCGCCTGGGTCATGGCCCCAAAGTTGGTGAGGATCACCCCGTTGAGGTACCCCATGGCCATGCCCGACAGGATGCCCAGCGCCATGGCGCCCACCTGGCCGAAGGTGTCGATGGAGATGGCCGTGATCACCGCGCTCAGGGAGATGATGCCCACCACCGACAGGTCGATGAACCCGCCGATGATCACGAAGGTCATGCCCAGGGCGATGAAGGGCAGCGGCCACAGCTGGCGCATGATGTTGGTCAGGTTGGCCGCGCTGAGAAACTTAGGCTGTACCGCCGCGGTGACGATGGCCAGCACGATCAGGGCGCACAGCACCAGGTTGTCCTGGATAAATTTCACGATCCTGGACGGTTCCTTTTTCATCCGACTCCCTCCTCCCTCAGCCGATGGCCTTGTCCATGATGTCGGCGGCGGAACAGGCCCGGGGGTCGAACTCCCCGGTGATGCGCCCGTCGCACACCGTCAGCACCCGGTGGCTCATGTTCAGCACCTCCGGCAGCTCCGAGGAAATCATGATGATGGCCCCGCCCGCCTCCACGATCTTGTTCATCAGCAGGTAGATTTCGTACTTGGCCCCCACGTCGATGCCCCGGGTGGGCTCGTCCATGATGAGGATCCGGGGCTCTCGCTCCAGCCACCGCCCGATGATGCACTTCTGCTGGTTGCCCCCCGACAGGTTCAGCACCTTGGTGGATGCCGAGGGCGTCTTGACCCCCAGCGCCTGAATCTGCCGCTGGGCGCTCTGCCGCTCCTTGCCCTTGTCGATGACGCCCTTGTGGGTCAGATCCTCCAGGGAGGCCATGCTGATGTTGCTCTCCACCGAGAAGGGCAAAATCAGCCCCTCCCGCTTCCGGTCCTCCGGCACCAGGGCGAACCCCGCCTTCTTGGCGTCCCACGGCTGCTTCACCCGGATTTCCTGGCCCCCGATGCGGATTTCCTTGCTGTCCGCGTGGTCCGCCCCGTAAATGGCCCGCACGATCTCCGAGCGCCCGGAGCCCACCAGCCCCACCAGGCCCAGGATTTCGCCCCGGTGCAGGGTGAAGCTCACGTCCCGCAGCTTCCAGGTGTTCAGGTGCTTGACCTCCAGCAGCGCTTCCCCCACGTTGTCCGTCCGGGGCGGATACTCGTTTTCGATGGTGCGCCCCACCATCTTGGCGATCATCTCCCCCCGGCTCAGCTGGGCCACCGGCTTGGTGTCGATCACCCGCCCGTCCCGCATGATGGTGACGATGTCGCAGTATTCAAAGATTTCGTCCAGCTTGTGGCTGATGTAGATGATGGAAATGCCCCGCTGCCTCAGGCTGCGGATGATGTTGCCCAGCTTGCTCAGCTCCTCCTGGGTCAGGGAGGAACTGGGCTCGTCCATGATGATCAGCTTGGAATCGAAGGAGAGCGCCTTGCTGATCTCCACCATCTGCATCTCCGAAGCGCTCAGGTCCCCCACGACGGCGTGGGTGTCGATCTTGCTGTCGATGCTGTCCAGCAGCTCCCGGGCCCGGGCGTGGGTCCCCTTCATGCCGTGGGTCTCCTTGAACCGGCCCAGAAAGATGTTCTCCCCCACCGTCATGGTGTTCACCAGGTTGAACTCCTGATAGATGATGCTCAGCCCCCGCCGCAGCGCCTGAATCGGCGTGGTCCGCTCGATGGTCTCCCCGTCGAAAATCACCGTGCCCTCGTCCTTGGTGTAGACCCCCGACAGGATCTTCATCAGCGTGGATTTGCCGGCCCCGTTCTCCCCCACGATGCCGTACACCACGCCGTAGGGGATGGACAGGCTCACGTGATCCAGCGCCACCACGCCCGGAAAATACTTGCATACGTCCTTGATCTCCAGTAAATATTCGCCCGCCTTGCTCACCCTTGCGTCCCCCTCTGATTCAGATAGGGGGCTTGCCCCGATTGCTCGGAGCAAGCCCCATGGGTACCGCCAATGCGCCTTACCACTCCGGATAGGGGTAATCGTCCACCGTCTCGGCGGTGACCACGTCCAGGGCGGTCCACACCACGTCGTTCTCCAGCTCCTCGCCGTTCATCAGCTTGGTGATGCAGTCGAAGGCGTCCTGGGTCATCTGGGAGAAGGACTGGCCGATGCACAGCGCCTGGGTGCCCTCCTTCACCTGGTCATAGCCTACGGAGCAGCCGTCCACGCCGATCACGTACACGCCTTCCATCCCCGCGTTCTTCAGCGCCTCGATGACGCCGGTGGCGCCCACGTCCCAATGGCAGTATACCGCGTCGATCTGGTCGCCGTAGGAAACGATGAAGTCCTCCATGATGGCCATGGCGTCCTCAGAGGCCCACGCCTCGCAGTCCCGGGAATCCAGCATGTTGATGTTGCTGCCCTCGATGGTGGCCACGAAGCCGTCATGGCGCTTGATCTGGGCGCTGTGGCCGGACTGGCCGCCTACCTCTACCACGTTGCAGCCCTCCGGGAAGGCCTCCATCAGGGTCTGGGCCGCCACCTGGCCGCACTGCACGTCGTCGGTGCCGCACATGAAGTCACGGTAGTCGGTGTACCCGTCGGGCAGCTCGGAGGAGTACAGCCCCACGATGACCCCCGCCTGCTGGGCTTCCATCAGGCTGGGAATGATGGCGCTGGGATCGGTGGGGTTGATGCAGATGGCCGTGTAGCCCTGGGCGATGCAGGTGCCGATGGCCGCCACGCCGTTCTGGGCGTCGTATTTCTCGTCGAATACGGTTACGGTGAAGCCGTAGTCATCGGCGTATTTCTGGAACTGGGTCCAGGCATAGGCCTGAGAGGCGTTGGACAGGGCCTGGGTGATAAAGGCTACCTTGACTTCCTCTTCCTGGGCCATGGCCGCCACGCCGGCCAGCGCCATCAGTACCGCCAACAACAGAGCTACCAATTTCTTCATGATCGTCTCCTCCTTTTATTTCACCGGCGGCGGGTCCCGCCGGATCGAATCGCCCTTGTCCAAGGCCCGCCCCAACGCCCCTTCAGGACGGTCACCGGCGGCGGGCCAGCTCCGCCGCGCCCATGATGCCGAAATCCTGCTTGAGCTGGGCGGTCTTGAAGTCCACCGGCACGTCCACATGGTTATACCGGTCAAAGACGGCCCGCACCCGGTCAAAGAGCATATCCCCGAAATGCACCAGGCCGCCGCCGAACACGTAGGTCTTGACGTTGAGCACCTGCCAGATGTTGTACACGCACAGCCCGATGTAATAGGCCGACTGCTCCAGCACCGCCATGGCCGCCGGGTCCCCCGCCTTGCAGGCTTCCAGCAGCGTCCGGCCGTTCACCCCCGCCTCCAGGTCCATGGCGGTGGGGTACTTGCGCCCCATGGCCCGGGCGTGCTCCGGGAAAAACCGCCCCGAGGACCAGGACATGAAGCAGCCCTTGTTCCGGCACCCGCACTCCAGCCCCTGGTCCGGGGTAATCAGCATGTGCCCCGTTTCCCCGGCCCAGCCGTAGCTGCCCCGGAACAGCTCCCCATTGAGGATGAGCCCGCTGCCCAGGCCGGTGCTCACCGACATGTACACCAGGTCCCGGCAGCCCCGGCCCGCGCCGTAGCGGTGCTCCGCCAGCGCCGCGCAGTTGCTGTCGTTGTCCAGCACCACGGCCACGCCCGGCAGCCGTGCCTCCAGGTAGGGCCCCATGGCGAAGTCCCGTATGTTGGTCAGCGCCGAGGTCAAAAAAATATATCCCTCGTCAAAGAGGATATAGGAGGGCATGCAGACGCCCACCCCCTCCAGGTCCTCCAGCTTCAGCCGGTTGCGCTCCGCCACCTGGCGGATGCCCCCGATCACCAGATCGGAGATGCCCGGCCCGTCGATGTCCAGGGGAGATGGGTGCTCATACCGGTCCAGCAGATGGTTCTGCCCGTCGAACAGCCCGTATGCTACCTTGGTTCCGCCCACATCCACGCCGATACGGTACTCGCCCATGCCGCTGATCCCTACTATCGTCTGTGATGATCTGTCCCGCCGCCGGGACGGCCAGTCCCGGGCTCGGGATTGCCCCGGTCCGGGCCTTGTGCCCGCATTTTAATGATGTTTCGGGCATAATCCATCAGGTTGGCCAAATTCATCCTATCATATACTTTCGTTTATGTCAAGTATTAATTTCTATCAAAAGCATTTTCCCCGGCGTTTTTTCACAATCCGACTTTTATATGGCCCGATTCATCCTTTCAAAGCCAAGGGCCCCCGGCGGCCCCTT
>DVHZ01000203.1 GCA_018711685.1 Candidatus Excrementavichristensenella intestinipullorum | reverse complement strand
TGGGCACCGGGGTAGGCGTGGGGGTGGGGGCGTCCTCCTGGAACAGCAGGCGCTGGGTGCGGGGGTCCGCCGTGCCGGTAGCACTTAAGCCGCATATCCGCTGGAAAGCCTTGACCGCCTTCACCGTGGCGCTGTTAAAGCTATTGCCCGCCGTGCCGGTTAAATAGCCCAGCTTTTTCAGCCGCTGGTTCAGCTGCTTCACCACCGGCGCTTGGTCGCCCTGGGACAGGGTATAGTACTGCTGGCACTTTTCCGCGCTGGATTTGAACAGGGTGCGCAGCTGGCTGGGGCCGATCTGGCCGCCGTTTACCTTATAGCCCTCCTGGGTTTGGAAGCGCTCCACCGCGGCGGCGGTGCCGCTGCCGTAATAGCCGTCCACCGGCTCCTTGATGTAGCACAGGTCCCACAGCCGCTGCTGCAGGTCCCGCACCCGGATGCCCGAATCGCCCCGCACCAGGGTGACGTAGGTGGAGTAGGTGGGCGGGTCGCCGTAGAGCACCTCTTTCTGGAACTGGGCGGAGGCGGTGCCGGTCTGGCTATAGCCCATGTCGAATTGCAGGTAGAGCACCGCCGTTTGGGTGGCCTGGCCATAGATGCCGTCGGCGCTGCCCGCCAGGTAGCCCAGCTCCTTGAGCCGCTCCTGGAGCCGGCGCACGGCCTCGCCCCGGGCGCCCATGGACAAGGTGGGATAGGGATTGGGGGTAGGCGTGGGGACGGGCGTGGGGCTGGGGGTAGGCGTGGGGGTAGGGGTAGGCGCGGCCTGGGCTGTGCCCAGGGGATAGGCGTCGTAGCTGCCGCCGGACAGGTCGTACAGCACCGCCATGGCGGAGCTGTAGGCGATCAGGGGCTGGAAGGAAGCGCCCAGCGCGTCGCTGAGCTCAATGCGCTGCTGGGCCAGGTCGTACTGATACAGGCCGCCGGCCCGGCTCACCACGAAGACCTGGCCGCCCACCACGGCGATCTGGTCCCACATGGGCTGGTCGAAGCGATAGAGCCGGGTGCTCAGGCCCTGGGGAATCTGGTAGGCCATGAGCCGGGCGTTCTCGCCCCAGGCCTGCAGGTAATACACCGTGTCCCCGTCCAGGGCGGCGCACATCACGTTGAGGGCGATTTCCACCGGCTGGGAATCGCCCTTTTGCAGCACGGTGAGGCGTCCTTCCCCGTCCAGGCGGGCTTCATAGCGCTCCCCGGAGAACAGCTGCTGCCCCGATACCGATACGTCGGGCCCCACCAGGCGCTTGATGGCGGGGATGTACAGGTACTCCGCCCCGTCCACTTCTGCCAGCAGGCCGTTTATGCCCACCCGCAGGTATTGGATGGGGCCGGCAGCCTGGCAGGCGGTGGAGGCGGTGAGGGTGGTCAAGCTCAGTTTGGCCAGGGTATCGGGGGCGCTGGTGCGCACATAGTAAACGCAGTTATCGCTCCGGCTCCACACCGCGTCGCAGGCCAGAAGGCCCAAAGAACGGCGGCTGCCGTCGCTGCGGCGCACCACCAGGGCGTCGTCAGCCTGGTAGATCAGCAGGCTTTGGTCGTAGTACACCAGCTGGTCCGCCGGGCCCTGAAACAGGATATGGCCCTGGGAGTCCATGACCTGGCCCCAGGCGTTCACATAAGCGGGCTGAGGCCCGGCCACCGGTCCGGCGGCCCAGGCGGGGACGGCCAGGATCAAAGCCAGGGCTAGGGCCAGACATGCGCTCATCAACCGTTTCATCCTTACATCGCTCCTTTATCGCCGCCCATGCGGCGCTATCCCCCATGGAAATTTGGTTTCATCAGATCATTGATTTAGACGGATGCGCTGGAAAATCGTTCCAGTCCCGCCCTATTTGATAAGTTTTTTTCACCGCAAAGGGCCAAAAAGATGTGGAGCGGAACCGGCCCGCCGCCTATTGGGTTTTACCGGTCCGCCGGCGCCCGGGGCGAGGATGGCGCTGGATTGCCGGAGGCGATGCGGGGCGGCTTACTGGCCGCCGGTTCCCTTGTCCCCGGCGAAGGCGAAAAAGCGCTGGCCCAGGTAGTTGAGGCCGGTGAACAGCACCTGGCCTACGAACAGGGCGATTTGGTCGTTGCTCACCTTCAGGGCGTGGGGGGACAACAGGCGATCCAGCAGCCAGGCGGTGGCCGGTTGGGCGGCGGAATAGGCCAGCAGGTAGCACACCCCGATGACCAGGGCGAAGCGCCAGGCGGTATGCTTCACGCTGTCCCGGTTGCGGAAGGAAAAGCGCTTGTTCAGGAAAAAGCTGAGCACGCTGGTGAGGGCGAAGGCAAAGGCGCTGGACAGCCAATAGCCCCCCCAACCCAGGGCGTACATGCCCTGCATGATGACGAAGGAAAGCAGGGTATTGCCCACCCCGATGAGCAGAAATATCCATAAGCTGCGGTCGAATAGGCGCATGGCACGGCCTCCTCCCAGGATTCTGGGAATAAGTATAGCACGGGCCAGGGCATAGAGCAATGGGGCGGAGGCGGGAAGGCGGGGGAAGGGGCAAAGGGGGCGGAAAAGGCGGGAAAACGCCGGAGATGGGAAACTATCCGTTGAAAAATTTCGTCTCTTATAGTATAATATGATAACCGTTAAAGGGGGAGAGGAGTATACCGTGGCTGGAGAGAAACAGCGCAGGGCCCGCAGCGCCGTGCTGAAGGGGCGGGTGTGGCCTGACAAGGGGCTCGATAGAGCGCCTGTGGGGCTGGCTGTGGCGGCGCTGCTGCTGCTGGCGGCCTGCTTTGCGCTGCAATATTACCTGCTGCCCCAACCCGAGGACAAGACGCTGTCCGCCAGTCCCCAGGCGGGGGCGCTGGCCATCAACGAGGTGATGAGCGCCAACCGTTCGGCGGTGGCCGACGATACCGGCGCCTTCTCCGACTGGGTAGAGCTGGTGAACCGTTCCGGGGCGGACCTGGACGTGAGCGGGTGGACCCTTACCGACGGGGAGGACCGGCTGGTGGGCTTTACCTTTCCCCAGCAGGTGCTTTCGCCGGGGGAGATGGTGGTCATCTACTGCTCCGGGGACATCAAGAACGTAAAGGGCTACGCCTATCACGCCCCCTTTCGCCTGAGCGCCCAGGGGGAAACCTTGATCTTGCGGGACGCACAGGGCGCTGAGGTAGACCGGCTGGAGCTGCCCGTCTTGGGAGGCAACCAGGTATACGCCCGGCAGCAGTCGGGGCAATGGGCGCTATCCAGCGATCCCACCCCGGGCCTGGAGAACACCGAGCAGGCCCACTTGGCATGGGCCCAGGCCCAGGGCAGCGTGTCCGGCGCCCTGAGGATCAGCGAGGCCATGAGCGCCAACCGCACCTACGTCCCTGACGAGAACGGGGATTGCTGGGACTATATCGAGCTGTACAACGGCGGCGATACCGCCATCGACCTGTCCGGCTACGGCCTGTCCGATGAGGAGGATGCGCCGGGCAAATACCGCTTCCCCCAGGGCAGTTCCATCGCCCCGGGGCAATACCTGCTGCTGTACGCCTCGGGCAAGACCCAGGCGGGGCATCTGCCCTTCCGCCTCAGCGCCGGAGGGGAGGAGGTCATCCTCAGCGACGATCAGGACCGCCTGGTGGACCAGGTGACCCTGCCCGCCCTGGACGGCGACCGGGCCTATCAGCGGGTGGACGGGGTGTTCACCGCCGATTATCCCCCCACGCCGGGCTTCTCCAACGATCAGGCGGGGCTCAACCAGGTGGAGGCCCAGCTGCGGGCGGGCAACGCCTCCGGGCTCATCCTCAACGAGGCGGTGGCCTCGGCCCGGGCCCAGAACGCCAACAAATCCTCCCCCGACTGGGTGGAATTGTACAACGGCGGCAGCGCCGCCATCGATTTGTCGGGGTACGGCCTGTCCGACGACCCGGCCCAGCCCCGCAAGTGGCAGTTCCCCCAGGGCGCTTCCATCCAGCCCGGGGGCTATGTGGTGGTGCTGCTCAACGGCCAGGACAAGTATAACCTGTCCACCGGCAAATACGCCGCCAACTTCAAGGTGAGCTATACCCGGGGGGAGACCCTCACCCTCAGCGACCCTTCGGGCAAGCTCATCGACCGCCTGCCCATGATCGCCCAGGTGAGCGCCGTGTCCTATGGCCGCCTGCCCGGTCAGGACGGGTACTACTACATGGATACCATGACCCAGGGCGCGGCCAACAGCAATGTGGGCTATACCGGGCGGGCCGGCGAAATCGCCTTCTCCCAAGCGGGAGGCTGGTACGATCAGCCGGTGACCGTGTCCCTCTCCGCCCCCCAGGGCGTCACCATCCGCTACACCCTGGACGCCTCCGAGCCGGACGAAAATTCCCCGGTCTATCAGGAGCCCATTCAGGTGTCCCAGACCACCATCATCCGGGCCAAGGGCTATCAGGAGGACAAGCTGCCCTCCCTCACCTATACCGCCAGCTACCTGTACGGCCAGCGCCACACCCTGCCGGTGATCTCTTTGGTGACCGACCCGGACTACCTGTACGACGAGCAGATCGGCATCTATTCCATGGGGGAAAAGGAGTTAAAGTACCCCTACCGGGGCGCCAACTTCTTCAAGGAGTGGGAGCGGGCCGGCAACGTGGAGTACTTCGACGTGAACGGCAACACCGTGCTCAGCCAGGGCGCGGGGGTGGCCCTTCAGGGCCAGTACAGCCGCATGAAGGAGCAGAAGGCCTTTAAGCTCACCGCCCGCAACGCCTACGGGGAGAACCGGTTCAATGCCCAGCTGTTCCCCAACCGGGATTACGACAGCTACCGCTCCTTTATCCTGCGGGCTTCGGGCCAGGACAGCGAGTATACCCGGATGCGGGACGCGGTGCTCACCTCCCTGGCGGAGAACACCTCGGTGATGTATCAGGACGCTCTGCCGGTGATCGTGTACGTCAACGGCGAGTACTTCGGCCATTACAACCTGCGGGAGCGCATCCATAAATACTCCATCGCCCAATGGGAGGGCTGGCAGGATGTGGACGCCATCGACATCGTCAAGGGCAACGATACCGTAAAGCAGGGCACCAACAAGGATTACGCCGAATTCCTCACCTGGCTCAAGAAGAACGGCTGCAAGACCCAGGAGAACCTGGACAAGGTGGCCCAGATGGTGGATATCGACAACTACCTGGAATACGTGGCCCTGGAAATGTACATCGGCAATACGGACCTGCTCAACGTGAAGCGCTACCGCAACACCCAGGAGGGGGACGGGCGCTGGAAGTGGGTGCTGTACGATACCGACTGGGCCTTCTATACCGACACCGATTCCTTCCGCCGCTGGCTGGACCCGGAGGGGGCGGGCTCTGGGAAAAAGACGGACAATACCCTGTTCGTGCAGCTGATGAAGAATACCCAGATGCAGGAAAAGTTCCTCTCGCTGATGGGCGAGCTGATGTATACCAGCTGGCGCAGCGACCTGGTGCTGGCCAAGATCGACGCCTGGTACGACGCCCTGCTTCCGGAAATGCCCGCCCAATTCGAGCGGTGGGGCAGCAGCCTGAAGCGCTGGAACAGCCGGGTGAAAGAGTTCAGGGAGTATGCCCAGACCCGGCCCAAGAAGATGCTCACCTACATCAAGAAGGAGCTCAACTGGACCAACGACCAGATGCGGGTGTACTTCGGCGACATCATGGACGAGCTGGGCCTGTAACCGGCGCCGGACCACACGGGATAAAGAGGGGAGATGCCCCATGGAGCATCAGCCAAGGCATGAGCTAAAATACATCATCTCCACGGCGGACGCCCCGGCGCTGCAGGAGCGCTTAGAGCGCACGCTGAAGCGGGATATCCACGGCGACCAGCGCAACAGCTACCAAATCCGCTCCCTGTACTTCGACGACGCCTACAACAGCGCCTATTGGGATAAGCTGGACGGCGTAATGCACAGGGACAAGTACCGCATCCGGATGTACGGCCTGAGCGATGACGCCATCTACCTGGAGCGCAAGCGCAAGGCGGGGGACCTGATCATCAAGGACAGCCAGCGGGTGACCCGGCGGCTGGCCCAGCAGCTGATGGACGGGGAGCCCCGGGGCCTGGAAAAGCTGGAGCATCCCCTATTTCAGGAGATGTTTCGAGAGATGCGGCTGCGCCTGCTGCGCCCGGCGGTTATCGTGGAATACGACAGAAGGGCCTATACCTACCCGGCGCTGAAGGTGCGGGTTACCTTCGACCGGGACGTGCGCGCCGGAGCGGGGAGCCTGGACCTGTTTGCGCCCCGCCTGCCCACCGTGCCCGCCATGGAGCCGGGACAGCTGGTGCTGGAAGTGAAGTACGACTTCTACCTGCCCGACTTTATCCCGCCCTTGCTCTCCTCCATCCCCGCCCAGCGCAGCGCGGTATCTAAGTACACCCTGTGCAGGCGGTATACCTGAGGACCGTCCCCAAAGTCCATGGGCCCCAGGGCCGCGCCATAAGCCCCATTTCACCGCAAGAAGGGAGAACCACCCATGAGCAAGCTCGACCTGTCCAACATGTCCATCACCCCGGATTCTACCCTGACCATCGTGGTGAGTATGCTGCTGGCCTTCGCCATCGGCGTATTCATCTTCTTCGTGTACCGCGCCAATTTCAAGGGCGTGATGTTCTCCAACAGCTTCGGGCTCACTTTGGTGATGATGACCCTGATTACCACCCCGGTGGTCATGTGCATCCGCCAGTCGGTGGCCCTGTCCATGGGCATGGTGGGCGCGCTGTCCATCGTGCGCTTCAGAACGGCGGTGAAGGATCCCCTGGATACGGCCTATATGTTCTGGGCGCTGACCATGGGCATATTGCTGGGGGCAGGGCAGTTCTTCCTGGCGGCGGTGGCGGCGGTGGGCATCGCGGTGCTGCTGTTCATCATCACCCGGGTCACCTTGAAATCCGCCGACTGCTACTTGCTGGTGGTGCGGTGCAAGCCCGGCGCCGACGCCGCAGCGCTCCAGGCGCTGAAGGGGATCAAATACCAGAAGATGAAGAGCAAGACCGCCTCCCGCACCAGCGTGGAGATGACCCTGGAGGTGCGGGTGGACAAGCAGGACGCCCTGCTCAACCGAATCCTGGCGGTAGAGGGCGTGGAGGACGCCACCCTGGTTGCCTACCAGTCGGAAACCGTGTAGGCCATGAAAAAGCGCAAATTGCCCGGGCTGCCCAAGCTGTCTAAGCCTGGCCAGCCCCCGAAGCAGGGGGGAGCGGCGGCCAAGGGGCGCAAACTGCCCAAGCTGCCCTTCCCGCCGTGGCTGTTGGCCAGCTGTGCGGCCATGCTGGCCCTGGGCTGGCTGGCCCAAAACCTGTGGCTGCCCCAGGGCTGGGAGCTGGGAACACCCAGCGCCGCCCATACCACCACCGAGGTTCTGCCGGTAAGCGGTGTGGTGATCAGCGAGGTGATGTCCTCCAACAAGGCGGCCTGGGCCGGTCCCCAAGGGCTGTACCCCGATTGGGTGGAGCTGACCAACCAGGGGGACCAGGCGGTGGACATCAGCGGCTGGACCCTCACCGACAGCCCGGACAGCAAGGTTCGCTTTTCCTTCGATAGCCAGGTGCTTCAGCCGGGGCAATGCCTGCTGGTGTACATGACGGGGAACCTACAGACCGCCCCGGATGCGCCCTATGAGGCGCCTTGCAAGCTGAGCGCCTCGGGAGACGCCCTGCTGCTGTACGACGCCTCGGGCTCCATCATGCAGGCCATGAACCTGCCCGCCCTGGCGGGGGATACCGCCTACGCCCTGGAAGGGGCGTCGGGGGACTACATCGCCACCACCCTGTATACCCCCGGGCTGGCCAATACCCGCTCCAATCACGCCGCCCTCACCACCCAGACCGCCGCCAGCCCGGTGGCGATCAACGAGGTGATGGCGGTGAACCAGAGCACGCTCCAGGACGGGGACGGGGATTTCTCCGATTGGGTGGAGCTGTACAATGCCGGGAGCCAGGCGGTGGACCTCACCGGCTACGGCCTGTCCGACGACCCCGCAGACCTGCTCAAATGGCGCTTCCCCCAGACCACATTGGAGCCGGGGCAATATTTGATCGTGTTCCTGTCGGGCAAGGAGAGCCGGGAGGGCGAACTTCACGCCGGGTTCAAGCTGGCGGCGGAAGGGGAAAGCCTGTGCTTCAGCGACGCCTCAGGCCGCCTGATCCAACAGGTTGATTTCGATATCCTCAAGGCCGATCAGGCCTGGGCGCGGGATGCCAACGGCGCCTACGCGCTGGCCACCCCCACGCCGGGCCGGGCCAATCCATAAATCAAGACGGGAGGACAATGCCGGTATGGATACGCTGATGGGCATTATCACCAGTCCCTTTATGCTGATCGCCATCGCCATCATCCTGGTGGCGGTGGTGCTGCTCCTATTGCTCAAGCGGTTGGAGGAGCGGGATAAGGCGCTGAGCCAGCGGCTGGGCGGCGTGGAGCAAACCTTGGGCGAACAGCTGCGCCAATCCCAGGCCCAGCTGGGAGAGGCCGCCGGACGGGACCGGGAAGCCCTCAGCAGCAATTTACGGGGCATGGGCGACTCGGTGGCCCGGGTGATGGGGGAAATGGCCCGCACCCAGCAGGCCCAGCTGGACGCCTTCGCCGGCCAGCTGCGGGATATGGCCCGGGTGGACGAGGCCCGCATGGACGACATGCGCCGCACCGTGGAGGAGCGGCTGGCCGCCTACGAGGGCCGCATGGACCGGGTGGGCGACGTGCTGGACGCCAAGCTGGAAAAGAACGAGCAGCGGCTGGAGCGGATGCGCCAGACGGTGGAGCAGCAGATGAAGGACCTGCGGGAGGGCAACGCCCGGCAGATCGAGGGGCTGCAAAAGAGCAACGACCTGCGGCTGGACCAAATGCAGCGTACCGTGGACGAGCGGCTGAGCAAGACGCTGGACAAGCGCCTGGGCGAAAGCTTCCAGGCGGTAAGCGAGCGGCTGGAAAAGGTGTATAAGGAATTGGGAGAGATGCAGAGCCTGGCCACCGGCGTGGGGGACCTGAAAAAGGTGCTCACCGGCGTCAAGACCCGTGGCCTGCTGGGGGAAATCCAGCTGGGCGGCCTGCTGGCCCAACTGATGGACGTGGGCCAGTACGAGCAGAACGTGGCCTTCCGCCGGGACGGAGAGCGGGTGGATTTCGCCGTCAAGCTGCCCGGACGGGAAAGCGAGCCGGTTTCCTACCTGCCCATCGACGCCAAGTGTCCCCAGGAAGCTTACTACCGCCTGCTGGACGCCCAGGAGGCGGGGGATTCGGAAGCGGTGGAAGTGCTCACCGGGGAGTTCAATAAGAAGATGCTCATGGCCGCCCAGCGGGTGAGCAGCCAGTTCGTGTGCCCGCCGGCCACCACCGATTTCGCGGTGATGTTCTTGGGCACTGAGGGCATGTACGCCGAGGCGCTGCGCCAAAGCGAATTGGTGGAAACCCTCCAGCGGGACTATCACGTGATGCTCACCGGCCCCAATACCTTGGCGGCGCTGCTGAACAGCCTGCAAATGGGCTTTCGCACCCTGGCCATCGAGCGCCACAGCCAGCAGGTGTGGGAGCTGCTGGGGGCGGTGCGGGGCGAGTTCGGCACCTTTGTGGAGGCGCTGGGCCGCACCCAGAAGCGCATCCGCCAGGCGGGGGAATCCATCGAGGACGCGGCCCGCAAGTCCAAGGCCATCGAGAGGAAGCTCAAGGGCGTGGAGAAATTGGCCCCCGCCCAGCGCAGCAAGCTGCTGGAAGCTGAGGACGAGGTGGAGGAACTGTATAGCGCGGACTGGGATTAGCAGGGCAGCCAGCTTTCAGGGCTGGAAAAAAGCGGGAGTCAGCGGCACTTGCCGCTGCAGCCGCCGCAGGCGTCGATGGACTGGGGCGTGGCCGCCATGCCTCCCTCCAGCCTGGGCGAAAAGCCGTAGCGGCTGAAAAAGGGGACCAGGTCTTGGGGCGCGTCCAGCACCACGGCGGGAGCGTTCAGGTCCAGGGCTCGCTGGAGCAGCATGCGCACCATCAAATCCCCCAGCCCCTGGCGCCGCCGCTGCGGCAGTACCGCCAGGGCGTCCAGGCGAAACTGGTCGTCGCCGTCGATGTATAGCCGCCCCGCCCCGGCAGGACAGCCCTGCTGGTCCAGGGCCAGGGCGTATACCGCCATCCGGTCGAAACCGTCCCGGCCCTGCCCCAGCACCGCCTGGCGCAGGTCCAGCACGGGAGTAATGTCGTCCAGACTGGTCAAATATTTTCCTCGGATCATTGGGAATCAACCCCCTGTCATATGGTGAGGCTATACGCCTGGGAGGGAAAGAACCATGGAACAAGCGCGTTTGGCGAGAATTAACCAATTGGCCCGGCTGGCCAAGGAGCGGCCCCTGACGCCGGAGGAAATCCAGGAGCGGGACCAACTGCGCCAGGAATACCTGGCGGACTTCCGGCGCAGCTTCAAAGCCCAGCTGGACAATACCCTGGTGGAATATCCTGACGGCAGGCGAGTGCCTTTCCGGGAAGCGGGCAAGGAAAAGGGCTGATGGAGCCAGCCCTATTGTACATTGTTATTTTTAAATTGCTGTTGATTTTGGGCGGCAGGTTGGGTATAATATGAGCGCGGGTTCAGCCCGCAAGCAGAGCGCATAAAGGGGGCGATTTTCCCATGGAACAGGAACAGGATCTGGTGGTCATCATGGATGACGAAGGCAACGAGCTGACCATGGAAGTGCTCGATTACTTCTTTTACGAAGGCCGGGAGTATGCCGTGATGGTGGAATATAACGAAGAGGGCTGCACATGCGATCACGAGGACGAGGCATGCGATTGCTGCGAGCAGCAGGAAGCCTACATCATGCGCGTCGTTCCCGTAGGCGATGACCAGGAGGAGTTCGTTCCGGTGGAGGAGGATCTGCTCGAGAAGCTGATTGACTTTGTCCAGAACGACCTGTACGAGGACGAGGACGACGAAGACGAGGACCTGGAAGAGGACGGGGAGGACGGCCAATAATCCCCGGCGCTCCAAGGGCCGCCGCGCAAGTCTTGCGCGGCGGCCTTTTCGCGCCAGATCCCCAGCCGGATGGCATTTCCGAGGGGCTCCTCCTGGCAAGGCCCTAGGGTCAGCACCTCCGGCGCCGAGTCAGCCGCCTAGCCCACCGAACTTTTGAGCCGCACCGCATCCCCGCGCCCCCGGTACCCCCGTCTCCCCGTAACCCCCCGTCACCTGATTCCCCGCCCATAGGCTCCAGAAAGCGGACGGGCAGGGCAGCAGGAACCAACACCGCATCCGCCCGAGGGAGGAGCCTATGGGCGGCAGTAACTTCCGGCGGAGCCACGAGCCGCAGCAATGTGGCGGAGCCCACGTCTCGAATACGCTGAGCGCCCCCAATGCCGCCCCAGCAGGCGGCATTGGGGGACCGCCAGAACACCACAATCCCCGATGACCCACACCCTCAAAAGCCCCGATAGAACGCTACATCCCCGCCTCCCACCGCAGCAAAACCGGCGCTGCACTGGAGCACCCCAAAGCCGCATCCATCGCGTCGGGGGGTCCCGGGGGGCGGAGCTCCATAGATGGGAACTTAAGGGGGAAAACTTATGGGGGGACAGTTTTTAAAGAAACAAAATGTCCATATGCGAAAATTGTGGTAAAATGATCCTGCAAAAAACCGCACCACGAAAGGCCGCACATGGACATGCCTTATTTTCTCTCACATTATCCTGATACGCAAGAGCTTACATTACTATTCGCCAGGCGCCTCAGGGGCTTGCTGCGCCTGCTCCGCAAAAGCCATCTCATCTGCAGAAAGCGCATAATCAAAAACTACTCCGTTCTCCTTCATGCCGCTCTGCTCTATCTGATCCACCAATACTCTTTCCGCCGTTTCGTACTCCATATGGCGCTCTTTTATCACGTCTCCATGTCCGATACCGCCTGGGAAAAGCAATTGGCCAAGTTCGCTCCCGTGTTTGGCAGGCCGCCCAAAAAATCTTAAGCCATACCTTTCCGGCCTGCATACCCCGGAAATCGGTGCGCCATTTTTCCTCGTGCCAACACCAAAGAAGTTCTGCCCAGTGGGAGAACAACCAGATAGAAATCCGGATGGTCATCGCGCTCTACCTATCCGCGCTGTGCTTAAAGGCACAGACTGCTTCCCTCCATTTCCCTTCCCTCTTTTTTGCCTTTGGCCCCTTTTTGACGCTTACCGTTTAGGTTCCCAGCTATGGGGCTCCACCCCCGCCGATACCCGGAGAATCAGCTTCCAGCTAGGCCGTTGGGAAAGAACATGATCTTGTTAAAATAGAAGCCGCCCTGGGCGATGCGCCGGAAGATGGCGGGGGCCTCGTCCAAGGACAGCCGGTGGCTGATCAGGTCCTTGGAGGTGATCTTTCCCTGCTGGAACAGGTCCAGGGACTGGGTCCAGTCCGGGCCGGGGAAGGGGGCGGTGAAGGAATTCCAACTGCCCGCCAGGGTGATCTGGCGGCGCATCAGGGCGTCCACCGCCTTTTCCGACAGGTTGAGGCCCTGGTGGGAGATGCCCAAATACACCACCCGGCCCATCCGGGCGGCGGACAGGATGGCCGCCTGCTGGCAGTCGGGGACGCCGGAGAAGTCGATGACCACCTGCGCACCTTGGCCGCCGGTGGCCTCCATAATGGCCTGAACCGGGTCCTGGCGGCGGGAATTGACCAGCACTTGAGCGCCGCCTGACTGGGCCAGGGCCAGCTTTTCGTCCCATACGTCCACCGCCATCAGCTGCGACGCGCCCATCTGAGCGGCGCAGCGCAGGGCCAGCTGGCCGATGGGCCCGGCGCCGTACACGCACAGGCTGTCGCCGGGGGCAAACTGGGCCCGGCGCAGGCCGTGCATGGCGTTGGCGCAGGGGTCCAGGGTGGCGGCGTCCTCAAAGGACACCTGAGGCGCTACCTTCAGCAAATTTTCCGCCTTGACGGCAATATATTGGGCGAAAGCGCCGTCCCGGCGGGAGCCGTAATAGTCGTACTGCTCGCACAGGGAATACTGGCCCGCCCGGCAGGGCGGGCACTGGCCGCAGGGAATGAGCGGCGGGCAGGTCACGTGGTCCCCGGGCTCAAAGCCCTGGGCGCCGGGCCCGGCCTCCACAACCAGGCCGCTGAACTCATGGCCCACGATGATGGGGGACACGTGGGCGCCGTACCGGTTGACCCGGGGAATATCCGAGCCGCACACCCCTACCGCCATTACCTGCACCAGGTATTCCCCCGGACCGGGCACGGGCCGGGGCGCTTCCTCCACCCGCAGATCGCCGGGGGCGTACATCCGTACCGCTTTCATGACCAAGACCTCCCTCTGATTTTTCGTATCTTAGGAAAAGTATAGCACAAAGGGAGCTGGGACGCCAGAAGAGAAATTCCTCGGGCTCTGCCCCCTCCCGCCCGTTGCCGCCGGGCCCGGTTTATGCTATAATGCGCTGCGGAGGGGATTGGCGTATGGATTGGATCGAGCTTACCGTATTGACCACCACCGCCGGGTCCGAACTGGTCAGCCAGCAGCTCATAGAAGCGGGCTCGGCGGGCACCATGATCCAGGACCGGCAGGACGTGATGGATTACCAAAACTCCCGTCCCGAGGGGCGCTGGGACATACTGGACGAGAAGCTGCTGGAGAATATGCCCACGCAGGTTCAGGTTACTGGTTATTATCCCAAGGATTTCCAGGCGGCGGACCTGGTGGAGCAGGTGCGCCGGCGCATGGAGGACCTGCGGGCGCGCACGCCGGGGATGGACTTGGGCACGCTGGAAATCCGCACCGGCAGCCTGGACGACGAGGACTGGGCCCAGAGCTGGAAGAAGGATTTTACCCCCTTCCGGCTGGGGGAACATTTGCTGGTGAAGCCCACCTGGTGCCAGGTCCAGGCGGAGCCGGAGGACCGGGTCATCGAGATCGACCCGGGCATGGCCTTCGGCACCGGTACCCACGAGACCACCGCCCTGTGCGCGGCGCTGATGGAGCAGAGCGTACGCCCCGGCGACCGGGTCACCGACTTGGGCACGGGAACGGGCATTCTGGCCATGGCAGCAGCGCTGTGCGGCGCGGGCAGCGTATTGGCCACCGACATCGACCCGGTGGCGGTAAAGGTGGCGGCGGAGAACATCGCCCGCAACCATCTGGACGGGGTGATCCGCACCCGCCAGGGCGATCTGCTCCAGGCGGTGGATCAGGTGGCCGACGTGGTGGTGGCCAACATCATCGCCGACGTGGTATGCCAGCTGGCCGCGCCGGTGCGGAACTACATCAAGCCCGGCGGGTACTTTATCTGCTCGGGCATCGCCCGGGAGCGCCAGGAGCAGGTGCGCCAGGCGCTGGAGGCAGCGGGCTATGCGTCCATTGAGGTGCGCGAAAAGGGCGAATGGGCCGCCATGCGCGCCAAGAGGTCCCTTTGATATGCATACCTTTTTGATCGAAGCGCCCTGCCTTCCCGGCCAGCCGGCGGCGCTGCCCCCAGGGGAAGCCCATCACGCCCTGCGGGTGCTGCGGGTGAAGCCGGGGGAAGCGGTGTGCCTCACCGACGGGCGGGGCGGCCGCTGGTCGGGCAAGGTGTGCAGCGTCGGGGACGGCCAGGTGGTCTGCCAGGTGGATGCCCCCCTGCCCCAGGCGGAGAGCCCGGCCCGCATTACCCTGTACCAGGGCCTGCCCAAGGCGGACAAGCTGGAGCTGATCGCCCAGAAGGCGGCGGAGCTAGGCGTGGCCGCCCTGTACCCGGTGGCCATGACCCGGTCGGTGACCCGTTGGAATCAGAAAGAGGCGGAGAAAAAGCGGGAGCGGCTGGAGCGCATCGCCCAGGAGGCCATGAAGCAGTGCGGCAGGTCCCGGCTGATGCAGGTGGGGCCGCTGCTCTCCTGGGCGCAGGCCCTGGCCGCTATGGCCGCCCATCCCCTGATGATCATGCCCTGGGAGGAGGCCGCGGAGGGCAGAATGGCCCAACTGGGCGCCCGGTTCCCCGAGGCCCGGGACATCGGCATCCTCATCGGCCCGGAAGGGGGCATTGCCCAGGAAGAGGCCGGCGCGGCGGAGGCGGCGGGGGCGCACACCGTCACCTTAGGGCCCCGCATTCTGCGCTGCGAAACGGCGGCTATCTGCGCCTGCGCCCTGGCCCAGTCCCTGTGGGGGGACGTGTAGGCCCGGGAGCGGAATAGGCGCAAAGGGATTGGCCAGGGCCGCCGTGGCCATGCAAGGCACTGAGCGGGCCCGTCCACAGCGAAAGCAAAACCCCGGCGCTGCGGGAAGCGCAGGGCGCCATCGCGAAAGCGGGGAGCTATCGCGGAAGCGGGAAGCTATCGCGGGAGGAGGGAGCCGCCGCGAAAGCGGAGCGCCATCGCGGAAGCGGGGAGCTATCGCGGGAGGAGGGAGCCGCCGCGAAAGCGGGGGCCATCGCGGGAGCGGGAACGCGGAAAACCGAATGCCGGGAGGGAATTGTCCATGAGAATCGCCTGCCACACCCTGGGCTGCAAGGTGAACCAGTACGACACCCAGGCCATGCTGGAGCTGTTTGAGGAAAAGGGCTGCCAGAGGGTGGATTTTTCCCAGGAGGCGGACATATACTTCATCAATACCTGTACCGTCACCGGCACCGGGGATCAGAAATCCCTGAAGCTGATCCGCCGCGTACACCGGGAACATCCCCAGGCGGCCATCGTGGTGGCCGGATGCCTGGCCCAGCGGGACGCCCAGCGGGTGATGCTGCCGGGGGTGCGGCTGGTGATCGGGGTCAAGCGCCGGGCCCAGGTGGTGGAGCTGCTGGAGCGGGCCCTGGCGGAGGATACCGTCCTGTGCGCCGTGGACACCGGGGGCGAATGGGAATTTGAGCCCCTAAGGGTATGCCGCCACGAGGGCAAAACCCGGGCTGCCATGAAGATTCAGGAGGGCTGCGACCGGTACTGCGCCTACTGCGTCATCCCCTACGTGCGGGGGCCGGTGCGCTCCATGCCCCTGGAGGCGGTGGAGGCGGAGGCCCGCCGCCTGAGCCAATCGGGGTACCGGGAGGTGGTGCTCACCGGCATCCACCTGGCCTCCTACGGCCGGGGCATGGGCTATGGCCTGCTGGACGCGATAGAGCGGGTGCAGAATATCCCGGATATCGCCCGGATACGCCTGGGCTCCCTGGAGCCGGGGATCGTGGACCGGGCCTGGGTGGAGCGGCTTCGCGCCATGGACAAGGTGTGCCCCCAGTTTCACCTGTCCATGCAGTCGGGCAGCCGGGGCGTGCTCCAGCGCATGGGGCGCAGGTATACGCCGGAGCAATACCTGGCCGCCGCCAGGCTGCTCCAGGGGGCCTACCCCCATTGCGCCATCACCACCGACGTGCTCACCGGCTTTCCCGGGGAAACCCAGGAGGAAGCCCTGGAGACGGAGGCCTTTTTGCGCCAGGTGGGGTTCGCCCGCATCCACGTGTTTCCCTACTCCCGCCGGGCGGGCACCCGGGCGGACGCCATGGCGGGGCAGGTGCCCGAGGAAGAAAAACAGCGCCGCTGCGGCAGATTGATCGCCATTGGGAACCAATTGGAATCCGCCTTCGTCCAAGGTTTAGTGGGCAGTGAGCAGCAGGTGCTGTTCGAGACCCAGGCGGAAGATGGTCTGTGGGAAGGATACACCCCCCAATACGCCCGGGTACGGGCCCAGGCGGGGCCGGGGGAGCTGTGTCGGGTCCGTCTGGAACGCGCTCAGGGCACGGTACTGTACGCCAGCAAACTATGAGGAGGAGAAACGATGCAGGATTGCCTATTCTGTAAGATCGCCGCTGGCCAGATTCCCAGCGACAAGGTCTACGAGGACGAGATATGCTACGCCTTCCGGGACATCAATCCCCAGGCGCCAACCCATATCCTCATCATCCCCAAGGAGCACATGGCCAACGTGGTGGAATGCGCCGGCAGGACCGACGGCCTGCTGGGCCGGCTGTTCCAGGCGGCGGCTCGCATCGCCCAGGACCAGGGCCTGGACGAGAAGGGGTTCCGCCTGGTGACCAATTGCGGCGAATACGGGGCCCAGAGCGTACACCATTTCCATATTCACCTGTTAGGTGGGCGTCAGCTGTCCGGTCAGATGGGCTGACGAAAACCTTTCACCGGGGCGTCACAAACTTGCCCGAATCCGGGATGGTTAAATGCTAGTTGCCCAGTTGACGGATGGCGGGCGGATAGAGTATAATAATCTGTGTGGCGAACCCCATGCTACAATGGCTTATGCCAGCAATCGCGAGGGGAGGGAAAACACGATGTCTGAGGTACGTATTAAGGAGAATGAGTCCCTTGAGAGCGCGCTGAGAAGGTTTAAGCGCATGACCGCTCGGTCGGGCATTCTCGCAGAAGCCAGAAAAAGGGAGCATTATGAGAAGCCCAGCGTAAAACGCAAGAAGAAGGCTGAAGCCGCTCGCAAGCGCAAATACTGATACCAGCATCACAAGGCTCCTCTCCAGGTCAGGGGAGGAGTCTTCTCCTTTATGGTCACATCGTTTTTTTGCATATATCGAAATTACGCTGCATAAACTGAGCTGGGAGTTTTCATACAATGATATATGGGATGCTGCTATGGCCCCACGCCAATAGCCGTTATCAGGACGCGGTGAAGCCGTTGGCCTTGGGCGAAATGGCGCTGTTGCTCCGCGCCGCCGGGCTATCGGCCCAGCCGGAATGGACCCGCGCCGCCCAGACGGATATCCTGCGGTTTGAGGCCCCAGCGCTGACCATGAGGCAGATGGATATGCTTCGCCGCCACAGCGCCATCTACCTGCTTTGCCAGATGGAAGGGGATCTGCTGCGCCCGCTGTGGGGGCCGGCGGACCCTTTCCTGGGGCAAGACATATCGGGCATTTTAAAATACAAAGGAAAAACCAACGAGGCGTTTACCCGGCTCTTGATGAACTACGCCCTGTGCGCCGGGGATTTTGCCGGCAGCTTTGACCAGCCGCTGCGGCTGCTGGACCCCATGTGCGGACGGGGCACCGCCCTGTTCGAGGGGCTCAACCGGGGGTATCACGCCTATGGCGCCGACGTGGACCGAAGCGGGCTGGAGGAAGGCCGCCGCTTTCTCAAGCGGTACCTGGAATACCACCGGATAAAACACAAAAGCCGGGACCGGGCCCTGACCCTGCCCGGCGGCAAGAATGCGCAGGTGCGCGGCTTTGAAATCCAGCCTCGGGAGACGGACCCGGGGGAAAGCCGGGAGGCCGCTTTCATCTGCCAGGACGCCGCTCTGGCTGCCCAGGCCCTGCCCAAACAGTATTTTCACCTGGCGGTGTGCGACCTGCCCTACGGGGTGCAGCACGCCCCCGGCGGCAAGGACGGCTTTGATCCGCTGCTGGCCAGGGTATTGCCCCAGGTGTACCGCGTCCTCAAGCCGGGGGGCGCCGTGGCCCTGTCCTTTAATACCTACACCCTGCCATCGGACCGGGTAAAAGGCCATTTGGCCGAAGCGGGCTTTCAGGTCTGTCAGGACGCCCCCTATGGGGGCCTGACCCATTGGGTGGAGCAGGCCATCCTGCGGGACGTGGCCGTGGGCGTCAAGCGATCCCACTGATCTCGAGAGGAGATTTGAAATTTGGATTATCAATCACTGCATATGAAGACTGTGGTCCAGCTGCGCCAATTGGCGAAGGCGGAGGGGATCAAATTGCCCGCCGGACTGCCCAAAGCCCGCATCATCCAGCGCATCCTGGAAGAGGCGGGCCAGCCCAAGGCGGTCCCCGCCCAGCCGGACCAGGCCGCCCCTTCCCCAGAGGGCCCAGCCCTTCAAACGCCGGCGGCCAGCGGCCGCCGGGACAAAAAAACCGCGCAAAAGGGCGCCTCTCCCGCCGGAACGAAGGCCGATGCCGCTTCTGGGGCCAAGGACGTCAATGGGAAAAAGGTCCTAGAGCAAACCGCGCTGGACATGGAGGAAAGCCAGGCGACGGCCCCCGCTGCCCCGGAGAAAGAAAGCGCTGCTTCCGCGGCAAAAGAAGCGCTCTCCCCTCAGGCAAACGCCGGCCAGGCCCAGGAAGCGCCCGCAGCGGCGGCAGGATCTGACCAGCCCCAAGGGGCCCCTGCCCAGGCTGGGGAAAAATCCCAGGAAGCGCCCGCACCGGCGGGAAAGCGCTCCGCCGGTCAGGGGGCCCGAAGCGCGGACCAGTTCTCCAAGGCCGGAGAAGGGACCGCCCAGGCGGCGCAATCGCCGAAAAAGCCCGCCAGGCAGGCCAAGGCCGCGCCCAAGGGCAAGGGGGACTCCGCCCCCAAGGCGGAGGAGGAGGCCGCCAAAGCGGCCCAGCCCCGGAAAAAGCCCGCCAAGGCCAGCCGGGCCGGTCAAGCCGCTTCCCATCAGCCGGTCCGGGATCAGGAGGATAAATCCCCGGCCAAGGGGCCGCTTCAGGAAGCCTCCGCCCAGGCCCCGCAGCCTGCCGCGGAAGAAACGCTCCGGCGGGAGGTATCCCCCTCTCAGCCCGCCGCCTCCGTGGAAGCGCCGTCCCAGGAGGAACCGGCCCATGTCCTGCCGTTGGAACGCCGCTCCAGCGCGGAAGCGGCCCTAGCGGCCCAGCCGCCCCTGGAGGCGCGGAGCGCCCAACCCGGCCCGGCGCCCGCTCAGCTGGGGGACGCGTCCGGCTCCGGCGTCCCGGCCCAGTCCAGGCGGCCGGGAGCGCAGTCTGCCCCTGCGCCTTTCCAGGAGCCCTCCCGCACCGGCGAGGCCGGGGATGTCCGGCCCATGGGCCGGGGACGACAGCTGCGCACTGGCGCCCAGTCCCGCTCCGCCTATCAGCCCCGCATATCCCAGGGCGGCCCGTTTTCCGGCAGCGCCTCGCGGATACAGTCCGGGCCTTCCGCCTATAGGTCCGCAAACCAGGCCGCGCCCCAGAGCGCCGGTCAGCCCCAGCAGGTCCAGCCGGGGCAGCAGGCCCAAAGCCCTCAGCCCCTTCAGCCGGGGCAGCCCGGCCAGAACGGCCAGAACGCCGGCTACCGCCAACCCCTGCGGAACCGGGGCCAATCCCCCCGCCCGAACTATGCCAACCCGGAATACGGCCAGGACGCCCTGCAGCCGGGCGGCGGGGACTGCCGGGACGGCGAGGGCGTGCTGGAGATCCACCCCGAGGGCTACGGCTTTCTGCGGGCGGAGAATTATTTGCCCGGCGCCAAGGACGTGTACGTGTCCATCGCCCAGATTCGCCGCTTCAACCTGCGCACCGGCGATTACGTCCAGGGCAAGACCAGGCCCATCCGGGAGGGCGACCGGTACGGCGGGCTCATCTACATCAACACCATCAACGGGGAACCGCCGGAGCAGGCCATCCACCGCAGGCGGTTTGAGGACCTGGTCCCCGTATACCCCCAAGAGCGGCTGAAATTGGAGGCCCCCGGCGGCCAGGGCGATTTGGCCCTGCGGGTGGTGGACATGATCGCCCCCATCGGCAAGGGTCAGCGGGGCCTGATCGTCAGCCAGCCCAAGGCGGGCAAGACGGTGATGCTGAAAAAGATCGCCAACGCCATCACCGCCAATTATCCCGATATCTATCTGATCGTGCTGCTCATCGACGAGCGCCCCGAAGAAGTCACCGACATGCAGCGCTCCATCCAGGGGGACGTGGTGTATTCCACCTTCGACGAGCTCCCCGAAAACCATACCCGCTGCGCCGAAATGGTCATCGAGCGGGCCCAGCGGCTGGTGGAATATGGGAAAGACGTGGTCATCCTGCTGGATTCCATCACCCGCCTGGGCCGGGCCTACAACCTGGTGGCGCCCCCCAGCGGCCGCACCCTGTCCGGCGGCCTGGACCCCTGCGCCCTGCACAAGCCCAAGCGCTTTTTCGGCGCGGCCCGCAATATCGAGAACGGGGGCAGCCTCACCATCATCGCCACCGCCCTGGTGGAAACCGGCAGCCGCATGGACGACATCATCTTCGAGGAATTCAAGGGCACCGGCAATATGGAATTGCACCTGGACCGCCGCCTGTCGGAAAAGCGCATCTTTCCCGCCATCGACCTGAACAAGTCGGGCACCCGCCGGGAAGAGCTGCTGCTGTCCCCCGAGGAATTGGAGGGGGTCTATCAGGTGCGCAAGCTGTTGAGCAACGCCTCCAACCAGGAGATGGCGGAGCAGCTCATCGGCATGATGGAAAAGACCAACACCAACGAGGAATTCTTCCAGCGCCTGAAGGGCTGGATTTCCATCTACGAAAAGGAAGGCTACACCTACAGCGGCCGCTGACCCCAGCGCCCTACGAAAACCTGCCCCCGGCCCCGCCGGCGGGCAGGTTTTTGCGCGGCGCTTCGCACCGGCCCCAGCCATGCCCGGCAGGCAGGTTTTCCGGCTCCGGCTATGGCGGGCGGGAGCGAGGGATACAATAAGGCCCGGCGCACAATGCGCCGGGCCGTTGGGCTGCCGCTAGCGGACCGCCGCCCGAAGGGCGTTTTGCGGTTTCCTTTTTTGCACGGTGCCCCAGGCGTGCATCACCAGGGCCATGGCGATGACGCCATAGGAGATGAACACCCGGAAGTACTCGCCGATGGCCGCGTCGCCGAACACGTTCTTGCCGGCGGCGGGGGCCAGAATGAACAGGGTGTGGAACAGGATACAGCCCAACAGCGCCTGGCCGTTGGTGGCCCGCACGATGGACGCGCCGCCCACCAGGATGGCCGCGCCGGCATAGAGGCCCACCTGCTCGTGGGCGCCGTAGGTCTGGAAGGAGCCCATGTTCTGCACGAAGATGAGCTGTCCCCAACCGGCCAGGATGGTGGAGATCATGATGGCGATCACCCGCACCCGGTTCACGTTGATGCCCGCCGCGTTGGCCACCACCCGGTTCTGGCCCACCGCCCGGAACTGCTGGCCCAGCCGGGTGCGCATCAGCGCCACGTTAAACAGGCACAGCAATGCCACCACGGCGAAAGTAACCATGGGCACCTGGGTCATGGAGAAGATGCCGGCCACCTGGGGAATCTGGTAGAGCAGGCAGCAGGCCGCCAGCACGCCCAGGCACAGGCCGAACTTCTTGCCGCTGATGCGCTTGCGCAGCAGCAGGAAGAGGCAGAACAGGGCCAGCACGCCGGAGAACACGTACAGCGCCTGGCCGAAGGGCAATTTCCATATGCCGTCCAGGGCGTACTTAAAGCCGGTGGCCTTGCTCACGTCCATGGTGTTGGCCACGCCGGTGGAGCCCTTGATCACCAGGCCCGGGGAATTGAGGGGAATCAGGTTGCCGAAGATGAACAGGAACAGCAGCTGATACAGTCCGTTGGCGAAGTAGCCCAGGATCATGCCGCCGATCATCTCCTGCCCCTTCATCTTGTTGAGCAGGTTGCCGATGAGCAGCCCGAAGAACCCGGCGATAGGGGCGGTGAGCAGCGCCGCCAGCAGGAAGCCGCCGATGCCGGGCACCTGCCATTCCAGCACCCACAGCATGGCAATCTGTGAGGCCATGGCGCCGATGGTGATGGCGAAGTTGATGCCCATGCCCGCCACGATGGGGATGATGAGGGCCAGCACGATGAAGGCGTTGCGGGACAGCCGGCTCATCAGCTCGAAGATCACGTAATTGATGGATTGCCCGGAGAAGGTGAAGCACACCGCGCACATGATGATGAACATAATGGTTACGGCGTTGTTGCGCAGCAGCGTCCTTATATCGGTTTTCTCACGCACGGGACACACCTCCCGACTTGGTCAGCGCATAGAGGATGATGCCGTTGGAGATCAGTATGCGCAGCGTCTCGGATATGGTGGACTGGGGCACCAACACGTTGGCCACGGGCATGCCCAGGGTGAGCACGCCCTGGAACAGGAAGGTGCCGATAATCACATGACTGATCCTACAACGGGATGTGGACGCGCCGCCGATGAGGATGGCCGACGCGGCGATAAAGCCCATCTGCCTGGGCGCGGTATACAGCTGCATGAAGCCGTAGCTCTGGCTGTACACGATGATGCCCACCGCGCCCAGGATGGTGGACAGCACGGTGCCGATGATGCGCATCTTGTCCACGTTGATGCCGGTGGCCTCGGCAAAGCGGGGGTTGTTGCCTGCGGCGCTCATGGCTACGCCGGTCTTGGAGCGCAGGAACAGCCACATCAGCAGACAGCACAGCGCCATGAACAGCAGAAGGCCCGTGGCCACCGTGAAGCCGCCGATCTCAAAGGACCACAGGTTGTTGAGGATGTGCTTGTAGCTGCTGTCCAAGCGCAGGGTTGCCCGCAGGCCCGGTCCCAGGGGCCAGCGCAGCACAGTGGACTTAAAGGGCAGCAGCATCCAGGCGATACACATCAGGGACACGATGGAGTAGCCCACGTAGGTGGTTACCGCCATCTCGCTGCCCTTGAGGCGGTTGAGGAGCAGGCCGTACAGATAGCCCACCACCATGGCGATCAGGATGCCCACGGCGATGGCGAACAGGAACCCGCCCCAGCCGCTGTAGCCCAGCTCGATGCACAGCAGGCCGCCCAGCAGGCCGCCCACGATGCCCAAGGGCAGGCCCAGGTTCAGGCTGATGCCGCACTGGATGCCCGGCACCATGGCCAGCACCAGGATGCTGTTCATGCCCATGCGCACCACGCTGTTGGACAGCAAAGTGGGCAGGGACAGGTCGTATACGGTGCCCAGCACGCACAGCAGCAGGAAGAACAGCCCGATGATCAGCCGGGGCAGCCCCAGCTTGGTCACCAGGAATTGGTAGAACAGCACCAGCAGCGCCGTCAACAGCACCGCGATGCCCACGGTAATCAGGTCATCGCCGTAGCGGATCACCCGGGCATTCCACAGGTCATCGGTCAACGCTTCCCCGCCGCCGCTGGCCTGGAAGCGGTCGAACATGGTTTCAAAGGTGTCCCCCGACTGGCTCACCAGAGCCATGACGGTATCCTGTAGGGCGTCAAAGGCTTGGGCGTCCATGCCCTCGTAGAGGGCCGCCAGCGCTTCGCTGACCCCCACATAGGCGGCTTCCGCCTGCTCCATCAGCCGGTTCATCTCGTCGGTGGCCACGAAGCCGGACATGTCTACCGTGGGCTCGGTTTCCAGCTCCATCTCCGCGTCGCTGATGTCCTCCTCGGCGCTCACCGGCCCCTCGTCCACGAGCGCATCTTCCGCCGTGCCGGAGGCCGCTTCCAGCTCCATCTGGGCCAGCATCATGTCGGCGTAGGCCTCCCGGGCCGCCGCCTCCTCGGCGTAGTAGGCGTTCAGGGCCTCCCGCAGCTGCTCCACCGCACCGGATAGTTGGGTGGTATCCACGCTGTCATAGTCTAAGGTGGTGTTGGAGTAGGTGGCCCGGGCCTCCTCCTCCGCCTTTTGCACCGCTTCCCGGATTTCCGCCATGCTGCCCCCCGCCGCCCGCACCTGAGCGGTGGCTTCCTGCTTGGCGATATCCACGTAGCTCTCCACCACGCCCTCGCCGGTGGCTACCAGCAAAGAGCGCAGGCCCATTTCGTCGATAATCTGCTGCCCCGTCACCCCGGAGCGGCCGTTGAGGCCGAATATGCCGGTGCAAACCAGGGCGATGGCCAGCACGAACAGCACAACTGCGGCCAGTTTTTGGGAAAGCCGTTTAGCCATTGTCCGCGCCTCCTTTCATATCGCCCGGCTTGATGCCCGACATCGCCAGGCCAAAATCCGCCTCGGAGCTGTCGGGGGCCAGGACATCCACCACGGCGCCCTCGGACACGATGGCCACCCGGTCGCAGATGGAGCAAAGCTCCTGAAGCTCCGAGGATACCATGACCACCGTCATCCCCTTTTCCCGGTTCAGGCGCACCAGGGTTTCCAGCACCAGCTTTTTCGCGCCGATGTCGATGCCCCGGGTGGGCTCCGCCACGAACAGAAACTTGGGGTTCAACACCAGCGCTCGGGCGATGCACACCTTTTGCTGGTTGCCGCCGGACAAGGTTCCCGCCGGTTGGGACGCCGAAGTGCAGCGGATGTCCAGTTCCTGAATCATTTCGTCGGTCACCTTGCGGCAGGCCCGGCCGTTCTTGTTGGTGAAGGGCCCGATCTTGTACAGGAATTGGCCGTAGATCTGCATGGCGCTGAACACGATGTTGTCCTCAATGGACTGATCCAGCAGCAGGCCCACGCCCCGCCGGTCCTCGCTGACCATGGCCATGCCGCTGCGCAGGGCGGCGCCGGCATTGTTGAGGGCAAAGGGCTGGCCCATAAAGCGCACCTGGCCCTGGGCCGGGTACAGCCCCATGATGCCGTTGGGAATGCCCACCTTGCCCTGCCCCGCCAGGCCGCCGATGCCGAAGATTTCCCCTTCCCGCACCCCGAAGGACACGTCCTTCACCTCTTCGCCGGGCATGTCCACCGCCAAGTGGTCGATTTCCAGCACCAGCTTGTCGGGCAGAGGCTGGGTCCTGGGCGGCGCGCTGACCATGCCCTGGCCCTTGCGGCCGATCATCAATTCGGCCATTTCCACCATGGTGGTTTCCTGGGTATTCCGGGTGGCGGCCAGCTTGCCGTCCCGCAAAATGGTGATGGCGTTGGAGGCGGCCATCACCTCTTCCAGGCGGTGGGTGATGAAGATGATGGCGATGCCGCTTTGGGCGATCTGCTTCATCACCTGGATGAGCTGCTGGGCCTCGCTTTCGGTGAGCACGGCGGTGGGCTCGTCGAACACCAGCAGCTTGATGCCGGTTTTGTCGATTTCCCTGGCGATCTCCACGAACTGCATGTAGCCCACGGGCAGCCCCTTCACCAGGGTATATTCCTCAATGGACATGCCCACCTTGTCCAGCGCCTTGCGGGCGTCCCGGGCCATGGCCGGCATATCCAGGGTTTCCAGGTTCTTGCCCAGCACCCGGCTGACCAGGTTGGGGCGGGAAATTTCCCGGTTAAGTTTGATATTCTCGGTAATGGTAAAGCCGGGCAGCAGCATGAATTCCTGGTGAACCATGCCGATGCCCTTGAGCATGGCCTCGTTGGGCGAGGCGATGTTGACCTTTTCCCCGTCGATGGATACGCTTCCCTCAAAGCCGCCGGTGGTGTGGATCACCGGCATGCCAAACAGCACGTTCATCAGGGTGGATTTGCCCGCGCCGTTCTCGCCCAGCAGCGCGTGAATTTCCCCCGGCCGGACGGACAGGGACACGTCCTCCAGTACCGTATTCTCCCCGTACCGCTTGGTGATGTTTTTCATTTCCAGCACATATTCCGCACCCAAGCTGGCATCCCTCCTTATGGAAAACCGGCCCGCCCCGTGGGGCGGGCCGTCGTCGTTCCCGTGATCTTACAGGTAATCCTCGAAGTTTACCGGATCCAGCAGGATGGTGTAGTAGTTGTCGAAGGTCTCGCCCTCGGCGTTGGTGTAAAGCTCAATGGTAGCGCCGCCCAGAGCCTCGTCGAATAGTTTCTGCAAGGCATCCCGATCGTTGCGCTCGGTGATCTGGCCGTTGATGTACTGCCGGGCGTACTCCACGCCGATCTTGATGATGGACATGGCTACCGGGGAGGGCCAGGTGCTGTAGCGGCCCGCCGCGTCGTGCTCGTTCAGGGCGGCGGCCACGGTCTTCAGGGCGTCCTCATCGCTTACGTCATCGCCGAACTCCAGGCCCAGAACCGCCGGGAAGCCGTGGTAGGGGCTGGGGCAGCAGGGCTGGGGATAGTAGGCGTTGGGCTGGGACAGGATGGCGGTCTGAAGGGGCTCCTGCATGACGCAGTTGGTGGTGAAGAAGGCCACCTTCTTGCCCTCGTACTCGGCCATCTTCTGGGGCACGTCTTCCAGGATGAACTGCTGGGAGGCGGTGGCGCCAGCCTCGGCGGTGGGGTCGGGGGCAGTCGCGGTTACGAACTCAATGCCCAGGGCTTCGGCATTGGCCTTGAGCAGCTCGTAGCGGCCCACGATCAGCTCCATGGCCATGTGGCGGGGGAAGGAGTAGTGGACGAACACCTCAATGCCCCACTCGGCGCACTTCTCCATGATGGTGTCGCCCTGCTTAATCTCGTCGGCGTACATTGAGATGTCGCAGGCGGGGGCGATGACGGCAGGATCTTCCTGGGGGGTGCCGACGATGAGCAGGATGTCGTCCCGGCCCATCTCGCGGATCTTGTCAAAGGCGGCCTTGGCGCCGGGCACCGCCTGGCACATCACGATGGCCTTGACCTCGGGATCGGCGGCGAAGGCCACCAGCTTGGAGATGGTGGTCTCCTGCTCGGCCATGAAGGAATCCGGATAGGTATCGGTGATGATATGCTCGGGGTCGGCGGCTTGCTCCCGCTGGGCGGCGCGGAATTCTTCCTCGCCCTGGGTGGTGGTGCCGGTCATGATGGCGATCTTGTAGTTCTCCGTCTCAGCCATGGCGGCGGAACACACGCTCAACCCCATCATCAGGACCAGCAACAGGCACAACAGTTTCTTCATGTGGGATACCTCCATACATTATTCCCCATC
>DVHZ01000202.1 GCA_018711685.1 Candidatus Excrementavichristensenella intestinipullorum | reverse complement strand
CCCGGCCCCCCGCCCCCCGGACCCCGGCTGTTGACGAAGTCAACAGCCGGGCAGAGTGAGGGAGAGGCGCAGGGCGGACTAAGGGTTAGGCGGGGACTGGGGTTTTCGCTCCCACAGGCCGTACTGGTCCTGGTTGCGCAGGGCGCTGAGCAGCAGCTCCCGGGCGTTGGGGAACTGGCGGCACAGGCCGTCCAGCAGGGTTTTGATCTCCTCCCGCTTGGTGAAGCCGTTGGCGGGGCAGGGGGAGGGGACCACCGGCAGGTTCAAGGTGCGCGCCATGTGGATGATGTGCTTTTCCGGCAGGTAGCACAGGGGGCGTATCTGGGTGATGCCGGTGCGGGACAGGTAAGTGACCGGGTGGAAGGTATGGATGCGGCCCTCGTAGAGCATGGACATGAACAGGGTTTCGATGGCGTCGTCCCGATGATGGCCCAGGGCCAGCTTGTTCATGCCCTGCTCGGCGCACAGCTGATTCAGCGCACCCCGGCGCATCTTGGCGCACAGGGAGCAGGGATTTTTCTCCCCCCGCTCCTGAAAGATCACCTGGCCGATTTGGGTTTCCTTCACCAGGTAGGGCACGTCCAGCTGCCGGCACAGGGCCCGGATGCCGGTCAGGTCGAAGGGCTCAAGGCCCATGGTCAGGGTGACGGCATAAAGCTGGAAGGGGTGGGGGGAGAAGTTGCGGTACAGGGCCATGGCGTACAGCAGCAGCAGGCTGTCCTTGCCGCCGGACACGCCCACGGCGATTTTATCGCCGGGGGCGATCATGTGAAAATCCTGATCCGCCCGGCGCAGGCATCCCAGCGTTTCTTTCATGGGGAAAGGCTCCTTTGGACACGACGGCGCGGTGCGCAATCGCAGGGAATGGGGGACCAACGAGGACGTCTAGAAGGTGAGCAGCGCGGTGGCGATGCTGAACAGAATGGTCAGGGAGCAGGCGTCCACGATGGTGGTAATCAGGGGGCTGGCCATGAGGGCCGGGTCCAGGTGAGCTTTTTTGGCCACCATGGGCAGCACGGCGCCGATGGTCTTGGCGAAGAGCACGGTGGCGAACATGCTGATGGCCACCACGAAGGAGATGATGGGGGTTATACCGGCGCCGCCGAAGGCCAGCAGCCGCACGAAGTTCACCAAGGCCAGGATAGCGCCCACCAGCACCGCCACCCGCAGTTCTTTCCACAGCACCCGGGGCAGGTCCCGGAATTCGATCTCCCCCAACGCCATGCCGCGGATGACCAGGGTGGATACCTGGGAGCCGCAGTTGCCGCCGGTATCCATCATCATGGGGATACAGCTGGTGAGGATGATGCCCACCGCCGAGGAATTGAGCAGGCCCTCGAAGCTGGTGATGATGCCGCCGGTGAACATGGCCGAAACCATCAGCACCAGCAGCCAGGGAATGCGGTTGAGCGCCAGCTTAAAGGGGCTGGTCTTCAGGTATTCGCTGTCAGAGGGAACCAGGGCGGCCATCTTTTCGAAGTCCTCCGTGTTCTCCTCCTCGATGACGTCCACGATGTCGTCCACGGTGATGATGCCCACCAGGCGGCCCTCCGTATCCACCACGGGGATGGACATGAGGTCGTACTTGCGCACGGACTCCGCCACGGTTTCCTGGTCGTCCAGGGTGGTCACCGAGATGACGCCGGTATCCATCAGCGCGTCCACCAGGGTGCTGTCGTCCGCCAGAATCATCTTGCGCAGGGGCACGATGCCCACCAGATGGCGCTGGTCGTCGATGATGTACAGGGTGTAGATGGTTTCCTTATCGATGCCCGTGCGCTTGAGCTCCGCCATGGCCTGGGACACGGTGATGCCGGTATGAAACTCGCAGTACTCAATGGTCATGATGGAGCCGGCGGAGTTTTCCGGATAGCGCAGAAATTGGTTGATCAGGTTGCGCCGCTTTACGTCGGTATTCTGAAGCACCCGCTTGACCACGCCGGCGGGCAGCTCCTCCAAAAAGTCCACCGCGTCGTCGATGAACATGTCGTCCACCAGCTTGGCCACCTCGGTGTCGCCGATGGACTCGATCAGCGTTTGGCGCTGGTCGTTGTCCATATAGGCGAACACGTCCGAGGAAATATCCTTGGGCAGAATGCGGAACACCATCAGCAGCTTATCCTTGTCCAAGGTCTGCATGTATTCCGCGATATCCACTTCGTTGAGCATCATCAGCGCCCCGCGCAGCTCGCCATGGCGCTGGCTTTCCAGCAAATGGTCCAGCCGGGATTTCATCTTTTCAAACTCCATCGCCTATCACCTCCAGGTAAATTTGCGCGCACAAAAACCAGACACTCATCATTTAACGCGATCAAGTGTCCGGACGGTGGCGGTGTCATGAAGGTGAGCGTGTGTTCCCGAAAAGTGCTATAAAGCCGCCTGCCACGCTGGCAAACGGCGGCCCGCGCATGATCGAGGCACGCCCTCTGTCGTCAGACATCTTCCGCCTTCGTCCATTCCGGGCCACCTCCCATGCAGCAGATTTAGGCACTTTGCGCCACTTAAAGCATACCTCTTTTGGCTCCGTCCGTCAAGGGTTTCCAGGGTGCTTCCGCAAATTTTATCCGCCCCACGAGCCGCCGCCGGGCCGCCCCCCGCCCGCCCCCCTTCGGGGGCGGGCGGGGGGCGGCCCGGCGGCGGCGGAGCCTTCGGCTCCGGGAGCGTGGTTCAGCGGGTGAGCCGCTGCAAAGCCTGA
Organism: Candidatus Excrementavichristensenella intestinipullorum; assembly: GCA_018711685.1. Taxonomy (GTDB): domain Bacteria; phylum Bacillota; class Clostridia; order Christensenellales; family Aristaeellaceae; genus Excrementavichristensenella; species Excrementavichristensenella intestinipullorum. The sequence goes on along the minus strand of DVHZ01000202.1, from coordinate 7,675 downwards.
AGCACAAGGGGGGCGGCGGCGGATTTGGCGGCTTCCCCGTCCATGGGCGCCTGGCCGAAAGCCATGGCATCCAGCAGCACCACCTGGGTTTGGTCCATTCCCAGCAAATCTTTCAGATTGCCCAGCTTCAGGGTGCATACGCTGAACTCGCCGGGCTTGGTGCGCTTGATGGAGCAGGTATAGTTGCCCAGAAACTGATAATCGGTAAACTGGGCGGCGGAGGCGTTCAAATGGAAAAATACGGACATGCGTATCTTGCCGCCGATGGCCGAGGCGTCGGCGTTATACATATACATATCCGCCATCAGGCTGCCGTTCTTCACGTAGACTTTTTTGGCGTAGGGCTGAATGCCCGCGCCGGGGATGGGGGCGGGGTAGACTGCCGCCATGGCGGATTCAAATTTATCCTTGGAAATGGTGCGCTGGTTCTGCACCACATGCAGGGACAGGCTGCGGGACGCCTTGCCGTATTTGGCGGTGATGGTGAGGGTGGTGACGCCCGCCTTTTTGCCGGTCACCAGGCCCTGCTTATTCACCGAGGCTACCCCCGTCTTGGAGGATTTCCAGGAGAAGGCGGGCTGGGCGTCGGCCGGGACCAGGGAGACGGGGGAGAGGCGCAGGGTATGGCCGGTGAGCAAGCCCTGCTCCAGGGCGTCCAATCCGGCACTTTCCTCCGCCTGGACCTCAAAGCCTTCCACCGGGACCGGCTTGACGGTGACGGTACAGCTGGCCTTTTTGCCCTGGGGGGTGACGGCGGTGATCTTGGCCTTACCCGCCGATACGCCGGTGACCAGGCCGTCCTCCACGGTGGCCACTGCCGGGTTGCCACTCTTCCAGGTGAAGGTGGCGCTGGCGCCTTCGGGGGTGGTCTGGGGGGTGAGTTGGAGGGAGCGGCCCACGTACAGGGTTTGTTTTTGGGGCAGGGTGATTTTTACCGGCAATAGGGTCTGCTGTGCCAGGGCGGGCAAGCAAGCGGCGGCTAGGGCTAAACACAGAGCCGCACACAGGGCCGCACACACAGAGTGGGACGATAATCTTTTCATAAAGTTGCCACCTCCTACGTGGGAGAAAGTTGGGAAGTTTTGTCTTCTTTTATTATATCATGGTTTGACGGGGCGGAACAATAGACACAAAGGGGGTGGGGTGTGCGGATTTGAGAAGCGGGGCGAAAAAAGAGACGGCGCGGCCCTGTTGAGGGCACAAAAAGACGCGCTGTTGCGTCCAAATACTATGATGGGAGGAGGATACGCATGGCGAAACGGCTAATCGCCTGGGCATTGGCGCTGCTGTTGGGTATGGCGTCTCTGCCCGTCCTCGGACAGAGCGGGGATCAAGAGGAGCAGAGTCCGGACCCTGTGAAACAGATTATGGAAGGGATGACCTTGGAAGAGAAGGTAGCCCAGATGTTTTTGGTACGCTGCCCTTCTTCCGGTGCGCTAAAGACGGTGAAGGATTATCAGCCGGGCGGGTATATTCTTTTTGCCGCGGATTTCGAGGGAGAGACCCCCGCAAGCGTGAGGGAAAAGATCCAGTCTTGGCAGCAAGCCAGCAAGGTCCCCATGCTGGTAGGCGTGGACGAGGAAGGGGGAACGGTCACCCGGGTGAGCCGGTTCAAGGCGTTCCGCCCGGAGAAGTTTTGGTCGCCCCGGGACCTGTACGCCCAGGGCGGCATCCCCCTGATCGTGGAGGACGCCCTGGAAAAATCCCAACTGCTGCTTGACCTGGGCGTCAACTTCAATCTGGCGCCGGTGGCCGATATCGCCACCCAGCGGGGCGATTTTATGTATCAGCGCTCCCTGGGCCAGGACGCCCAGACCACCGCCCTGTACGTGGCCAGCGTGGTGGGCGCGATGAATCAGGCCGGCATCGCCTCGGCGCTGAAGCATTTCCCCGGCTATGGCGACAACAAGGACACCCATGCGGGGCTGGTGGTGGACAAGCGGCCCTATGAAACCTTCCTGCAACAGGATTTTCTGCCCTTCCAGGCCGGCATTCAGGCGGGGGCGGGGTGCATCTTGGTGGCCCACAACATTGTCAACTGCATGGATGGGGAGCGTCCCGCTTCCCTGTCTCCCCGGGTGCATCAGATCCTGCGGGAGGAACTGGGCTTTGCGGGCGTCATCATGACCGACGATCTGTCCATGGGGGCCATTAAAGAGTACACCGGTTCCGCCGCCGCTGCCGTGCTGGCCGTGGAGGCGGGCAATGATCTGCTGTGCTGCAGCAATTTTTCCACCCAATACCGGGCGGTATTGGACGCGGTTCAGGAGGGGCGCATGAGCGAGGAACGGGTGGAGCAGTCGGTGGAGCGCATTTTGCGCTGGAAGCTGGAATTGGGGATCATAGCAGGGCGGGAGCGGTGACCGCCGCGCCTGCGGAAAGGCCGCAAAGGCAGGGATGAGATGCGCAGAAGGGAGAGAGCGGCGGGATTGGGCGGGAATGCCAGCCGCCTCAGGCGGCCGGCATTCCCGGACCCGTTGGGCCAGTAGGTGCGCGTTACGGCGTAATTCCCGTTGCTAATCCGCAACGTAAAGTAATACTCGCCCAGAGACTCCACGGTAACGCGGGAGAATGTATCCAGGGAAAAATACAGCCAATCGGTGTCGCTCCCACGGGGCGCGATCTGCCAGGAAATCGCCGTGCCGTCCAATGGCAGCGGCGCCGCCTGGGCAAAACCGGCGGCAGCGACGCCACCCTACAGCAGCAATATCAGGAAGGGTATGCTCCAAATTTTTCTCATCTCAATCCCCCCCTTACTTCATAACGCGCAGTTAAATCTTATCACATTCGTATAATTATTGTAAATATTATATCAAAAATTACGCCGGTATCCTCGCGCCCCCATTGGTAGGTGATTCCGCCCTGGCGGGCCTATTGCCGGCGCTTGCTTTGGGCTTCGCGGCGCTTCATCAAGCTTTAACATTCCTCTGATTTACAAGTTATCGGCGGGTGTAGTATAATACTTCATATCATTGAATGTTCCGTCTAGATATTGAACCTCAGCTTATTGAATTCGCACAATGTGTTTTGTATTCCTTCACAACCAGGGAGGCGGCTATGGCGGAGGCAATCCTGACCTTGCGGGATATCCAAAAGTCCTTTCCCGGCGTACACGCCTTGAAGGGCGTCAGCCTGAACGTGTATCCGGGAGAGGTGATGGCCCTGCTGGGGGAAAACGGCGCGGGGAAGTCCACCCTGATGAAGGTGCTGACCGGCGTCTACCAGCGGGATAGCGGCGAAATCGTCTTTAAGGGCAGGCCGGTGGCCTATCGGGGCGCCCGCCAGGCCCAGGAGGACGGGCTGGCCATCATCCACCAGGAACTCAACCTGGTGCCCAAGATGCGCATTTACGAAAATATCTTTTTGGGACGGGAGCTCAAGGGCAAGGGCGGCCGGCTGGACAAGCGCGCCATGATGGAAAAAACCCGCCAGCTGCTGGAGCGGGTGCGTATGCCCTTGGACCCCAGGGCGCAGGTGAAGGATTTGTCCATCGCCCAGCAGCAGATGGTGGAAATCGCCAAGGCCCTGCTGCTCAACGCCCAGGTCATCGTCATGGACGAGCCCACCGACGCCCTCCCCGACGAGGAGGTGGACAGCCTCTTCGCCGTGATCCGGGGCCTGAGGAGCGAGGGCAAGGGCATCGTGTACATCACCCACCGGCTCAAGGAAGTGTTTGAAATCTGCGACCGGGCCACCGTGCTGCGGGACGGCAGCTTCATCGGGGAGACCCCGGTGAAGGAACTGACCATGGATTCCCTCATCGGCATGATGGTGGGCCGGACCCTGGACCAGCAGTTCCCCTACCAGGCGGTTCAGCCCGGCGAGGAAGTGCTGCGGGTGGAGGGGCTGTCCAACGCCCACATCCACGACGTCACCTTCTCCCTGCGCCGGGGCGAGGTGGTGGGCTGCGCCGGCCTGGTGGGCGCGGGGCGCACGGAGCTGGCCTGCACCCTGTACGGGCTGTATCCCTGGGAGAAGGGCCAGGTAACCCTGGCGGGCAAGCCCTACCGGGCGGACAATCCCAGCCACGCCATCAGCCAGGGCCTGTATTACATGACCGAGGACCGAAAGCGCAACGGCCTGGTGATGCTCATGGACGTGGCGGGCAATATTACCCTCTCCTCCCTCTGCGCCATCAGCCGCCGGGGCAAGCTGAACAAGGGCAAGGAGAAGCAGGTGGTGCGGGACTACATCCAAAAGATGAACATCAAGACCCCCTCCATGACCCAGCGGGTGCGCAACCTGTCGGGGGGCAACCAGCAGAAGATCGTCCTGTCCAAGGCGCTGATGACCGAGCCCGACGTGCTCATCCTGGACGAGCCCACCCGGGGCATCGACGTGGGAGCGAAGAAGGAAATCTACCTGCTGATCAATCAACTGAAGGCCCGGGGCAAGGGCATCCTGATGATTTCCAGCGAAATGCCGGAGATCCTGGGAATGTCGGACCGGGTGCTGGTGCTGGAGGGAGGGCGGCTGAAGGGCGAGTTGAGCCGCCGGGAAGCCACCCAGGAAAAGATCATGTCCCTGATCGTAGACGAAAAGACGGAGGGTGAACGGCCATGAAGAAGATCGCGACGCTGGTGCTGGCGCTGGTGCTGCTGGCGGCGGGGGTGGGGCTCATCGGCGCCACGGTGGCGGCCAGCCGGGCTTTTGGCAATAGCTTGATCGTGGACGGCGCCACCCGGCAAGCCGCCCTGGAGACGGCCCAGGCCGCCCTTCCGGCTTCCGGCTGGGAGAGCGCCCGGCTGACCCTGTACGCCCACAGCTACCTGTTCCTGGCGGGCGGGCTGATCTTGGCCCTGCTGGGGATTTGGCTGTACGCCCGGTTCAACCGGCAAAGCGCCGCCAGCCAAAAGGTGGTCAAGGCCCTGCTCACCGATTACCGGCCCATTTTGATCCTGCTGCTGGTGACGGCGGTGTTTTCCTGCCTCCACGCCCGGTTCTTTACCTTGGGCAACTTTACCAACATCCTCAAGCAGGTATCCCATTACGCGGTGCTGGCGGCGGGGGTGTACTTCGCCATCCTGCTGGGCGGCATCGATATTTCCGTAGGCTCGGTGCTGGCCTTCTCCGGCGCTATGGCCGCCTTCATCATTCAGTCCATGCCGGATAATCCCTGGTCCGCCCTGTGGGCGGTGCTGGCGGCGCTGGTGATCGGCGCGGCTTCCGGCGTGATGAACGGCTTTTTCATCGCCCGGTGCGGCCTGCAGCCCATGATCGTCACCCTGGCGGCCATGTCCATCTTCCGGGGCGCTACCCTGGTGCTCACCAGCGGCGCGGCCATTCCCCTGAGCAAGAAGCTGGCGGGGGCCAGCTCCTTCATCGCCTTCGGCCAGCAGTCTGTGCTGGACGGATACCTGCCGGTGCCCATCATCCTCATGGCGGTGGTGTACGCGGTGGTGTACTACTTCCTGAACCAGACCAGTTTCGGCCGGCACATGTACGCCATCGGCGGCAACGAGGAGGCCTCCCTGCTCTCGGGCATTCACGTGGTCCGCACCAAGATATTGGCCTACACCGCCAGCGGCCTGCTGGCCGGCGTGGCGGGCATCATCGTCACCGCCCGGGTGGCCAGCGCCACCCCCACCGCCGGCGAGGGCTACGAGATGGACGCCATCGCCGCCGTGGTCATCGGCGGCACCTCCCTGCGGGGCGGCGAGGGCAAGGTGCTCTACACCCTCATCGGCGCGCTGATCATCGGCATGCTCAACAACATCCTGAACCTGACCAACGTTTCGGCCTACTACCAGACCATCGTCAAGGGCATCGTCATCCTGCTGGCCGTGCTGCTGGACGCCCGGTCCGCCGGCAAAAAGTGAAGGCCTGGGGGCGCGTCCCCCTGCTGATAACAAAAAAGGAGGCAAACCATCTATGAAAAAAATTCTTTCCCTGGTACTGGTCCTGATGTTCGCCCTGGGCGGCGCCGCCCTGGCCGAGGAGCAGATCACCATCGGCGTGCTGCTCTCCGATACCTCCAACACCTTCTTCGTGAACATGCAGAACGCCATCGAGGCCAAGGCGGCGGAGCTGGGCGTCAACACCATCGTGCTGGACGGCGCCAACGACGCGGCCAAGGACGTAACCAATATGGAGGACCTGATCGCCGCGGAAGTGGATTTCGTGCTGTACAACCCGGTGGATTCCGACGCGGCGGCTACGGTGGTTGAGCAGGCCACGGCGGCGGGCATCCCGGTGATCTCCATCGACCGCAGCGTCAACGGCGCGGAAGTGGTGAGCCACATCGCTTCGGACAACGTGTACGGCGGCAAGCTGGCCACCCAGTACCTGATCGAGCAGATCGGCGGCTCCGGCGCCATCGCCGAGATCCAGGGCCAGGCGGGCGCCTCCGCGGCCAATGAGCGCCACCAGGGCTTCGACGAGGCCGTGGCCGAGGCCGGCGACGCCGTCACCGTGGTGTCCAGCCAGATCGGCGACTGGGATACCACCAAGGCGCTGAGCATCATGGAGAACATCCTGCTGGCCTATCCCGAGGTGAAGGGCGTGTTCTGCGCCAACGACAACATGGCCATCGGCGCCGTGCAGGCCTGCCAGCAGAACGGCCGCGCCGACGTGGTCATCGTGGGCTTCGACGCCGAGCAGATCGCTCTGGACGCGGTGGCCGAGGGCACCATGGCCGCCACCATCCAGCAGCAGCCCGCCCTGATGGGCGAGATGGGCGTGGAGAACGCCCTCAAGTACCTGAACGGCGAGACCATCGACGCCAACATCGGCGTGCCGGTGGCCCTGATCACCGAATAATCCTTGAACCCTGACAAAGGGGGCGGGCCCGCTGCCCGCCCCCTTTGCCGTGACGCAAACGAGAGGAGGCAAATTTTATGACCCGGGACGGAATCCTCAACGCTCAGCTGCTCAGCGCCATCGCCCACTGCGGCCACACCCAAACCCTGGTCATCTGCGACGCGGGGCTGCCCCTGCCCCCCGGCGTGCCGGTGATCGACCTGGCCCTGGTCCGGGGCGTGCCCACCTTCCTGGAAGCCCTCAAGGCCGTGGCCGGCCAGCTGGTGGTGGAGTCCTATTGTTACGCCCAGGAGATGCCCCAGGCCAATCCCGGCGTACTGTCCCAAATGCAGGATATCCTCCAGGGGCTTCCTTCCACCCAAACGCCCCACGAGGAATTTAAGCGCCTCACCCAAACGGCCAACGCCATCCTGCGCACCGGCGAATGCAGCTCCTACGCCAACGTCATCCTCACCGCCGGCGTAAACTTCTAGGCCCCTTTCCTTGCCCCCGCGCCGAACCCGCAGGCATAGTCAAGGGCCCCAGGCCCTTGGCCTGAGGCCCGATGCGCCCATCGCTTACGGACCGGGGGCCCCATGGGGGGAGGGGGGCTGGCCGGGCTGCGCCTCCCGCTCCCGGGCGGCAGCCCGCTTCATGGCCTGAAAGGCCTCCCGGCTCACCACGGTATTGGTGCCCAGGCAATCGGCACAGTGGGCGCCGCATACCGGACACACGCAGCCCAGACGGCTGCTCTCCGCCTGGATCATGTACGCGCCGCTGTCGCAGTACCTACAGCTGCAGCGCATGGCTATCCCTTCCTTTCCACGCTTTTCCTTTCCCGCTGATTGTACACGCCCCGCCGGGTCCTGTCAACCTATCCGGGAAAGAAAGCGCGGTCCGTCCCGGGCGGGAAGAGTCCTTCGGGATTGCCGCCGGG
>DVHZ01000201.1 GCA_018711685.1 Candidatus Excrementavichristensenella intestinipullorum | reverse complement strand
CCCCTCAGCTTGATCCCCCTCCCGCTCCCTAAAAAGTCCCCTCCCAAAGACCAATCCCCCCTTCCGGCACAAAGGAATAAGAGGGCGAACCGGCTTTTGGCCGGCCCGCCCTCTATCGCCGTCATCAATCCCCGCTGCAGAAATGACGCCGAAAACGGGGATGGGAGAGGCTAGGCAGAAAGGATTTACTTGGCCAGATGCTTGCCCACCAGGTAACCGAAGGTCACGGTGCGGCCGCAGGCCATGCCGGTGGACAGATTGGGGTAGGTGTTGGCGAAGTAGCAGCCGGAGTCGTTGCCCACCACGTATAGGCCGGGAATGGGATCGCCCTGGGTGTCAATGGCGTTCATGGTGGTGTCGATCTGAATGCCGTCCATGGTGCACAGCACGTATCCTGTGTTCTTGGCGCCGTAGAAGGGCGCGGTGTCCACCGGGGTGAGGCGGTGGGGCTCCTTGCCATAATCGGTGTCCTCACCGGCGTAGGCCAGTTGGTTATAGCGCTCCACAGTGTCCTGAAGCTGCTGGGGCGGCAGGCCCAGCTTCTGGGCCAGCTCCTCAATGGTGTCGGCCTGGATGACGAAGCCGTCCTGAATGAGGCCGGGGAGCATGCCGCTCTCAATGGCCTGATAGGGGATGTTGGGGTCTGCGCCGTTCTCGAAGGGATACAGGCGGGAACAGCCGTGCATCTCAAACTGGGTGGCATAGGTGGTCCAGTTGCTGTCGAAGAGGGTGTAGTGGACGTGGCCCTTCTGGTACTCGTCGGCATGGAGAATGCCCTCGTAGGTGCCGGACTCGTTGAAGAAGCGCTTGCCGTCGGCGTTCACCTTAAGCCAGGGCTGGCTGCCCATCCAGAAGAAGCCGTTGTCGCCGGACTTGGCGGTCTCCGGCCCGGTTTCCTGGTCGGGGCGCAAAGCGCAGCGGTCGAACATCATCATGGAGTGGGTCTCGTCCATCTTGGCGCCGGCCCACAGGCAAGCCTTGATGCCGTCGCCGAAAGCGCCGGGCTCGGAGCCGTTGCGGCCGATGATGCGCAGGTTCCAGGGCTGGAGGGCCTGCATCATGTCGTAGTTGAGGGAATAGCCGCCGGTGGCCACCACGGTGCCCTTGGAGGCGGTGTAGCGCACATACCGGCCGTCCCCGTCCTCAGCGATGCAGCCGGTCACCCTGCCGTCCACCTTTTCCAGCTTGATCATCTTGGTGTTGTAGTGGAACTGAGCGCCCAGCTTGACGGCGTAGTCATAGAGCACCTTGTTGCCGTCCAGCAGGTTGCCGTTTCCGTCGTCGCTGCCGGTCCAGCGGGGGGAATGGCCGGTGGGGAAATGATGGTAGCGGGCCTGGTCGTCGCTGTCGCCCGACTCGTGCCACAATTCCACGCCCCGCTCAGCCAGCCGGTCGCCGTACCAGTCGATGACCTTGCCGGATTCCTCGCAGAACAGGCGCACCAGGTCCTGACTGATGTGACCGGCGGCATACTGGGTGGCCATGGTGATGTAATCGAACTTGTCGATCTTGGTGCCCCACTCTTGCTGGTAGCGAGAGTTGAGGGCGCCCAGATCATCCCGAATGCCTACGCCGGTGGGGAAGCGGTCGATGCCGATGACGTTGGCGCCCTCCTCGGCGGCGGAGGCCACGGCGAACATGCCGCCGGTGCCGCAGCCAATCACCAGAATCTCACAGTCGTACTGGGCGGCAATCTGGCTTTCGTCGATCTGGGGCTCCTGGCCCAGCCAGTCGCCATCCTCCGCCTCCGCCTCCTGGGTGATCACCTCGATGGGGATCTCTCCCTTGGCCTGCTGAATGCACTTGGCGGCGGCCTTCGTCACCGCCTGAGAGGTGATGGTAGCCCCGGAAACGGCATCGATGTCGGCACTCTGGGCGGCCAGGAGGGCGGCCTTCAGTTCCTCGGCGGCGGCCTGGCCGATGCTGGGGGTCTCGTTGGGCAGGTCCAGCACCACGTCGGTGATGGCGCTTTCGCTAAAGGTCATGGTGACGGTGCAAGTGCCCATGCCCTGGGCCTGGGCGCTATAAGTGCCCGGGGTGTACACCCCCTGGGCCAGGGCGCCTTGTACCCCCAGCACGTTGGCGGCGGCTACCCCCAGGGCGCCTGCCGCAGCGCTCTTTAAAAAGGCGCGACGGGAAAGGGAATGGCTCATGACGAATCTCCTCCTCATCAATACCTGGAAAATGATTCCAGTTTATTGAAATAATTATAGCGCGTTAAAAATATGGATGTCAAATGGAACCGAGGGAGGGAGACTGCCTGGGGCCATGCCCGGCTCCAGCATGGCATATTTCGTGTGACAACACAGAAAAAATATGGTATAATGAAAGCAGTCATCTTACCAGAAAAACGGGAGGCGTTGCGGTTGTACGCCAAATACGTGAAGCGATGGCTGGACGCGCTGCTGGCGCTGGCAGCCCTGGTTGTTTTGTCGCCGGTGATGGTCCTTACGGCGCTATGGGTCAAGCTGGATTCGCCGGGACCGGTGATCTTCCGCCAGAAGCGGGTGGGCAAGGACAAAAAATATTTTCAGATGTATAAATTCCGCACCATGGTGGTGAGCGCGCCCAGCGAGACGCCCACCCACCAGATGGCGGGGGCCACCCGGTATATCACCCGCAGCGGCAAGTTTCTGCGGAAATCCTCCCTGGACGAGCTGCCGCAGCTGCTGAACATCGTGAAGGGGGACATGAGCATCGTAGGCCCCCGGCCGGCGCTGTGGAACCAATTCGACCTGGTAGCGGAGCGGGATCAGTACGGCGCCAACGCGCTGCGGCCCGGCCTGACGGGCCCGGCCCAAGTCAGCGGCCGGGACGAACTGCCCATCCCCCAAAAAGCGCGGCTGGACGGGGAATACGCCCAGAAGATAACGCTGGCGGGGGACGCCCGATGGGTGCTGAAAACGGTGGGCGCGGTGCTGCGCCACGAGGGTGTGGTAGAGGGCGGCACGGGGAAGAAATAGGGCGGGAGCTGACGCAGATGAAGGCGTGGAAAGCGGTTCAATGGGTGCAGCTGGGCATCTTCCTGGGGGTGTGCCTGTGGGTGCTTCTCAGGCCCTCGGACGGGCACGGCGCAAGGGAGCCGCTCCGCGTGAAGGCGTTGAGCCTGGGATTGTGGGCGGCGTTTTACGGGATCGTATTGGCCATAGAATGGGGGCTGCGCCGAGTCCGCCGGAAACGGCGCTGATCCGACCGCCGCATCGTTTCAGGCCGTTGCTCCACCTACGCGCCAGCGAGGTGGGCGGTTCCAAGGGGGGCCATCCCCTTGGCGGGGACCCGGGGACAGCCCCCCGGCGCCGAGTCAGCCATCCCACCCGGCAAATTTTTGCGCCCCACCGCATCCCCACAACGGCCTGAAACACCGCAGCGGCTACCGCCGTCGCATCGTTTCAGGCCGTTGCTCCACCTACGCGCCAGCGCGTATGGCGGTTCCAAGGGGGGCCATCCCCCCTTGGCGGGGGTCCAGGGGCGAGGAGTCCCTGGCG
>DVHZ01000200.1 GCA_018711685.1 Candidatus Excrementavichristensenella intestinipullorum | reverse complement strand
CGTCCTGAGCCAGGATCAAACTCTTGCGTTTAATCCTTCACATCGGGGCGCCCGACTCGCCAAAGCCGGCCTACCCCAATGCTGCTTACTCATCAGAATCTGACTGTTCTTTCCTCGTTCTCTCGCTCTCGCTGTATCGTTTTCAAGGATCGCTTGCCGCCGCTTTTTCGGGCTTTTTTGCGGCACCGTTCGTGCGGCAACAGATGGTATTATATCAAAGGCTCCCCCTTTTGTCAACCCCTTTTTTCACTTTTTCCGCAATTTCTTTTTCGCCCCCCATTCTACCAAATATGGTATGGGGCGGCGGATTTTTCCAATATATGGTAGTTGGGGCCGTTTCCTTTCCGGTTCATCCCCCATTTGCTCCAATTCTTAACAATCCTATATTGCCCTTTCCGGGGACAAAAAAACTCCCGGAGGCGAAAAAAAGGGGAGACGGTGGCGAAGAAACCTCCGCTCCCGTCCCCCGTTTCCCGCTTTTTCGCGGCGCGATGGGCTTTACCCTTTCTCCTGCAACGCCTTGTCGATGGAGGCGGCGGCCTGCTTGCCGGCGCCCATGGCCAGGATGACGGTAGCCGCGCCGGTGACCGCGTCGCCGCCGGCGTAGACGAAGTCCCGGCTGGTCTTGAGGGTATCCTCATCCACCACGATGCCGCCCCACTTCTGGGTTTGCAGGCCGGGGGTGGTAGAGGTCACCAGGGGGTTGGGGCTATTGCCGATAGCCACCACCACAGTCTGCACCGGGATCACGAATTCGCTGCCCTGCTTCACCACCGGGCGGCGGCGGCCGGAAGCGTCGGGCTCGCCCAACGTCATCTCCACGCACTCCATGGCGGTGACATTGCCCTTTTCGTCGCCCATAATGCGGGTGGGGTTGGTGAGCAGCCGGAAGGCGATGCCTTCCTCCTTGGCGTGGTGGACCTCCTCCGCCCGGGCGGGCATTTCCTGCTCGCTGCGGCGGTAGACGATGCTCACCTGCTCCGCGCCCATGCGCAGGGCGCACCGGGCGGCGTCCATGGCCACGTTGCCGCCGCCGATCACGGCTACCTGCTTGCCCACCTTCACCGGGGTCATGTGGTTGGGGAAGTCGTAGGCCTTCATCAGGTTGATGCGGGTGAGGAATTCATTGGCGGAATACACCCCGCACAGCTGTTCGCCGGGAATGCCCTGGAACCTGGGCAGCCCCGCGCCGCTGCCGATGAAGGCGGCGGAGAAGCCCTCCTCGCCCAGCAGCTCGTCCAGGGTGATGGACTTGCCGATCACCACGTTGGTCTGGATATCCACGCCCATCTCCCGCAGGGAGCTGATTTCCCGTTCCACCAGCGCCTTGGGCAGACGGAACTCGGGAATGCCGTACATCAGCACGCCGCCGGGGGTGTGCAGCGCCTCGAAGATGGTTACCTGATAGCCCATGGCCCTGAGTGCGCCGGCGCAGCTCAGCCCGGCGGGACCGGAACCGATCACCGCCACCTTCTGGGCCTTTTCCTCCTTGGGGGGCTGGGGCTTCAGGTCCTGGGCCATAGCCCAGTCTGCCACGTACCGTTCCAGCCGGCCGATGCCCACCGGCTCGCCCTTGATGCCCCGCACGCACAGCTTTTCGCATTGGTTCTCCTGAGGGCATACCCGGCCGCAGATGGCGGGCAAAGCGTTGTCCCCCCGCAGGACGCGGTAGGCGCCTTCCATGTCCCCGGAAACCAGATGGCTGATGAAGTGGGGGATATGCACCCCTACGGGGCAGCCCTTCATGCAGGGCTGATTCTTGCAGTTCAGGCAGCGGGCGGCCTCGTTGGCGGCCTGCTCCTGGGTGTAGCCCAGGGCGACTTCCTGGAAATTCTTGCCCCGCAAGATGGGGTCCTGTTCGGGCATGGCGGTTTTATTCATCTGCATATTGGCCATCAGCGCGTACCTCCCATCAGGCGGCAGGCATGGTGTTCCGTGGCCGCCTTTTCTTCCTCCATAAACATACGTCCCCGGGTCAGGGCGCTGTCAAAGTCCACCAGATGCCCGTCGAAGTCGGGGCCGTCCACGCAGGCGAACTTGGTCTGCCCGCCTACCACCACCCGGCAGCCGCCGCACATGCCGGTGCCGTCGATCATGATGGAGTTCATGGACACGATGGTCTTGATGCCGTAGGGGCGGGTCATCTCGCTGACCGCCTTCATCATCATCAGAGGGCCGATGGCGATGACCGCGTCGTACTTGACCCCCGCCTTCAGCTGGGTTTCCAGGGCCTGGGTGACGAAGCCCTTGTGGCCGTTGCTGCCGTCGTCGGTCATCACGAACAGGTTGGTGCAGGCCTTATCGAATTCCTCCTTCAGGATGATGAGGCCCTCGGTGCGGAAGCCCACGATCAGGTCCACCTCCGCGCCCATGTCGTGCAGCGCCTTGGCTTGGGGATAGGCGATGGCCACGCCCAGGCCGCCGCCCACCACGGCTACCTTGTGCATTCCCTCGAACTCGCTGGCCTTGCCCAAGGGACCCACGAAGTCCTGCAGGCTGTCCCCCGCGTTCAGGGTATCCAGCAGGCGGGTGGTTGCGCCCACCTTCTGATAGATAATGGTCACATCGCCCTTGTCCCGGTCATACCCGGCGATGGTCAGGGGAATGCGCTCCCCATTCTCCTCCACCCGCAGAATGATGAACTGCCCCGGCTGGGCGTGGCGCGCCACGTAGGGGGCGTGGATCACCATCTTGCTTACCTGTTCGTTGAGCGTCTGTTTCTCCACAATCTTGTACACTGGGCAACCCCTCCTAATTTCTATCGATGGCCTCGATCATGTTCACCCGCTGTTCATGCCTTCCACCGGTAATAAACCGGGCGTCCAAAAAGCTATCGGCTATGGCGAAGGCCAGTTCAGCCCCCACGATGCGCCCGCCCATGGCCAGCATGTTGCAGTTGTTGTGCTCCCGGCACAGCCGGGCGGTCACAGGTTCGGAGCAGTTGCAGCAGCGAATGCCCTTCACCCGGTTGGCGGACAGAGAGATGCCGCAGCCGGTGCCGCAGAACAGAAGCCCCAAATCGCATTCCCCCGCAGCCACCGCCCGAGCTGCCTTCTCCCCGTACACAGGGTATTCCGCCCTGGCGCTGTCATAGCTGCCATAGTCCACGCAGGTAAAGCCCCGCTCCTCCAGGTGCTGGCGGACCAGATTTTTGAGATCGAATCCGCCATGGTCAGACCCCAGCGCGATTTTCATGAGAACCCTCCTTTTGTGGATTGGGCGGCAAAGGGCGCCCGCTCTCCGCCGCCTCCGTTGATCCAATGGATGGGGAGCATCCAGCCAATCCCTGCCCGGAATAGCCCTCGTCCCGGGGGACGCAGGGCCGCCCTCGCGTCCGCCCCCGGCCCTCCCAGTCGGGCGGCGGTTAGGCCGAAACGGCCAGTCCCAGCCGGGCCAGCTCCGCCTGGAGCAGCGCCCCGTTGGCCTGCGTCAGGGGCGTAAGGGGCGGCCGCACGCCCCAGTCTCCCAAGCCCATCATGCCCAGCGCAGCCTTGCAGGGAATGGGGCTCACTTCGCAAAACAGCAGCCGGTTCAGCGCCGCCAGGCGGCGGTTCAGAGCCAACGCCCGGCGGGTCTCTCCTGCCAGGGCGGCGCGGGTCATGTCCGCCACCAGGCGGGGCGCCACGTTGGCGGTCACCGATACCACGCCCTGAGCACCCAAGGCGATGGCGGGCAGGCACATCTCGTCGTTGCCCGCATACACCGCCGCCTTGCCCTCCAGCAGCCGGGCCGCCTCGCCCAACTGGACGATATCGCCGCAGGCTTCCTTGAGCCCCCATATCAGGGGGTGCTCGGCCAGCCGGGCCGCCGTTTCCGGCAGCATGTTGAGCCCGGTCCGGCTGGGCACGTTATACAGGATGGCGGGCAATCCGCCCGCCTCGGCCACCGCCTGGAAATGGGCGATCAGCCCGGCCTGGGTACATTTATTGTAGTAGGGGGTGACCACCAGCAGGGCGTCCGCCCCCGCCGCCCGGGCCATGCGGGCGTTGGCCATGGCCTGAGCGGTATCGTTGGAACCGGCTCCGGCGATCACCTTCATCCGTCCGTCCGCCCGCTCCACCGCCCGGCACAGGGCGCTCTTTCGTTCCTCCAAGGTCATGGTGCAGGGCTCCCCGGTGGTGCCCAGCACCACCAGGGCGTCCACCCCCGCCTCGATCTGCCTGTCGATCCATTTCTCCAGCAGGACCAGGTCCACGCCGTCTGAAGTAAAGGGTGTGGCCAGCGCCGTGGCGGCGCCGGTAAACACGGCTCGCATGGGAGCGCCTCCCTTCCGTCGGACGGGACACGTACCGGCTACTTGTAAGGAATGTACCCCTCGTGGCACAAGAGCTCGGCGGTCTCCACCGCGCCTCCCGCCGCGCCCCGCAAGGTGTTGTGGGACAGGGAGACGAACTTGTAATCGAAGATCACATCCTGGCGCAGCCGCCCGATGGAGATGCCCATGCCCTTTTCCAAATCCCGGTCCAGCCGGGTCTGGGGCCGGTTATCCTCGGCAAAGTAGGTCAAAAACTGCTTGGGGGCGCTGGGCAAGCCGCAGCGCTGGGGCAGCCCCTCGTAGGCCGCCCACCGGGCCAATATCTCCTCCTGGGGCGGCTTCTTGGCGAAGGACACCGACACCGCAGCCATGTGCCCGTCGGTGCAGGCCACCCGGTAGCACTGGGCGCTGATCACCGGCTTGGCTGCGGGCACAATCTCCCCGCCGGCCACCTGGCCCCAGATCTTCAGAGGCTCCACTTCGCTCTTGTATTCCTCGCCGCCGATGAAGGGGATCACGTTGTCCACCATCTCCGGCCAGGTGGCGAAGGTCTTGCCTGCGCCGGATATGGCCTGATAGGTGCACACGCTGATCTTTTCGATGCCGAAATCCCGCAGGGGGGACAGGGCGGGCACATAGCCCTGGATGGAGCAGTTGGGCTTGCAGGTGACAAAGCCCACCCGGGTACCCAGGCGCTTGCGCTGGGCCGGGATCACCGCCATGTGCTCCGGATTAATCTCCGGGATCATCATGGGCACGTCCGGCGTGTAGCGGAAGGCGGAGTTGTTGCTGACCACCGGCGTCTCGCACCGGGCGTAGCGCTCCTCCAGGGCGCGGATCTCCTCTTTCTTCATGTCCACGGCGCAGAAGATAAAATCCACCAGGCCGCACACCTTCTCCACGTCCCCGGCGTCCAGCACCACCATGTCCGCCGCCTGCTGGGGGATGGGCCAGGAAAAGGCCCACTTCTCCCCTACCGCTTCCCGGTAGGTTTTGCCCGCCGACCTGGGACTGGCGGCCAGCGCGGCAATCTCGAACCAGGGATGCCCGCTGAGCAATGTGACAAACCGCTGCCCCACCATGCCGGTGGCGCCTACCACGCCTACACGATACTTCTTCATCTTCTTCCAACCCCCGTCTTGCAATTCTATTCCCCTTATCCCACGTCGATGCCCGGATAACGCATCAGCATCTCGTCCGGGCGGAACCCGGACGTGGCGGCCAGGCGCACCGCGCCGGTAAGCCGGGCCCACACGTCGAAGTAGGCCTCCCGAAGCCCCCGCTCCAACCAGTAGATGCGGGCCAACTCCATCAGATAACTGCCCACGCCCTTTCGCTGCCAGGCCGGGGTAGTCTGGATAATGCCCACCACGCCCCTGCCTTGGTCCGACCAGGTGACCATCTCCCCGGCCAGTCCTGTGGGGGCCACCACCAGCAGCCGGGCGAAATCGGGCAGATTCTTAAGCCCATTGAGCCAGGCCACGTCCCGCTCCCGGGCGAACATGGCGTTGTAGCGCTCCAGAAAGAAGCGGCTTTCGTCCTCGTCGATCAGGTAATCCCGCACGATGGTACACTGGGCGGGCAGGGGCTTGACGATGGGCCCCCGCTGCAAAACCCGGCGCATCCGCACCAGGCCGTCGTCATCCTTATAGCCCAGGGCGGTGAGGGCGCCCATCAGCTCCTGGTCCTCCGGTGCGCACTGGGTGTATATCCGGGCGGCGGCGTCGGGCACCATCCGGGCCAGCATCAGTGCCCGGGCGGTGGCCGCCCCCAGCAGGGCGTCCCTGGCCTCCGGGGCGCACTTGGCCCGCACCAGCAGCATGTGGGGCCGGGCGGGGCAGATCATGTCGGCCATAGTCTGCTGCACCGTGGCTTGCCCCAGCTCGTCCTCCAAATCGTCGTAGGCGACGAAAGTATCTTCCAGCGCCAGCCCGCCTATGGGCTCGCTGGCATGGCGTATAATCACCCCTGGATTCTCCTCTCCTTCGGCATTGGTAAGCGGGGCCCTGCGGCCCGGTCCCGGCGCATATAGCCCCTTCCATTATAGACGATTCTCCACGATGAAGCAAGACTGGCGCGGGATAAAATATCCGCCGCCCCGCCTCCGCCCTTGCCGGGCGCCCCAACCTTGTGCTATACTACATATATCATTGCGAGGAGGTGCTATCTTGAAGGTTCAGGAATCCCGGGAAAACTACCTGGAGGCCATCCTGGTCCTCTCCAAGCAGGGACAGGTGCGCTCCATCGACGTGGCCAATTACCTGGAATTCAGCAAGCCCAGCGTATCGGTAGCGGTAGCCAACCTGAAGGCCGCCCTGCTGTTGACGGTGGACGAAAACGGCCACCTGCACCTGACCGAATCGGGCCGGGCCCTGGCCGAACAGGTCTACGAACGGCATACCCTGCTCACCGAGTGCCTGGTGCGCCTGGGGGTAGACCCCCGCATCGCCGCCGAGGACGCTTGCCGCATGGAGCACGTCATTAGCCAGGAAAGCTTTGAGCAAATCAAGGCCCATATGGGAAAAGGGCAAAAATAAAAGCCCTTTGGGGCTTAACCGCGCCAACCTCCTTTGAGCCACCGCTTCAGCCGCGGCCTGAGCCTGCTCCTGTCCCGCATGGATTCGGCGCTTAAGTAGGCGGTTTGGTATTGGGGGTTGTCCGGCCTTTGCCGGGTAGCGATGCCAAAATACAGCACCGCCTTTTCAATTTCCCCCAACCGCAACAGCACCGCGCCAAACAGGTAATTCCACTCCGCCGAACGAGTGGCTATGCGCATCAACGCCTGCCGGGCCGCGCTGAGCTGCCCCAGGCCCAGCAGCTTGCGCACATCCTCCAGCTGCTCATGTTCCGGAGTCGTCTCGTTCAACCCCTCGCTGCGGCTGGCCTGCTTCAACGCTTCCTCAAAAGCTTGGTTGATCTCGGTCATCCGGTTTTCCGCCCACATGCGCTCGGGACCCGGTGCGAACCGGTCCGGATGCCAGCGGCGGGCCAGCTCTCGATGGGCGCGGCGTATTTCGGTTACAGAGGCGTTTTTGTCCACCCCTAGCACCTCATGGGCTGTCGCCATGGCCATCCCTCCCCGGCGTTTTACGCCTTCATTATACACGGCAATGCCGCAAAAGTCCATAGCGGCGAGGAAATTCCCCCATTTCCCTCCAAATATTACAAGTTAATGACACCATGCGCAGATTTGTAATGGATACAATATATTGTGTCTATTTACAAATCCAGCCAGTTTGGCTACAATATATGTGGGTTGGCGTCCGCGTATACGCGATAGCCGCTCGACGATTTATCAACAACTAAGGATGGAAATGGGCCGATGCACAGGGCGACAAAGCCGGTTAAACCCGGTCGTAGACGGCGTAAAAAAGTCAGCCGGTACACCAAATCGGTGATCCGCTGGCTGATTTTCTGTTTTCCTGCGGGCCTCTTGATGATGTGGAGCGACCGGTGCCGCTGGTCCCGGCTGACCAAGAGCCTGGTTTCCCTAGGGCTGTGCCTGCTGGTGCTGGCCGTGGTGGTACCCCAAACGCTGCCCCCCGAGCGGGCCAAAGGCGGGGTGGAACTGGTAAGCGCCGTCCCGGTGGCGGAAATCCAGGGCCCTATCCAAAAGGAAAGCGACGAGGGCGCCTACGAACTGTACATCGCCCCTTACGTACAGCCCGCCTCCCTGGTGGTGCAGCCCACCCCCACCCCTGTTCCAGTATACGTCTACTGCAACGACGGGGGCAAGAACTACCACACCAAGGACTGCCGTTACGTGAAAAAGACCAGCGCCCGGGTTACCCTGGAACAAGCCGTAGCCGCCGGCTTTACCCGGTGCGCCAAGTGCGACGCCCCCGAATACGGTTGAGCCCCGCTTAGCCCCCGCCGCGCCTCCAGGGCGCGGCGGTCTTTTTTTGCAAAAGCCCTACCCTCAGCCCGGCGCGCCGGGAAAGGCTACAGGCCCACCACGCCCCGGCAGCCGCCGGGAAAACGCCCTACAGCCAAAAGCGCATGGCCTTCCCTCGCCATCACGAGCGGACGGCTCCTCATCCCCGCCGCTATAAATCCAGCTTCGTCTGCTCTCTCGAGCGGGATGTTATTTCCCGCTGGGTCACCTTGTCCTCGGGTCCCAGCTGCCCCAACAGCAGCGGTCCGGCGGGGTCGTGCCGGGCTCTGTTGGCCAAAGCCAGCCCGGGACTCCTGTTGGCGTAGCAGTACAGGCATCCCCCTGGACAGCTATGATAGGCCCCAATATCCACGCTCTGGGCGCAGCCGCAGGCCAAGCGCTGATTTTTGTCCTTCCCCACCGCCAACGGCCGCCCCAGCAGCTGCCCCAGCAAATCGCCGTCCACGCACCTGGCCCGCCGGATGCCGTACTCCTCCAAGGGGATGTCCTCCGCGCAGCTCTCCAGGGTCAGATTGTGGCTCCGGGCGATTTGCGCCAGGGCCCGGGCCAAGGTCTGCCGCTGCTCCCCTTCCCACGGCCGTATCGCCAGGGGCGCCATATTCCTGGCCGTATCCCGGTAGAAATCCAAAAAACTGACGATGCACTTGCGGGTATAGGGCGCCAGCTTCCGGGCCAGGATTTCAAACCAGCGAATGTGGTATTCCAGGGGATAACCCGGGCTGAGAAAAATGGGGTCGTACCGCCAGATCACCCGCTGAGGCCCAATGCTGTCGGACAGGCGCTGAAAGGCGGGAATCACCCCTTTGCCTTTGTGGGGAATGTGCCTTTCCACGTCCTGACCATAGCTGGTTAGGGTAAACTGAAAATAGTACATGTATTCCTTTAACGCATCCAGCCTGTCCAGCATGGGGGCCGGGTTCTTGGTCCAAAACACAATGCCGTCCACCGCCTCCGGCTCCAGGCTCACCCGGCTCACCTGGCGGGGATTCACGGGGTTGCGCACGTAGGCGTATCCCGCCCTGATCCTGTTGAACAGCCAATCGGCGTAATACATAGGAACGTCGGTCCGGCGGCTGGCGCTGATGATCATAGATACTCCTCAGGAACCGGCCTAAGGGCGCCGGCCCTTTTCTTTCCCGGTGCACCCAGAAGTGGGCGGTTTGACATACGCCTTCGGGATCTCCATCCAGCTCAGCGTTCCCCATCTTTTCCGCCCCGGGCATCCCAGCCAGATTGCGCGGCGGTTCCATAAACCAATGGACCGCGCTTCAAATCCCTTGGCTCTGCCATCCTTTTTGCCATCTCGCCTCCGCCATCCCCAGCGAAAGCCATCAAAAAACAAAAAATCCGAACCCCTCTCCTGGTGAAAACGAGTTCGGATTACATTTGGTGCGGTCGACGGGACTTGAACCCGTACTCCTTTCAGAACACGCCCCTCAAACGTGCGCGTATGCCGATTCCGCCACGACCGCAAATACAACAGGCTTATTATATCCTACCCTCTGGTATTTGTCAACGGGGGGCCGGGGAAAAACCGACGGTTTTTCTAAGTGGCGGCAATGGTTTCATCCCGGGCTCCCCATTTTACGAATAAAGGGGCTGGGACGTCGGGCGGTGGTGGAGGCAGCAAAACCGGGACCTGGAAGAC
>DVHZ01000025.1 GCA_018711685.1 Candidatus Excrementavichristensenella intestinipullorum | reverse complement strand
CCCGCCAGGGACTCCTCGCCCCTGGACCCCCGCCAAGGGGGGATGGCCCCCCTTGGAACCGCCCACCTCGCTGGCGCGTAGTTGAAACAACGGCCTTGAGCGGTGCGGCGACGGTAGGCGCTGCGCTGGTTCAGGCCATTGTGGGGATGCGATGCGGTTCAAAAACTCGCCGGATGAAGCCGTTGACTCGGCGCCGGGGGCACTGGCCCCGGACCCCCGCCAAGGGGGGATGGCCACACTTGGAACCGCCAGCCCCGCTGGCGCGGAATTGGGCAACGGCCTGAAATGGCGCGGAATATGTGCCGTATTGTCTCGTGGCCGGGTCTCCACATCTTTCGATTATGTGCCTACACATAATCGCGTTCCCCTTGAAAAAGCGCCCCTGGGCCGCCGGGTAAAGGCGGCCCAGGGGCGCTTTCGCGGACAAAAGCCGGGAAAAATCGAGAAAAATAGAAGACGGGAATTGCGCCCTCGCCGGGGACGTGGTATACTGGTTATATCCATATAGGGCCTGCGGGTGTCCGCCCCGAAGCGGATGAAAAGGGAACGGGGTGCAAATCCCCGACAGGACCGCTGCTGTGAAAACGCGAGCGCCTTCAGTGCGCCACTGGTTGATCCGGGAAGGCGAAGGCGCGAAAGAGCCGTTTGAGTCAGAAGACCTGCCCGCTAGGCGGTATCCTTTTTCTTCGGACTAAAGAAAAAGATACGTTCCTGAAGCGGCGCTGTCTGTTGGGATGTATTAGGGCTTTGGTCCGGTACATCTCTTTATTGTGGGTTCACCGATCTTGAGCACGGAATGGTTCTGAAATCCGGCATCCGTCTTGCAGGCACTTTTTAGGGTTGTGGAGGTAAGGCTATGGAAACTATGGATCTGGAACGAGAAAACCTGCGGGCTATCCGCCGGGAGCTGCCCAATCCCCTGGACCCAGCCTATGAAGATATCATTTTGCGGGTCATCTGCGCCACGGGGGACCTTTCCTACGCCCAAATCCTGCGCTTTTCCCCCGGAATCGTACCCTTGGTCCGCACCCTGCTGGCCGGTGGCGCTTCGATTGTGGCCGACACCCCTATGGTTCTGGCAGGCATTGATCCCGGGCCCTGTGAGCGGCTGGGCATTCAAAAAATCTGTCTAATCGATGATTGGCGCGCCGGTTTTCAGCCGTGCGGGCACTCCGTCTCTTGGGCCCAAGCCCGCGTGGAACGGGTGCTGGGTTTGCCCGGTCCCAAGATCGTGGTATGCGGCAGTGCGCCCGCTTTCCTGCTTCCCATCGTCGCCCGGCGTCCTGCTCATGTCCCCATCATCGGCGTGCCCGCAGGCTTTGTTCATGCGGATCAGGCCAAAAACGCACTGTGGAGCAGCGGCCTTCCCTGTATCGTCACATTAGGCCGCCGGGGTGGCGGCACCGTGGCGGCCGCCTTGGTTAACGCCCTGCTCTGCGGTGTACCGGGAGTTCGCTCCGCATCCTAACGCATCCCCGCGCCGCCGGGCTTTGGCCCGACGCTTTCCCAGGTCATAGGCTTTATTTTCTGTCCCACCACGCTCTTGGAGGCATGCTATGCGAATCATCCTCGCGGGAACCGGCAGCAACTGCGGTAAAACCACCTGTACCCTGGCCCTGATGGGTTACTTAATGGGGCAGGGCCTCTCGATAGCCCCCTACAAGGTGGGACCCGACTACATTGATCCCGGCTTTCACCGGGCGGTATGCGGCCGCCCCTCCCACAACCTGGATGAATTTCTCATGGACCCGCCGGCCATCGCCTACCTGCTGGGCGAGGCCGGGCAATCCCTGGCCGTCATCGAAGGGGTGATGGGCTTTTACGACGGCATGGACGCCGGTCTGGGCTGCTCCACCTATTCCCTAGCCCGGCTCACCCATACCCCGGTGGTGCTGGTGGTGGATGGCAGCGGCAGCGCCGCCAGCGCGGCGGCCCAGGCGTTGGGGTTTGCCGCCATGGCGCCGGAAAGCCAAGTGGCCGGGGTGCTGGTGAACCGGGTATACGGCCCGGAACACTATCAGCTCATCCGCCAGGCGGTGGACCGCTACGCCCACCTGCCCTGCCTGGGCTATCTGCCTCAGGACCCGGCCCTGAATTTGGACAGCCGCCACCTGGGCCTGGTGCCCGCTCAGGAGACCCCGGGCCTGGCCCAGGTGGTGGAGCGGGCTGCCGGGCTGCTGCGCCTGGATGCCCAGCTGCTGTTGGAGATCGCCCGGCGCGCTCCCGCCCTCTCCGCGCCGCCCCCGCCCCTGGTTAAGCGCCCCGGATACCGGCTGGGCGTGGCCCTGGACGATGCCTTCAGCTTTTACTATCAGGCCAATCTGGACGCCCTGGTCCGGGCGGGGATGGAGCTGGTTTTCTTCTCTCCCCTGACCGATTCTGCGCTGCCCGCCGGGCTGGACGGGCTGTACTTGGGCGGGGGATTCCCCGAGGTATTCGCCCGGCGGCTTCAGGATAACCGCTCCATGCGCCGCAGCGTTCGGGAGGCCCTGGAGGACGGGCTGCCCTGTTACGCCGAGTGCGGCGGGCTGATCTACCTGTCCCGTCAGGTGGACGATTGGGAGATGGCCGGTTTTCTGCCGGTGCGCTGCGCCATGACGGCCAAGCTTCAGCGCTTTGGCTACGTACGGGTGGAGGACCAGGCCGGGCATATCTTTCCCGCCCACGAATTCCACTACGCCATGGCTCACCCCCTGGAGCCCTTGGACACCGCCTTTGCCGTGACCCGGGCTTCGGACCCGGCCCAGCGCTGGCGGTGCGGCTACCGCAAGAAGAACACCGTGGCTGGGTTTCCTCACCTGCATTTTCTCTCCCATCCCCAGCTCATTCAGGAGGTGTTTCCATGATGGACCATGGCGGCGACGTATGGCAGGGCTCCGGGCCCGGCCAATGGCTGGATTTTTCCGCCAGCCTGCGGCCCGAAGGCACGCCGGACTGGGTGCTGGAGGCCATGGCCCGGGCCCTGGAGGCGGCCCGCTACTATCCCCAGCGCTCCATGGACGAGGCGCGCCGGGGCCTTTGCGCCTACGCCGGCGTGGAGCCCGCCCGGCTTTTGCCCACCGCCGGAGGCGTAGCCGCCATCGACCTGATCTGCCAGGTGGCCCGCCGGGTGTTCTATCTGCCTCCGACCTTTAACGAATACGCCCGCCGGGCCCGTGTCCACGGCAGGCACGCCCTGCCCTATCAGGGCGAGCTGGGAGCGGGGGACGTGCTCTTCCTATGCAATCCCAACAACCCCACCGGCGAGGCGCTGTCCCGGCAGGCCGTGCTGGAGCTAGGGGAGCGGGTGGCCCGCCAAGGCGGGATCTTGGCGGTGGACGAGGCCTTTATCGATTACTGCCCGGAATGCTCGGTGCGGGACCGGGCGGGAGATTCCCTGTGGGTGGCGGGCAGCCTGACCAAGATCCTGGCCATTCCCGGCGCACGGCTGGGCTATCTGTTGTCCGGCCAGGCTCCCCTGGCCGCTATGGAGGCCCTGGCCCTGCCCTGGGCGCTGAACGCCTTTGCCGGGGCGGTGGCTCAGGCGCTGCCGGATCACCTGGACCAGTTGGCCCAGGAGGCCGCCCTCAATCGGCTGCGGCGGGAGCAGTTGGCCCAGGCCCTTGCCAGCCGGGGGGCGCTGGTGTTCCCCTCCCAAGCCAATTTCTTGCTGGCCGATCTGGGCCGGACAGTTCCCGACCTGCGGGAGCAGGGCATTCTGGTGCGGGACTGCGCCTCCTTCGGCCTGAGCCCCCGCCACCTGCGGGTGGGCGTGCGCACCCCGGCGGAAAACCTCCGCCTCATCCAGGCCCTGTGGCCCTCTGAACCGGCCTAACGCCTTGATTGCCGGGCCCGATACCGGGGGATGCCGGAAGGGCTGGCGCGGGGGAGAGGCCGTCCCGGCGTGGTCCCTGGGACCGCTGCGGGGGCGCTGTCCCGACGCTGCTTAGGGGGAGAGCCTCAGCGCCGCCTGGGCCCGCCCTTTCTTGGGCCCGCGATCCAATCCATCATTCCGGCCCCACATCCCGGCGCATCGCCTGAAAGCCGGGTGGCGGGGCGCTCTTTGCGAAAGGAGGTCCTGCGCCCGTGGGTGGAAAATGCCTGATGGTCCAAGGGACCGGTTCCTCGGTGGGCAAGAGCCTGCTGTGCGCGGCGCTGCTGCGCATCCTGCGCCAGGACGGCTACCGCTGCGCCCCCTTTAAGGCCCAAAACATGGCCCTCAATTCCTTCGTCACCCGGGACGGGCTGGAGATGGGCCGGGCGCAGGCCCTGCAGGCCCAGGCTGCCGGGCTGGAGCCCAGCGTGCTCATGAACCCGGTGCTGCTCAAGCCCACCTCGGACGTGGGCGCTCAGGTGGTGGTAAACGGCCGCGCCCTGGGCAACATGACCGCTATGGAGTACCATCGCCGCAAGGGAGAACTGCGTGCCCTGGTGGGGGCGGCCTATGAGGAGCTGGCGGCCGGCGTGGATTACGTCATCCTGGAGGGCGCGGGCAGCCCGGCAGAGATCAACCTGCGGGAGGGAGACATCGTCAACATGGCCATGGCGGAAATGGCCGGCGCACCGGTGGTGCTGGTGGGGGACATCGACTTGGGGGGCGTGTTCGCCGCCCTGTACGGCACCTGCCTGCTGCTGGCTCCGGAAGAGCGGGCCCGGGTCAAAGGGCTGATTATCAACAAGTTCCGGGGGGATGCGGACATCCTCCGGCCGGGGCTGGGGATGCTTGAGGTAAAGCTGGGAATCCCCGTGGCGGGGGTGGTTCCCTGGCTGAACCTGGACCTGGAGGACGAGGACAGCTGCACCCGCCGCTTCTCCCAGGCGGCGGGGCAGGGCCCCCTGGACGCGGCGGTGGTGGTGCTGGAGCACATGTCCAATTTCACCGATTTCCAGGCCCTGGCCCTGGACGGGGCTTGTCGCCTGCGCTACGCCCATACTCCCGGCGACCTGGAGGGGGCGGACCTGATCATATTGCCGGGCAGCAAGAACACCATTCAGGACCTGCTGTCCCTGCGGCGGCGGGGCATGGATGGGCCGGTGCTGCGCCACGCCCGGGCCGGGGGCCTGGTGCTGGGGGTATGCGGCGGCTTTCAGATGCTGGGCCGGACGCTGAGGGACCCCCTGGGGGTGGAATCCCCGGTACAGGAGGCTGCCGGTCTGGGGTTGCTGGACATGGATGTCTCCTTCCTGCCCCATAAGACCACGGCGCAGGCCAGCGCCCGGGTGGACTGCCCCCTGCCCGGCTGGGTTCCCTATCAAGGCATGGCGGTTCAGGGCTACGAAATCCACGCCGGGCAAAACGTCTACGGCCCTCAGGCGCTGCCCTGGCTGCGCCGGGCGGAGGACGGGGCGCTGCTGGGCGCGTGCAATCCGGCGGGCAACGTGCTGGGCACCTACCTCCACGGCCTGTTCGACGGCGGCCAATTGAGCCGGGCGCTGCTGCGCCAGGGGGCCGGCGACCGGTCCCTGCCCCCCGCCTCCGGGCTGACGCTGGCCCAACACAGGGAGGCGCAATTGGACCTGCTGGCTCAGGCGGTGCGCCGGAGCCTGGACATGGCCCTCATTTACCGCATTTTACGAGGGGAGGCGTGAGCGTGTCCGACAGGCTTTGGGCTCTTGCCCTGGCCTTTTTCCTGGACCTGGCGATAGGCGACCCGGCCTGGCTGCCCCATCCGGTGCGGCTCATCGGCCGGTATATCGCCTGGGCGGAGGGCCGCCTTCGGGCCGGATGCCGCCGCCTGCGCCTGGGCGCGGTAGCCTTGGCCCTGTCTGCCGTGCTGCCCTGCGCCCTGGCCGCCGCCCTGGCGGAATGGTTGCTGGGGCTGTGGGGGCCCGTGCCCCTGATGGCGGGGCGGGTGGTTATGGCCTGGTGGGGCTTGTCCGCGGGTAGCCTGGCCCTGGAAGCCCGCTGGGTGCGCCGGGCCCTGGACCAGGGACTGGACCAGGGGCGCAGGCAGGTGGCCCGCATTGTGGGGCGGGACACCGGCCAGCTCTCCCAGGAGGAAGTGGTGAAGGCCACGGTGGAGACCGTGGCGGAAAACACCACGGACGGGGTGGTCGCCCCCATGCTGTACTTCGCCCTGGGGGGTCCGGCGCTGCTGTGGGCCTTTAAAGCGGCGTCCACCCTGGATTCCATGGTGGGCTATCTGGACGAAAAGTACCGGGACATCGGCTGGTTCAGCGCCCGGCTGGACGACGCCTTCAATTTTTTGCCCGCCCGGCTGGCCGGACCCCTCATGGCCCTGTGCGCCTTTCCCCTCTTTCCCCTGGGCCTCAAGGGCGGACGCGCCTGGGCCGTCCTGGTCCGGGACCACAAAAATCACTTGAGCCCCAACTGCGCCTGGACCGAATCGGCGGCAGCGGGGGCGCTGGGCATCCAGCTGGGGGGCAGCCACCGCTACTTCGGCAAGGTGGTGGTCAAGCCCGCCATCGGCGACGCCCTGCGCCCGGCTCAGCCCCGGGACATCTTCCGAATGAACGCCCTCATGCTGCTGACCAGCCTGCTTGCCCTGGCTCTCATCCTGCTGGCCGGAGGATTGGCCTGCAGGGTGGCGTAAAAGGGCGGCGTCTCCGTCGCCCTTTCGCCCTCCCGGGGGGCTAGCAAAATTACGGGCGCACCACGGGGCCCCATGAACCAAGGTTCATGGGGCCCCGTGGCGCACCCAAGGCACCGGTAAAATTCGCGGCGCCTTGAAGCCGTAAAGGATTCCCTTGTGGGTAAACCCGTTCTAGAACAGGCCGGTAATACGGCCGTTTTCGTCTACGTCGATGTTTTCCGCCGCAGGGCGCTTGGGCAGTCCCGGCATGGTCATGATGTCCCCTGCCAGGGCCACGATAAACCCGGCTCCGGCGCACAGGCGCAGGTCCCGCACCGTGATTCGGAAATCCTGGGGCGCGCCCAGCAGGGCGGCATCGTCCGAGAAGGAGTATTGGGTCTTGGCCATGCAGATGGGCAATTTGTCTAAGCCCTGCTTCTGGAAGCTCTCCAGCTTCTTCCGGGCCGCCGCCGCCAGCACTACGCCCCGGCCGCCATACACCCGCGTAGCCAGCTTGTCCAGCTTGTCCTCCAGGCCGTCCTGGTCCTCATAGCAGAAGCGGAACCGGTTGGGCTGCCGGCACAGCTGGGCAACCCGGCGGGCCAGCTCCATGCCGCCCTGGCCGCCCTTGGCCCACACCTCGCTGAGCACCGCCTCCACGCCCAGCTGCTCCAGCTCCCGGCGAATCAGCTCCAGCTCCGCCGGGGTATCGGCGGGGAAGCGGTTGATGGCCACCACCGCAGGCAGGCCGAACACCTGGGTAATGTTCTTCACGTGGCGCAGCAAGTTGGGCAGGCCGTTTTTCAGCGCCTGCAGGTCCTCGTTTTCCAGGGCGGTCTTGGGCAGGCCGCCGTGCATCTTCAGCGCCCGCACCGTGGCCACCACCACCACCGCGTCGGGGCGCAGCCCGGCCATGCGGCACTTGATATCCAGGAACTTTTCCGCCCCCAGGTCCGCGCCGAAACCGGCCTCGGTTACCGCGTAGTCGGACAGGCGCAGGGCCATGCGGGTGGCGGTCACCGAGTTGCAGCCGTGGGCGATGTTGGCGAAGGGGCCGCCGTGGATCAGCGCCGGGGTGCCCTCCAGGGTCTGCACCAGGTTGGGGCGGATGGCCTTCACCAGCAGCGCCGCCATGGCGCCCTGGGCCTTCAAATCGCCGCAGGTAACCGGCCGCTGGTCGAAAGTATAGCCCACCACCATCCGGGATAGCCGCTCCTTCAGGTCGGGGATATCCTTGGCCAGGCATACCACCGCCATGACCTCGCTGGCGACGGTGATGTCGAAGCCATCCTCCCGGGGCATGCCGTTGGCGCGGCCGCCCAGGCCGCTGACGATGTGGCGCAGTTGGCGGTCGTTCATGTCCACCGCCCTGCGCCAGGTAATCCGCCGGGGATCGATGCCCAGGGCGTTGCCCTGCTGGATGTGGTTGTCCACCATGGCGGCCAGCAGGTTGTTGGCCGCGCCGATGGCGTGAAAATCGCCGGTAAAGTGCAGGTTGATGTCCTCCATGGGCAGCACCTGGGCGTAGCCGCCCCCGGTGGCCCCGCCCTTGACCCCGAACACCGGGCCCAGGGAGGGCTCCCGCAGGGCCACCATGGCCCGCAGGCCCAGGCGGTTCAGCCCGTCCGCCAGCCCCACGGTGGTGGTGGTCTTGCCCTCTCCCGCCGGGGTGGGGGTGATGGCGGTGACCAAGATCAGCTTGCCCTCCCTGCCCGGCACCTTGAGCAGCGCGGGATCCACTTTGGCCATGTACCGGCCGTAGGGCTCCAGATACTCCGGGGCGATGCCCGCCCGGCTGGCGATCTGATCGATGGGCAACGGTGTGGCGCGCTGGGCAATCTCAATATCGGTGAGCAATGGATACGCACCTCCTCGTGTGTAATCTCTCTGCTCCCATTATAACACAAACCGGCGTCCCTTGCCAGCTATCGCCGCAGCAGGCCCTTGGGCAGGTGATTTTTCAGCGTCCCCGCCACTCCTTTGCCCCAGCCCAGGGGCAGGTCCTGCCAGGTCACCAGGGTCCAGCCCTCCTGGGCGGTCACCAGGGTTTCCCCTTTCAGGAAGGTGAGCGCCTGCTCCCGGTCCACCGCCTGAACCCGTTCCAGGCTTCCGGGGGGAGCGGCCATGGCCAGGGCGTGCAGGGGCTTTACCCACCCCTTGCCCACCTGAGCCAGGGCCAGCCCGGCGCTCAGGGTGCGCACGCCCTCCAAGCGGGGCAATTCCCGGGGTTGGGCGGTCAGGATTTCCCCCCGGAGGGATAGGTCCCACTGGGCGAAGGGGGCGTGCCAGGCGCCGGGCAGGGCCCCTTTCAGCAGGGCCAGGGCGCGCTTGGCCTCAGGGGCGGGCGCGGCGGGCGCGGCCCAGTCCGCCCTTTCGCCGCCCCGGCGCAGGAGCAGCGCTACGAAGTGCCCCTCCCCGGCGATCCGGTGGGGCCACAGCTCCAGGCAGCCGTCCTGGGAAGCGCCCACTCCGGGCAGGGCGAAGCTGCCCGCCTGGAAATCGGGGAAGCGCTCCAGCAACCAGGCCACATTCTCCCGGTTCTCCTGGGGGTTAAAGGTGCAGGTGGAGTAGACCAGCCGTCCCCCCGGCCGCACCATGGCCGCCGCCTGGGCCAATATTTCCCGCTGCCGCCGGGCGCATCCCGCCGCCCGCTGGGGGGACCATTCCGCCCGCGCCTGAGGGTCCCGGCGAAACATGCCTTCCCCGGAGCAGGGGGCGTCCACCAGCACGGCGTCGAAGTAGGCCGGCCAGCGCTGGGCCAGCTGTTGGGGCAGGGCGCACACCACCGCCGCTGCCGCCGCGCCCAGCTTTTCCAGGTTGCCACGCAAAATTTGGGCCCGGCGAAAATCGGGCTCGTTGGACACCAGTGCGCCGCGCCCCTCCAGCATGGCCGCCAGCTGACCCGATTTGCCTCCCGGCGCGGCGCACAGGTCCAGCACCCGCTCCCCCGGCCGGGGCGACAGCACCCTGGCCGGGGCCATGGCGCTGGCTTCCTGGCTGTAAAAGGCCCCGGCGAAATGGGCCAGGTGCTCCCCCGGCTTAAAGCCCGGCGCGGCATAGCGTCCCCAGGGCTCCCAGGGCACCGGGTCCCCCAGTTCCCCTTCCAGGGCCGCCTCCCCTTGGGGGCGCAGGGGATTCAGCCGCACCGCGCCCCTGGAGGGCTGGGCCAGGGCAGCCATAAAGGCGGGGTATTCCCCGCCCAACTGTTCCGCGATGCGCTGGAGAAAGGCAGCCGGATACTCCAGCATTCCATTGCGCCCCCTTTTCATGGTTTTCCCGGGCCCCTCTCCCCATGGAGGATGATTGGGGCGGCCCGGAGCGGCCCCGGCTCCAGGGTCCCTTAGCCCCAGAAACCGGCCGCCCCGGTTTGCGGGGCCGCCGGTCCCATCTGAGCGCCAGGGCCTTTAGGGTTCGTTGAGGACGACGCCCTGGCACAGCCAGCTCATGGACAAGATCTCCTGATCGGCGAGGGTCTGGCCCTGCTCTACCCGAAGATGGCCCCCGTTATCGTACAGGGGGCCCTGGAATACGGCCAGGGAGCCCTCCAGAATGCCCGTCTGGGCCTTTTGAATTTCCTCCTGGGTGCCCGGCGTACAGTTGTCCGTCAGGGGGGCCAGGCCCACCAGGCCGTCGGCCATGCCGCCCAGGTAGTTCACCGGTTTCCAGACGCCGTCTATCACCTGCCGGGCGGTACGGGTCAGGTAGCCCGACCAATCCCACACCGGGGCGGTGAGGTAGGCGCCGGGGGCCGCGCTGGACATATCGGCGTTATAGCCCACTGCGTACAGGCCCTGCTCCTGGCAGGCGTTCACCGTTTCGGCGGAATCGGTATCGTGGGTGAGCACGCCGCAGCCCAGGGCGATCAACTCCTCCGCCGCCTGGCGCTCCCCCTGGGGATCGTACCAGCTGTTCACCGCCTGGACCGTCAGGGTGGCCTCCGGGTACACCGACCGGGCGCCCAGCAAGTAGGCGTTGATGGAGTAGATCACCTCGGGGACGTCGGGATAAGCCGCCACATAGCCCAGGCGGGGATTGCCCATCTCCTTGGCCTTCAGCCCTGCGGCGATGCCCGCCAGGTACCGGGCCTCCCAGATGCGGCCGAAGTAGTTGTTGAAGTTTGTCTCGTTGCTCTTATAGCCGGAGCAGTGGCTGAAGACCACCTGGGGATACTGGGCAGCCGCCTGCTCCACATAGTCCATAAAGCCGAAGCTGGTGGCGAAGATCAGCTGGCAGCCCTCCTGCACCAGCGCCTCCAGCGCCGCCGCGCAGCCCTCGTCCTCGGGGACGTTGGCCTCCCACAGCAGTTGGTCCTGCGCGAGGCCCAGGTTTTCCGCCATGGCCAAAGCTCCCTGGTGATGGGCGTAGGTATAGCCCATGTCCTCCACGCCGCCGATGTACACCATGCCCACCTTCAGCTCCTCTTGGGCGACCGGATCCGGCCGTGCGCCTGCCGTCCAGCTCAGGGACAGGCACAGGACCAGGGCCAAGGCGGCGCTCAGCAGCTTTTTCATGCGCAATCTTTCCTCCTCAAGCATCCCCTGGGGGACGGATTATGGCCGTTTTCGCCGGTCCGGCCGAAGCGGGATGGGCCCGAGCGGCCTTAGGCCAGGCTGATGCTCTGGCACAGCCAGGTCATGGACAAGATCTCCTGATCGGTGAGGGCTTGGCCCTGCTCTACCTGCAGGTTGCCCTGGCCGTCGTAGATGGGCCCGGTAAAGACCTGGAAAGACCCTTCCATCATTTGGGATTGTACGGCTTGGACGGCCTCCTGGGTACCCGGCGCACAGTTGCCCGTCAGGGGGGCCAAGTTCACCAGGCCGTCGGCCATGCCGCCCAGGTAGTTTACCGGCTCCCAGGTCCCCTCCATCACCTGCCGGACGGTGCGGATCATGTATCCCGACCAATCCCATATGGGGGCGGTGAGAAAGGCGTCGGGGGCCGCGCCGGACATATCGGCGTTATAGCCCACCGCGTACAGGCCCTGCTCCTGGCAGGCCATCACCGGGCCGCTGGTATCGCAGTGCTGGGACAGTACGCCGCAGCCCAGGGCGATCAGATCCTCCGCCGCCTGGCGCTCCCCCTGGGGATCGTACCAGCTGTTTACCGCCTGAACCGTCAGGGTGACTTCCGGGTATACCGCCTGAGCGCCCAGGAAATAGGCGTTCAGGGAGTAGACCACCTCGGGCACATCGGCGTAGGCCGCCACGTAGCCCAAGTGGGGATTGCCTATTTCCTTGGCCTTCAGCCCTGCGGCCATGCCCGCCAGGTACCGGGCCTCCCAGATGCGGCCGAAGTAATTGTTGAAATTGACGCCGTTGCTCAGCGTCCCCGAACAATTGCTGAAGATCACCTGGGGATGCTGGGCGGCCGCCTGGTCCACGTAGTCCATGTAATCGTAGCTGTTGGCGAAGATCAGCTGGCAGCCCTCCTGGACCAGCGCCTCCAGCGCCTCCGCGCAGCGCTGGTCCGCAGGCACGCTGTCCTTCCACAGCAGCTGATCCTGGGCCAGACCCAGCGCCTCAGCCATGGCCAAGGCGGCCTGGTGATGGGCGTAGGTATAGCCCATGTCCTCTACGTCGCCGATATACACCATGCCCACCTTCAGGTCCTCTTTGGCTACCGGGTCGAACCGGGCGCTGGCGCTCCAGCTCAGGGACAGGCACAGGGCCAGCACCAGGGCAAAGCCTAGAATTTTTTTCATGATCGCCTCTCCTCCCTCTTCAAGATGGCCGCGTTGATGGCTGTGCGGGGCGCGGTCCCTTTCCGCCCCTTGCGGCGCAGTCCTATCGCCACCACCATTGTGCCACAACGGCGGTGAGCGGGCAATCTGGCGCGTAGAATATGTAGGAATTTGCGCAATATTGCGCGGGGCGGCGTCCGTCCGGGACCGGTCCGGGCGGCTCAGCCCGCCTCCGGGGCGGGGGCCTGGTAGACGATGAGGCGTTGGGCCTGGGCCAGGGTAGGGGCCAGGCCGGAGGCGGTGAGGGCGAACAGCGCCGCGCCGAAGGCGGCCTCCTCCAGGTGGGCGGGAATGACCATGGGCAGTTGGAAGGTGCGCTCGAAGGCCAGGCGCAGGGCGGGATTGCGACGCAGGGCGTTGCCCGAGCCCACCATCTGCCCAGCCGCAGGTGCACCGGCGGTCAGCATCTCCCCGTACAGGTCCCTCAGCTCCCGGGCCATGCCCAGCAGCGCACCCCCCAGCAGGTGGGCCGCGTCGAAATTGTCCGCGCCCACGCCCTGGAAGCTGCCCCGCAGATGGGGCTGGCGGCGGGCGCCGCAGAAGCGGGTGTCCACCTGCCAAAGGTCCGCCAGGTCCAGGGCGGGAAGGGCCGCCTGGTTCATGGCCTCATACAGGGAGGGAACGCTGCATCCGGCCAGAGCGGCGCAGCTGCGCAAAAAGCCCTCCAGCAGGGCGTAGGCCCTGCCCCCACATAAAGAAGAGCCCGCCAGGATGAACCGGCCTTCCCCCAGGGGCCGCCGCTCGCAGTTCTCCAGAGCCGCCGTCTGCCCGGCCAGGGCGGATACCTGGCCGCCGGTGCCCATGTTGACCAGCAGCCCGTTTTCCATATCCCGCACTCCGCCGATAAAGCTGGCCTGATTGTCGCCGATGGCGCAGGCCACGGGAATGCCCTCCCAGCGCCCCAGCAGGGCGCATTGGCCGGTTGCCGGGGGCAGCAGCGCCCCGTCTAGACCGGCCCGGTCCAGGGCCGCCCGGTCCCAGTCCCCCGCGTCCAAATCGAACAGGCCCAGGCTGGCGGCGTTGGAGACGTGCATCAGGGGCCGGGTGCGGCCGGTGAGGCGCAGCCCCACGTAGTCCGCCAAGGTGGCCAGGCTGGCCGCGCCGGGAGGCGTCAGGCGGTTTTTTGCCAGCCAGTAGTGGGTGGTCAGGCCAAAGCCGGTGGCCATGGGATAGCCGCTGGCTTGGGACAGGGCCTGGGCCCAGGTGCCCCCATCCAGGGGCAGCCCGCCCCGGCCGTCCTGCCAGGTGTACAGGGGGCTCACCGCGCGGCCCCTCGGGTCCAGGTACACGATGCCGTGCATCTGTCCGGTGAGGCCGAGGGCCCCTATGTTCCCCCACTCCGCCGCCAGCTGCCCGGCCAGGGCCAGGGCCATGTCCCCAATCTTCACCGGGTCCTGCAAGCGGCCGCCGGGGACGTCCGGCTCCAGGCCGCCCTGGTGGGGTACGCTCTTGGCGCACAGCACCTTTCCGCTCTCCCCGTCCAGCACCAGGGCGGATAGGGTGGTGGTTCCCAAATCCAAACCGATAGCGTTCATGGCGCACCTCCTCAGCGCTTCCGGCGCGCTGTGGCTTTCATTATAGGGAGCAGGGGATGCTTTGTCAATGCGCCCCGGCGGCGGATTTTCCCCCGCATTTTTCCTTGACAGGGTTGTGTCATTTATGCTACAATGGGCGCTGTAATGTCGCCCGGGGAGCCCCCTGTGCTGCGGCGAGGAAGGATGGTAAGCATATGGTTGTAAAGGGTTTGGTTCTTGTACTCTATTTTGCCCTGATGCTGGGCATCGGGCTCCACGTGCGCCGGAAAATAACCTCCGTGGGCGACTTCGTGCTGGGCGGCCGGTCCATCGGGCCCTGGCTGTCGGCCTTCGCTTACGGCACCAGTTATTTTTCCGGCGTGGTTTTTATCGGCTACGCGGGGCAGTTCGGCTGGTCCTACGGGGTGAGCGCCACCTGGATCGGCCTGGGCAACGCCATCATCGGCTCGCTGCTGGCCTGGGTGGTGTTGGGCCGGCGCACCCGGATCATGACCCGGCACCTCCACGCCAGCACCATGCCCGACTTCTTCGAGAAGCGGTTTGGGGGCAAGGGCGTGAAGGTGGCCGCGTCGGTGATCATCTTCGTGTTCCTGGTGCCCTATTCGGCCTCGGTGTATAAGGGGCTGTCGGGGCTGTTCGCCCAGGCGTTCAACATCGATTACCTGTACTGCATCTGGGGCATGGCCATCCTCACCGGGGCTTACGTGATCCTGGGGGGCTACCTGGCCACCGCCATCAACGACTTCATCCAGGGGCTCATCATGCTGGCGGGCATCGGAGCGGTGGTGATGTGTACCCTGAACAACCAGGGCGGGTTCATGGAGGCCATCAACCGGCTGAGCCAGATTCCTTCGGAATCGGCGGTGACCCAAAACCAGCTGGGCGCCTACGTCAGCTTTTTCGGGCCCGATCCCCTGGGCCTGCTGGGCGTGGTGGTGCTCACCTCCCTGGGCACCTGGGGCCTTCCCCAGATGGTGCATAAGTTCTACGCCATCAAGGACGAGAAGGCCATTAAGACGGGCACCGTGGTCTCCACGCTATTTGCCCTGGTGGTTTCGGGGGGCTCCTACTTCAACGGCGCCTTCGGCAGGCTGTACGTGGAGAGCCCTGCGGCGGCGGGGGGCTACGACGGCATCGTGCCCGCCATGCTGTCCAGCAGCATGGGGGATTTCCTGATGAGCGTGGTGGTGGTGCTGGTGCTGTCGGCCTCTATGTCCACCCTGTCCTCCCTGGTGATCACTTCTTCGTCCACCTTTACCCTGGACTTTGTGAAGGACCGCTTCGCCAAGAAGATGAGCGATAAGGGCCAGATGCGCTGGATACGGGGCATGTGCGTGGTGTTCATCCTGCTGTCGGTGCTGTTGGCCATCAACCCCGGCTCCCTGATTACCACCTTGATGAGCGTGTCCTGGGGCGCCCTGGGCGGCGCTTTCCTGGCGCCATTTCTGTACGGGCTGTTCTGGCGCGGCGCCACGGTGGCGGGCATGTGGGTATCCTTCGTCATCGGCGTGGGGTTTGCAGGCGGCAACGCCATTTTCGCCTGGATGTCTCCCATCAATGCCGGCGCGGTGTCCATGGCCCTGTCCCTCGTCGCTTGTCCTCTGGTAAGCCTGTTCACCCCCAAGCCCGACGCTCAGCGGGTGGACTTTGCCTTCTCCTGCTACGACGAGCGGGTGATGGTGGAGGAAAAATATGTGCTCACCCCCGTGGAGGACGACTGACCGCCCCAGCGAAGAAGGATTTCAGCGGCCTACCGGGCCCGCCATGGCAGGCGGGCCCTTTTTTCATGGGCCGGAAAGGAGGCCCCCTTTCCCCATGGCGCTCCCCGGCAAAGGGAGCCTTTTGTTTGAGGGTGGCGGCAGCTCATCCTTGTGAAAACTTTATATTTGTCCGGCGGGATTTCGCCCGGCCACCCTTGATTTAAATAGGTAAGACTGGTATAATATTGGGCAGAATGAACCGGTAAAGGAGATGGATTCCCATGGCATTGGTTACTTCCACTCAGATGTTCAAGAAGGCCTACGACGGCGGCTATGCCATCGGCGCTTTCAACGTGAACAACATGGAGATTATCCAGGGCATCACCGAGGCCGCGATGGAGGAGAAAGCGCCCCTGATCCTGCAGGTGTCCTCCGGTGCGCGCAAGTATGCCAAGCACGTGTACCTGATGAAGCTCATCGAGGCGGCCATCGCCGACGCCGAGCAGAGCGCCGGTTTCGACCTGCCCATCTGCGTACACCTGGATCACGGCGATACCTTCGAGCTGTGCAAGAGCTGCATCGACGGCGGGTTCACCTCCGTCATGATCGACGGCTCCTCCAAGTCCTTTGAGGACAACATCAAGCTGACCCGCCAGGTGGTGGAGTACGCCCACGACCATGGCGTGGTGGTGGAAGGCGAGCTAGGCACCCTGGCCGGCGTGGAAGACGACGTGAAGGTAGCCGCCGAGGATTCCTCCTACACCCGTCCCGAGGAGGTTGAGGAGTTCGTCAGCCGTACCGGCGTGGACTCCCTGGCCATCGCCATCGGCACCAGCCACGGCGCCTATAAGTTCACCGCCGCCCAGTGCACCCGCAACGCGGACGGCATCCTGGTGCCCCCGCCGCTGCGCTTCGACATTCTGGACGAGGTTTCCAAGCGCCTGCCCGGCTTCCCCATCGTGCTGCACGGCTCTTCCTCCGTGCCCCAGGAATTCGTGAAGATCATCAACGAGAACGGCGGCAAGATGCCCGACGCCGTGGGCATTCCCGAGGCCCAGCTGCGCCAGGCCGCTCGCGGCGCGGTGTGCAAGATCAACATCGACTCCGACCTGCGCCTGGCCATGACCGCCAGCATCCGCCAGTACATGGCGGAGCATCCGGATCACTTCGATCCCCGCCAGTACCTGAAGCCCGCCCGCGCCAACATCAAGGCGCTGGTCAAGCATAAGCTGGTGGACGTGCTGGGCTGCAACGGCAAGGCCTAACGGGAAAGGCCCGGTCTTTCTATACCCCAGGGGCGGCCATGGCTCATGGCCGCCCCTTTTGTCCATATGCCCGAAAGGAGGCGCCGCGATGTTGATCCGCGCCATGACGCCCCAGGACTGGCCCCAGGTGGCCCGCATCTTCCAGCAGGGCATCGACGACGGCAACGCAACCCTGCACCCCCACGTGCCCGCCTATCCGGACTGGGACAGGAGCCGGGACCCGGAACCCCGGCTGGTGGCCGAGGAAGCGGGGCGTGTGCTGGGCTGGACAGCCCTGTCCCCGGTGAGCGGCCGGGCCTGCTACCGGGGCGTCAAGGAGCTGGCCATCTACGTGGAGCGGCCGGCGCGGGGCCGGGGGGTGGGCACAGCCCTGCTCAACGCGCTGATCGCCCAGAGCGAAGCCATGGGCATATGGATGCTGGAAGCCCACATCCTGGAGGGCAACCGGGCCAGCCTGGCCCTGCACAGCGCCTGCGGCTTCCGCCGGGTAGGCCTGCGGGAACGAATTGGCGCGGACAAGCAGGGGCGGTGGCATTCCACGGTACTCATGGAGCGGCGCAGCCGCCTGGTAGAATGGGAGGAGGAAGACGCCCATGTCCATTGAACGGGCCAGGGCCCATCTGCGGGCCCTGGGTTTGGAAGATAAAATCAAGGAATTTCCGGTATCCAGCGCCACAGTGGAGCTGGCCGCCAAGGCGGTGGGCTGCCAGCCGGCCCGCATTGTCAAGACCCTATCCTTCGCGGGCCCTGAGGATGACTGCATCCTGGTGCTGGCTGCGGGGGACGCCCGAATCGACAACGCCCGGTTCAAGGCTCAGTTCGGGCTGAAAGCCCGTATGCTGACGCCGGACCAAGCGATCCGGCTTACCGGTCACGCGGTAGGCGGCGTATGTCCCTTTGGGGTAGAGCCCGGGGCGAAGGTCTATCTGGACGAATCCATTCGCCGCTTTCAGGTGGTCTATCCCGCCGCCGGCAGCGCCAACAGCGCGGTAGAACTTACGATTGCCCAACTGGAGGCCGCCTCCGGCTTTCTGCAGTGGGTGGACGTATGCAAGGGCTGGGGGGAAGACGCCTGACCCTCACAGGGACGGCTTTTCCACGGCGTTAGCCGGCGCCGCGGGAATGGGGTGCGGGAGGCTTGGTGGGGCGGGATGTCGTGGGGGCGGTGCTTTACAGCTTGATGGGGACTTGGGCGCGAATGGCGAGGCTGGTTTCGGTTACATGGCAGTCCATGGCCAGCAGGCGGACGCCTGCGGATTGGGCCTGGATCAGGGCTTGACCGAACTGGGGATGGGTGGCCCAATTGGGGGAGAAGTGGCGGACGCCCTCCATCTGGATCACGAATACCGCCCAGGCCTGATAGCCCTCCTGGACGCATCGCTCCAGGCCACGCAGGTGCTTGACGCCCCGCTCTGTGGGGGCGTCGGGGAAACGGACGACCCCGTCTTCTTCCAGGGTGACGCCCTTCACTTCCACAAAGCCCCGGCGGGGTCCCGCTTCCAGGTAAAAGTCGAAGCGGGAATCCCCGTGCACCGCCTCAGCCTTGAGCAGCGTAAGGCCCGGCAAGAATCCCCCGGCCAGCGCCCATTCGGCGAAAACACGATTGGGCGCGGCGGCGTCCATATTGATGAGGCGCTGGCCCTTCCATACGCCGATCAGGTCCAGGTCCGTCTTGCGGCCCGGTTTGTCGATCCGCTGTACCAGCACCCGTGCGCCGGGCACCAGCAGTTCCCGGCAGCGGCCGGTATTCTTCACGTGGCAGACCTGGAGGTGCCCGTCCAGCTCCACGTGGGCGATAAAGCGATTGGGGCGGTCTACGAAGACCGCCCCCGATATGTTGGAGTATGTCATTGGACCTCCAGCTGGGCCGCCGCCTCTTTTAGGCGCTGGATGATGGGAATGTGCTGGGGACACACGCTCTCGCACTGGCCGCAGGCCACGCACTTGCTGGCCACGCCTCCGTGGCGGGTCTCCCAGGAATAGTTGCCCAGAGCGCCTTCCCGGTTGCCGAAAATGAGCAAATTGTTCAGCGCCTTGAAGATACCCGGTATGGCCACGCCTGCGGGGCATCCCTTTACGCAGTACTGGCATCCGGTGCAGGGCACCGAGGGGATGGCCGCCAGGGCGGCTTGGGCCTGGGCGATCACCTGCAGCTGGGCCTGGTTCAGGGGCGAAAAATGCTTCATGGTGGCGATGTTGTCCTCCATCTGGGCGATGTTGGACATGCCGCTGAGCACGGTAATCACCTGGGGCTGGGAAGCGGCGAAGCGGATGGCCCAGCTGGACAGGGAGGCGTTGGGGTCGGCCTGGGTCATGATCCGGCTCACCTGCTGGGGCAGCGCGGCCAGGGAACCGCCCTTTACCGGCTCCATGATGATGACCGGCTTGCCGTGCTTGCGGGCCACCTCCATGCACTTGGCCGATTGAATGCTGGGGCTGTCCCAGTCGGCCCAGTTGACCTGCAGCTGCACGAACTCCATTTCGGGATGCAGGGTGAGCAGCCGGTCCAATTCCTCCGCCTTGTCGTGGAAGGAAAAGCCCACGTGCTTGAGCACCCCTTTGGCCTTTTGCTCCAGCACGTAATCCCAGATGCCGAACCGGTCGAAGGCGGCGGTGCGCTCGTCGCCCAGGTTGTGCAGCAGGTAGAAGTCAAAGTATCCCGCCCCGGTGCGCTTCAGAGAGGTGGTCAGCATATCCCGGGCTTGCTGGGCGGTCTGCGGTCCGGCCCATGCGGGCAGCTTGGTGGCCAGCTGGAACTTGTCCCGGGGATAGCGGTTTACCAGGGCTTCCCGGGCTGCCGCCTCGCTCTTGCCGTCCAGGTAGCCGTAGGCGGTATCGAAATAGGTAAAGCCTGCGGCCAGGAATTTATCCACCATTTCTTTGGTCTGCTCCAGGTCCACTTGATCCCCCAGCATGGGCAGGCGCATCAGCCCAAACCCCAATTTGGGAATATCTTTGCCCAGATAATCCATATTCTTTCATCCTCCCATCGCCGATTTTCCACGTACCGGTTGGTTTTCCACACACCTAGCCTTAGTATACCAGAACCAGACGAAAAAGGAAAGAGCCGCCGCCCCCTGCCCGCTCCCCGGCCCCCGGCGGCGTATGCC
>DVHZ01000199.1 GCA_018711685.1 Candidatus Excrementavichristensenella intestinipullorum | reverse complement strand
GAGGGGGCGGGGCGCAGCGCGGCCCGCCCCCTCCCCCGTGTTCCTCTTCCAGCGCCTCCACTTTTAGCGGGGGCGCTGGACAACCGGGAGCGCCGGTCGGGGCAGAGGTCATGATAACGGGAAGAAGCCGGGCGATGCGCTTTACTCCGCCGCCACGTCCCGCCGCCGGAGAAGCCGGATGGAGAGGCAGGAGAAAGCGCCGGTATAAGCCAGGGCGGATAGGAGAAAGGGCAGCGCATCCAATTCCAGCATGGGGTTGTTGGCCCGCATCCCCAGGCACAGCAGGGAATAGGGAAAGGCGTAGCCCAGGCCCTGACTGGTGACCAGAAGCCCCAGAATCCCGCCTACCAGGCCAATGGCCACCGGCGGGGCGAAGGGGCGGATCGCCAGGCTGAAAAACAGCTGGGCCGCGCACACGGCGATACTGCCCAAAGCGCCCCACGCCAGCCAGCAGGGCAGCTCCGGCGGCGGGGCTTGAGTCAGGCCCGCAGCCCTGCCGCTGAGCAGGTAGAGCGCCCCCACCCAAGCCTGAGCCAGCACGCACACCATACCGGATAAAATCAGCTTGGCCCCAAACAGGTCTCGAATGGGCACAGGCGCGGCCAGAAAGCCGTTGAAGTTGTGGCCGGCGTACTCCAGATGCCACTGCCAGGCGCAGAATACCCCCAGCAAGGCGGGCAAAAAGAATAGGGACGAGAACAGGGTATGCTGGCTCCACAGGCTGTACCAGCCGCTATCCAGCACTTCCATATTGCTCAGGTAGTTTCCGGTCCCCAGGATGGCAGGGAACAGGGGCAGCGCCAGAAAGGCCAGCCAGACCGGAGCGCGCCGGCACTTTTTCACTTCCGCCCAAACGCATCGAAACAGCATCCCTCACACCTCCTTGCCCATGAATAGGGCCTGCCCAGCCGCCAGGAAGGCCGCCGCCCACAGGCCCAGCAGGACCAGGTCCCAGGGCGCAGGCCATTGCCAGAAGAACCGGGTCATCCGGGTATCCGGGTACCAGGCCATCCCCACCAGGGCCAGCAATCCATAGTAGCCCCAGGGCACGCAGCGGATCAGCCAGGCGGGAAACAGCATGGAGAGCAGGCCCATAAAGCTGCCGGAAATGCCGCACACCAGGGCTGCCGCCTGATTGGAAAAGCCCAGGGATAACCCCTGCTGCAGGGCGTAGAGCATCATGGATACCGCCCAGGAGATCAGGGTGAACAGGGCGAACCGGCCCCAGGGCGGGCTGCCGGGGAACTCCATGGCGGCGCCCAGGCCCAGGAATAGGGCGGTGCGGAGGATCAGCAGGGCGGCCAGGGTTAAGGCGCCCCAGGCTAGCTTGACGGCGTAGAGCTGTCCCGGCGTGGCCAGGGTCTTTAGCAGCTTCAGGGCGCCGCCCTTGTGCTCCAGCTCG
The DNA here is from genome assembly GCA_018711685.1 of Candidatus Excrementavichristensenella intestinipullorum. GTDB lineage: Bacteria > Bacillota > Clostridia > Christensenellales > Aristaeellaceae > Excrementavichristensenella > Excrementavichristensenella intestinipullorum. The sequence continues at coordinate 4,114 of DVHZ01000199.1, read as the reverse complement.
CAGCTGCGGCTGGCCAGGACGGCCACGCTGAGGGGCAGCACCACGGCGTCCAGCAAGGCCAGATTGTAAAAGAGCATCATCCACTCCTGCCCCGCCGTCTCCCCGTCCTGCCGGAATAGGAAAGCGCCCATCCACAGCACCTGGGCCGCCAGCACCCCGGCGCATACCAGGGCGATCTTCCGCCGCCGGCACTTGAAAAATTCCAATTTTAACAGCGTCATAGGCTCGCCGCCTTTCCCGTCAGCTCCAGGAAGATGTCCTCCAGGCTCTTTTGCCGCTCCTCCAGGCGCACCACGCCCAAACGGTTTTCCGCCAGAAACGCGGTGAGCTGAGCGGTTTGCGAATCGGGGAGGAGGGGGAGAATTAGGTAGTCCGCCTCATCTTCCCGGCAGTCCACCCCTCTGGCCCGCAGCAGGGCCAGGGCTGCCGGATTATCGGCGGTGCGCAGGGCCAAGTGGTGACGGCTCCGGCTGTGAAGCGCCTCCAGCTTGTCCTGAAACACCAGCGCGCCCTCCCGAATGATGGCTACGGTGTCCGCCATCTGGTCGATTTCGCTGAGCAGATGGCTGGATACCACCACCGTCATGCCGAACCGGTCCGGCAGTTCCCGAATCAGCTGGCGCATCTCCTGAATGCCTGCCGGGTCCAGGCCGTTGGTGGGCTCGTCCAGGATGAGCAGCCGGGGATACCCCAGCAGGGCCGCTGCCAGGCCCAGGCGCTGCTTCATGCCCAGGGAGTAGTGAGCCACCTTTTTGCCCCGCTGGCCGTCCAGCCGCACGATTTCCAGCGCCTCCCGGATACTTTTGACGGGCGCGCCCCGAAGGGTTTGGACGATGCGCAGGTTTTCCTCTCCGGTCAGATGACCGTAGTAGCTGGGGCTCTCGATGAGGCTGCCCACCTGCCGCAGCGTTTCCAGGCGATTGTGGGCGTCCATGGGTTTTCCCATCACTTGAATGCTGCCCGCCGTAGGGCGGACCAGCCCCAGCAGCATTTTCAGGGTAGTGGACTTTCCCGCGCCGTTAGGCCCCAGAAAACCGTACACGCTGCCTTCGGGCACGTTCAGGTTCAAATGGGCCACCCGCAGGGCGGCGCCGTATTGCTTGCACAAATCCCGGGTTTCAATGACGTTCATGGCAAGACCTCCTTACGCCCCGCATCATAAGCCCCGGGACTTACGCGCCCATGAAGCCCACCTTACGATTACCTGAAATTTTTCCCGGCGGCTGGACGGGGGGACAGCTTTTCCCTATAATGAAACCAGCGGCGGAGGGCTTGCCGGAGCCCTTCGCCCCAAAGAAAGGAAAAGGAGGCCGGGACCATGGCCTATCGAATCCTGGTGGTGGACGACGAGCCCGCTTTGCAGCGTATGGTGGGGGAAATCCTGGCCCAGGGCGGGTATGAGTCGGAGGCGGCGCTGTCCTGCGGCCAGGCGATGGAGAGGATTCAGACGGTGAAGCCGGACGCGGTGCTCCTGGACGTCATGCTGCCCGACGGGGACGGATTTTCCCTGCTGGACAAGCTGCGGCGGATGGGGGAGGAGGTTCCGGTGCTGTTTCTCTCCGCCCGGGACGAGGACGCCGCCCGGCTCCAGGGCCTGGGATTGGGGGCGGACGATTACATCACCAAGCCCTTTTTGCCCCAGGAACTGCTGCTAAGGCTGGGCGCGGTGCTGCGGCGGGTGTGCGGCCGGCAGGAAGAAACGGACCGGCTGGGGGACACCCAAATCGATTGGGGCAAGGGGATGGCGCGGCGGGACGGGAAGGAGACGCCCCTCACCGCCAAGGAATTCGCCCTGCTGAAAAAGCTGTGGGAGGCCCGGGGCAATATCGTCACCATAGACGCCCTGTGCCAGGCGCTGTGGGAAGGACCCCTGGTGGGGTACGAAAACACCCTCATGGTGCACATCCGCCGCCTGCGGGAAAAGATCGAGGCCGACCCATCCCATCCCCGGTACCTGCTGACGGTGCGGGGGCTGGGCTACCGCCTGGCCAGGGAGGAGCGGACATGAAGCTGAGCGGCGTGATGAAGGGCGCGGGGCTGGTGACGGCCTGTGCGCTATTGACGGCCGCCATTACCATGACGGGACTGCTGGCGTTCGTTTATTCCACCAGCTTTGCCGGCCGGGGCTGGAGCGCCTCCATGGATCAGATCTCCGGGTCGCTGACCTTTACCGGCGAGGGCTATGCCTTTACCGGCGAGGAGTTGCTGGAGGCGGGGGACTGGGCCATGCTGTTGGACGCAGGAGGGCGGGTGGCCTGGTCCTGGCAATATCCGGAAGAACTGCCCCAATCCTACACGCTATGCGACGTGGCCGCCTTTACCCGGTGGTATCTGGAGGACTACCCGGTCCGCTGCCGGGTGCGGGGGGACGGGCTGCTGGTGGTAGGCGGGCCCAAGGACAGCGTGTGGAAGCACGATATCGCCATGGACATCCAGACGCTGCGCCAGGTCCCGGCTTGGTTTGCGGCCATGTTCCTCACGTCGCTGGTGTGCGTGCTGGCCCTGGCCTACGCCCTGCTGGGCCGGTGGTTCCGCAAGGCGCAGCAGGTCCGGGACGCGGCCCGTTCCGACTGGATCAACGGGATTTCCCACGACATCCGCACCCCCCTGTCCATGGTCATGGGCTACGCCGCCCAGATGGAGAGCGCCTGCGACCTGCCGCCCCAGCGGCAAAAGCAGGCCGGGATCATCCGCACTCAGAGCCAGGCAATCCGGGACCTGGTGAACGACCTGAACCTGACCATGCGCTTGGACTGGGCCATGCAGCCCTTGCGCAAGGAACGGCTGCAGCCGGCGGCTTTTCTGCGGCAAACGGCGGCGGATTTCCTCAACAGCGGCATGGGGGAGGGGTTTCCCCTGGAGATCGACCTGCCGCCTCAAGGACTTAAGGAAATCCATGGAGACCCCTTTCTGCTGCGGCGGGCGCTGAACAACCTGCTGACCAACGCGGTGCGCCACAACGCGCCGGGCTGCCGGCTGGCCGTGGGCGCCCGAGAGGCGAAAGGGCACGTCGTTTTCTGGGTAGAGGGCGGCCAGGCGGCGGAGGGGTTGGCGCAACCCGCTCCGGCCCATTCACTGGAGGCGGACGGCGGCGCGGCCCACGGAACGGGCCTTCGCCTGGTCTCCCAAATCGCCGCCGCCCACGGCGGCATAGCCCGCTTCTCCTCCGGCCCGCCTTACCGATGCGAACTGTGGATACCTATCCGAAACTGAACCTGTCGCCTCCGCTGCGACCGGCACCTGGCGCCGAGTCAGCCATTCTATCCGGCGCGTTTTGAGCCGCATCGCATCCTCCCACCCCCGGTAACCCCCGTCCCCTGATTCCCCGCCCATAGGCTCCCGAAAAAGAACGGGCACAGCAGCAGGATATAGAACAGGAACAGCGGGAGCGAGGAGCCTATGGACGGCACTAACTTCGGGCGGAGCCACGAGCCGCAGCAATGTGGCGGAGCCCACGTCCCGAATACGCTGAGCTCCCCCCCATGCCGCCCTAGCGGGCGGCATGGGGGGGATTGCCAGAACCCCACAATCCCCGATGACCCACCGCCCCAAAAAGCCCCGCATCCACCACAACCATGCCAACTCCCACACCGCAGCAACCACCGCCCCACCAGACCACCAACAGCCCCAACGTCCGCGTCAGGGGGTCCCCGGGGGGCGGAGCCCCCCGGGCGCGGGAGTGCCGCCGCGGTCGGGCGGCGGCACTCCCGCGAGAACGCCGGGGAAACGAACGAACGCTGGATAGAACCCCGCCGCAAAAGCCGGGGCAAACCAGAAGCAGCCGGGGCAAGACCATTGCGGGGGGGGTGGGCGGAGCCCCCCCGGGCGCGGAAGGGCGTGCGCAGAAGTTGCTTTCTGCAACACGCCTTGGCTACCACATAGCACGCAGGCGGAGGCAAGTCAAGGGCGGCGATAGCCGTGGCGAAGCCAATCCCCTTGACGTGGCTCCGACAGTGTGCTACCCGCTGCCTCAGGCCGCTTGTGCCTTGGCCTGCTCCAGATAGCGCTGCCGGTATACCAGCGGCGGAAGGCCGTCGTTGACAGATGTAATCCGCCTGAGGTTGTAGTAGCTGATGTAGCGAAAAATCACACTTTGTACTTCCTCGCGGGTCAA
>DVHZ01000198.1 GCA_018711685.1 Candidatus Excrementavichristensenella intestinipullorum | reverse complement strand
CCCACGCCGGAGCCCACCCCCACGCCGGAGCCTACCCCCGCGCCGACGCCCTACGCCTATACCCTGAGCGGGCAAAAGCTCAATCCGGACAAGAAGATGATCGCCCTCACCTTTGACGACGGGCCCGGGGGCAAGCCCACGGAAACCATTCTCAAGGCCTTCGAGAAAAACGGAGGGCGGGCCACATTCTTCATGCTGGGAGAAAGCGCCGCCAGCCGTCCCGAACTGGCCAAGAAGATCGCCCAGGCGGGGCATCAGATCGGCACCCATACCAACGGCCACAAGAGCCTGATCCGCCTCACTGCCCCGGAGATGCTTCAGGAGCTGGAATTGAGCCTGGACAACATCGAAAAGGCCGCCGGCGTGCGCCCCACCATCCTGCGCCCGCCCTACGGCAACGTAAACGACCTGGTGCGCCAAACCATCCCCATGCCCATGATCAACTGGTCGGTGGATACCCTGGACTGGGATAGCCGGGACGCTAAAAAGGTATACGACCACATCATGAAGGAAGCCAAGGACGGGGCCATCATCCTGATGCACGACCTGTACGCGAGCACCGCCACCGCCGTGGAGCACGCCCTGCCCAAGCTAAAAAAACAGGGCTACCAATTCGTCACCATCGACGAGCTGTTCTCCAGCAAGGGCCTCCAGCTGGAAGCGGGCCACGTATATTACAGCGCTTCCTCCAGCCAATAGCCGCCGTTCCCCATAACGGCCCATCCCCCGCCGGGAGATGGGCCGTTACATATTTTCTCTTGGAAGGCTTTTGCGGGCTTTCGTCATATGGAGGGCCCCTGTCTTCGAGTTTTTGCCGCCCGCCCCGTTCTGCATGCCTGTCGGGGCCGCGTTTTCAGAACCCATTTGCACCGCTTCTCGGGCATCCCTGGGGGTGCGCCTGGAGAACCCGCTGGGCCCTCGTCTCCGGCTTTCCCCTTGAAGGCGCGTCTAGAGGGCCGCTCGGGCGCTCATCTTTGAAAGTCCGCCTTTGCGCTTCACCGGCAGCGTGCCCTCGGGGCCGTGTCCCTGGGCTGCGTCTGGGGACGCGGCCCTGGATGCCGGGCTTGGCCCTTTGGGTTTTTCCGCGTTCTCACGGCTTTTGCCCTTTCCAGCCCTTGCCCCTGCAGGCTTCCACAAAGGCATCAAATATCCATTGGCTGCAAGGGTCTACCTCCTCGCTGAGCTCCGGGTGCCACTGTACCGCCCAGGCGAAGGGATATTGGGGCATGTACACCGCCTCCATCACCCCGTCCGGAGCCAGGGCCATGGGCAGCAGGGGGGCGGCCAGGTCCTTGACCGCCTGATGATGGTAGCTGTTCACCATCAGCGTCTCCCTGCCCAGCAGCGCCCGCAGGGGAGTGTCGGGCAGCAGGATTACTTGGTGGACGGGACAGTCGTAAGGGGGGAGCTGGTGATGCTCCACCTGGGATGGGTGCTGGGAGGGCAGATCCTGATACAGCGTGCCCCCCAATACCGCGTTCATCAGCTGAAGCCCCCGGCAGATTCCCAGTACCGGATTACCCATCTCCAGCGCCTGGACCAGCAGCGCCCGTTCCATGGCGTCCCGCTCCAAGCACAGCTGGCCGCACAGGGGCAGCGCCTCTTCGCCGTACATCTCTGGCGACACATCCTGTCCGCCGGGAAACAGGATGCCCCCGCATACAGCGGCCATTTGCCTGATCGTTTCCCCGTCGCTGGTGAGGGGCAGCATCAGCGGCAAGCCCCCCGCCTTCTCGATTCCCGCCATGTAGTCGGGCAGCATCCACAGGCTGTTGAGCTCCTGATCCACCAAGGGCACGATTCCAACGATGGGCTTCATAAGCACCGCTCCTTTCACTCCATTCCGGACGCCCGGGTCCGCCCGGTTTCATCCCCGCCCCGGCTCGCTCTTGCCAGCCGGGGGGATTTTTGGTACAATAGCAGCACATCTTACATCGGGAAAGAGGTTGCGCCATGTACGATTTTTCTACCATAATAGACCGCTCCGGTACCGGCGCGTGCAAGTGGGAGCGCCGCAGCGACTACGAAAAGGCCCACGGCATTCTGCCCATGTCGGTGGCGGACATGGAATTTAAGGCCCCGCCCTGCGTCCAGGAAGCCCTGGAAAAGGCCGCCCGCCACGGCATCTACGGCTATACCGATCCCACCCCCGCCTATCACCAGGCGGTGACCGGCTGGATGGCCCGCCGGCACAACTTGGCCGTAGAACCTCAGCACATCGTCACCCTGAACGGGGTGGTACCCGCCCTGGGCATCGCGGTGCGCGCCCTGACCCAGCCCGGGGAGGGCGTCATCTTCCAGCCCCCGGTATACCATCCCTTCCGCATCACCATAGAGCGCAACCAGCGCACCCCCCTGCCCTGCCCCTTGCGCCTTACCGGCGAGGGCTACCGGATGGACTTCCAGGCTTTGGAGGCCGCCGCCGCCCGGCCCGAGGCCAAGCTCATGCTGCTATGCTCCCCCCACAACCCGGTGGGCCGGGTGTGGACCCGGGAGGAGCTGGCCCAGGTGGACCAAATCTGCCGCCGCCACGGCGTGGTGGTTGTGGCCGACGAAATCCACGGCGACTTGGTCATCCAGGGGCCCCATATCCCTTTCCCCAACCTGGGCGAGGCGGCCCGGGACAACTGCGTCCTGTGTACCGCCCCCAGCAAGACCTTCAATATCCCCGGGCTGCAGACCGCCAATATCCTGATCTTCAACCCGGAACTGCGCCAGCGCTTTGCCCGCCAGGCCCAAACCGACGGGTTTGAGAACATGTCCTATTTCGGCCATGCCGCCACCATCGCCGCCTATCAGGGGGGCGCACCCTGGCTCGACGCGGTGCTGGATTATGTGGCGGACAACTACAAGGCGCTTCAGGCATTCTTTGCCGCCCGTATGCCCCAGGTGCGCCTGTTCCCCATGGAGGGCACCTACCTGGCCTGGGCGGACTTCCGGGCCCTGGGCATGAGCGCGGCCGAATTGGAGCGCTTTATGCGCGGCGAGGCCCATATGATCCTGGACGAGGGCTATATTTTCGGCCAGGAGGGAGAGGGCTTTGAGCGCTTTAACCTGGCGCTGCCCCGGCAGGAGCTGGAGCGCCAGCTGGAGGCCCTGGACCAGGCTTGGCAACGCCGCCAAAGCTGAGTTGACCGCCCCCGCCAGGGGACGCAGTCCCCTGGCGGGGGGTGGGGGGCCGGGGGCG
>DVHZ01000197.1 GCA_018711685.1 Candidatus Excrementavichristensenella intestinipullorum | reverse complement strand
GCGGCCCACCGCGTCGATCTCGTCGATGAACACGATGGCCGGGATGGACTTCTTGGCCTGCTCGAACAGATCCCGCACACGGGACGCGCCCACGCCCACGAACATCTCCACGAAGTCGGAGCCGGAGATGGTGAAGAAGGGCACGCCAGCCTCGCCGGATACCGCCCGGGCCAGCAGGGTCTTGCCGGTGCCCGGGGGGCCCACCAGCAGCACGCCCTTGGGAATGCGGGCGCCTACGCTGGTAAAGCGCTTGGGGTTCTTGAGGAATTCCACGATTTCCCGCAGTTCTTCCTTCTCCTCATCGGCCCCGGCCACGTCCTTAAAGGTCACCTTGTTGGCCGCCGGGTCGGTGAGCCGGGCCCGGCTGCGGCCAAAGTTCATCACCCCGCCCTTGCCCGCGCCGGCTTGCTGGCGCAGCAGGAAAAACCACAGGGCGCAAAAGACCACCAACAGCCCCAGAATGGGCATCCACTCCATCCACCAGGGTACGCCCTCCTCCTGCTTCACAGTGAGGACGAAGGCGTAATCCGCCGAGGTGACGAGGGAGGCGTCTATCCCCAGCCGTTGGGCATAGATGGCGTTCACATCCTGATAAAAGCGCTCCAGAGAGGGAAGCGTACAGGTGATGTCGTACCGGCTGCCAAATTCGCTCTCGGGAATCTGGCTGCCGGCCTGCCGTCCCACCAGCTCCACGCCCTGGATTCTCGCATGGGTTATCCCGTCCTCCCTGATGAGCTCCAGCAAGGAGGAGTAACTGAGGTCCTGCACCTGATCCTGCGGTCTGGAACCGGCCATGTTGACGATCAACACGATGGCCAGCAGCAGCAGCACGTACATCAGCGGGACCTGCCACTTGCGCACGTTTCGATTCAAATCGCTATATCCCTTCCCGCCGCCCTATTTCCGGCCTCCCGGCCGTATGCGGCGACCTAGTCCCCGTTAACCGCCGTACACCTGGGGCTTGAGCACCCCGATGAGGGGTAGCTCCCGATAGCGCTCGGCATAGTCCATTCCGTAGCCCACCACGAATTCGTCGGGCACTTCAAAGCCCCGGTAGTCCACATCGATGGGGCAACGGCGGCGCTCCGGCTTGTCCAGCAGCACGCATACCCGCAGCGCCTTGGCGCCCCGGGATATCAGGTTCTCCTTCAGGAAGGCCAGGGACATGCCGCTGTCCACGATATCCTCCACGATGATCACGTTGCGGCCGGTAATATCCTTGTCCAGGTCCTTCAGGATGCGCACCACGCCGGAGGTCTTGGTGGCGCTGCCATAGCTGGAAATGGCCATGAAATCCATGCGCACCGGCAGGCTGATCTCCCGGGCCAGATCGGCGAAAAAGATCACCGCCCCCTTGAGTATGCCCACCAGCACCACTTCCTCGCCGGCAAAGTCCCGGCTGATCTGCTGGCCCAGCTCCTTCACCCTGCTCTTGATTTGCTCCGGGGTGAACAGCACCCTGGCCAAGTCCTGCTTCATCTGGGCGTCGTCCATGGCGTGTATTCCTCCTTTTTCCATTCAAGGCGAACCTGGTTCGCCGTTGCTTCGGTAATGGCCGCCTGCTGGGCCAGGCATACGCCCACCGCCCACAGCACGGTTTGCCCCCGGGCCACCAGGGGCAGATAATCCCGCAAGGGCCTGTCCACGCCCTTGTCCACCAGCACGTCGCTGAGCTTGCGGCTGCCCGGCCCGCCCAGGGGATGTATCCGGTCCCCCGGCCGCCGGGTGCGCAGCACCGCTCCCGCCAGGGCGGCTGCGTCCGCCGCCTGTACCCAGGGATCGTCCCCAATCGGCCCCCCTTGCCAGGGCGCTATTTCCATATGCCCCAGCCCGGTCAGGCCCGCCCCGTGGCCCAGGGGAACGCTTTGTCCCGGGGGCTCCAGCCTCGCGTCTATCCGGTATAAGCGCGTTCCCGTCCGCTCAAAGCGCAGCGGCCCCCAAGCCAGGGCACCCCGGTCCTTGCCGCACAGCGCCATCAGGGCCTGAATCCGGTCAAAGTCCCCGGCCCGCGTCCACAGCGCCAGGGCCTGACACAGCACCGCGGGATGAACCGCCTCCAGGTCCAGTACCCCGCCCCAGGGCGTCCCGCGGGCCTGGCGGTCCAGATACGCCCGGGCCTGCTCCTCCAGGTAATCCCCCGCCTGGGCGGCCAGCCGGGCAAAGCGGCCCAGGGCGGCCTCGCCTCCGGGATAGATGCGGCGCAGGGAAGGCATGACCTCCAGCCGCAGGGCGTTGCGGGGATTGTCCGGGCAGCCGTTGGTGGCGTCCAGGCGGTAGGGCTGACCCATGTCCTCCAAACAGGCCAATATCTGGGCCTTGGTGGCCTCCAGCAGCGGCCGGCAGAACCGCCCCTCCCGGGCCGCCATGCCCCCCGCTCCCTTCAGCCCCGCGCCCCGGAGCAGGTGCATCAGCACCGTCTCGGCCTGGTCCTGGGCGTGATGGGCGGTGGCGATCACGTCTCCCCCGCCCCGCTCCAGCGCCTCCAGCAGAAAGGCGCGGCGGCTTTCCCGGGCCTGGGTCTCGATCCCCCGGCCGTTCCGGGCCGCCAGGGCGGGCACGGGGGCATAGCCCAGGGCGAGGCGCACGCCCAATTCCCGGCACAAATCCTCCACAAAGGCCTGATCCCCGTCCGCCTCGGCGCCCCGAATGCCGTGGTTGAAGTGGGCGGCCTCCAGGGCAATGAACCCGTCGTCCCGCAGGGCGCACAGCAGGCGCAGCAGGCACACCGAATCGGGGCCCCCCGACACCGCGGCCAGCACCCGTTCCCCTTTCCTCAGCACCGGAAGCAGCCGCATAACATCCTCCACTTCGCCCGATTCTATTATCTTACGCTGAAATTCGCCTGAGCGCAAGAAAATTCGTGTGAATTCCGTCCCCCCGCCCCGCATCCTCGCCTCGGCTCGTCCGAATTTCTTTTCCGCAGCCCCTCCGGCGTCCCGCCTTCCGGGGCTTTCCGGGCCTCCGCCCAGGCCCCGGCATCGCCGCCCGGGGGCTTCTCCAGAGACCGCCAAGCCGCCAGGCGCTGGGCCTTAGCGGCTTGGTGAAGCAGGGGAAAGATGGAGGGGCGGCGGCCTACCGCCTCCCCTCCGGCTGAGATCATCATACCCGCCAACCTTAAATTGCCGGCGAGCAAAGGATGAACGGGAACGCGGAAAACGGGGGCGGTTGCCGGGAGGGCTAGCGGGGCAGGCCGGGGTAATCCAAGGTGGCGAAGTAGTCGGCAGGGGTCTCCGCCCGGCGGATCACCTGGAAGGACCCGTCCTCGTTGAGCAGCACCTCGGCGCAGCGCAGCTTGCCGTTGTAATTGTAGCCCATGCTGCGGCCATGGGCCCCGGCGTCGTGGATCACCACCAGGTCGCCTATGTCCACCCTGGGCAGCATCCGGTCCACGGCGAACTTGTCGTTGTTTTCGCACAGCGAGCCCACCACGTCGTAGCAATGGTCCAAGGGCCAATCCTCTTTGCCGGGAATGGTGATATGGTGATAGGCGCCGTACATGGCCGGGCGCATCAAATCGCAGGCGGAAGCGTCCAGGCCGATATAGTGCTTATGGGTATCCTTGCGGTGGATGGCGGTGGCCACCAGACAGCCCACCGGCCCGGTCATATACCGGCCCAGCTCGGTGACCACCCTCATGGGGTGCAAGGGCGTGCCCGCAATGAGGGCCCGGTACTGCTCCTCCACTCCCCGGCCCACCTGGGCAATGTCCACCGGCGTATCCTGGGGCCGGTAGGGAATGCCAATGCCCCCGGACAGGTTCACCATGAATACCTTGGCGCCCAACTGGCGGTGGATATCCAGGGCCAGCTCCATGAGCATCCGGGCCATGCTAGGATAATAGGCCGGATCGGTGGTATTGCTCACCAAAAAGGCGTGCAGGCCAAACTCCCGGGCGCCCAGGGCGGACAGGCGCTTTACGCTCTCAAAAATCTGCTCTCGGGTCATGCCGAATTTGGCCTCCCCGGGCCGCCCCATCACCCGGTTGGCGATGGTCACGTCGCCGCCCGGATTGTACCGCAGGCAAATGCGCCGGGGAATGCCCCCGTTCTCCCGGAGAAAATCGATGTGGGTGATGTCGTCCAGGTTGACGATGGCGCCCAGCTCCCGGGCCAGGCGGAATTCCTCCGCCGGGGTCTCGTTGGAGGAGAACATGATCTGTTCCCCCTGAAAGCCCACCGCCCGGGCCAGCATGAGCTCGGTAAGGGAGGCGCAGTCCACGCCGCAGCCCTGGGCCTTGAGGATCTCCAGCAAGTAAGGGTTAGGCGTGGCCTTGACGGCGAAGTACTCCCTGTACGCGGGATTCCAGGCAAAGGCCTGGTTCAGTCCCTGGGCGCGGCGAATCAGCGCCCCGCGATCGTACAGGTGAAAGGGGGTGGGTACGCTCTGGGCGATGCGCTTCAAGGCCTGAAGGCTGGGTGAAATCTTGTTCATGGCGCGTCCCTCTTTTGTATTATTGGAGTATGGCCCCTGCCGGGACTAGGGATCCAAAGGCGAAGAAAGGGCCCGGAGAAACCGTCCGGCGCTCTTCCCGCGGCGGGCGAGGGATAGCCGTCACTTGGCCCCCTTGCCCAGCGCCCCCGCCACGCAGGCCGCCACCTGCTTGAGCACCGTGGCGCCGCCTACGTGGTCCTGGGGATTTTCGATGGCCAGGAAGCCCCGCTTCCCCATGGGGGCCATGTATAGGGCGGAGGTATGGCGCTCCCGGAGTACGCGCAGGGTTTCCGGATCGCCCACCGTCTTTTCGTTGATCTGGGGAATGGACAGGGTGTGGCGCTCCAGCATGGCTCGCATGAGCAGGGAACCCTCGCTCAGCGGTAGGCGCCGGCTATCGGACGCCTCGCACCCGGGCGCACACCAGCAGTAGCTCTCCCACAACTCCCGCGCCTGCATGTCCGCCTGCATGACGCAGGCCCGGCTAGCCCGATAGTACTGGGCTACCTCCCGCAGGGCCTCGTCCATGCCCACGGCCAGAGCCTCGCTGGTGAGCAGCGCCACGGCGCAGCGATTGACCACCCTGGTGGCGTCATCCCCCTGGGCCCTGACGGGCAGCTGCTCCGCCACCATGCCTTCATAAAACTCGAAGCGCTGCTTGCCCGCCAGCTTGGCCCGGTACAGGGCCTTGTCGGCCCGGTGACTGAGCTGGCTCATGTCCTTCACATCCTTGCCCGACAGGGCGATGCCCACGGAGCAGGTATGGCCGTCGGCGTCCTGGAAGGCCTCGCACAGGGCCTGAGCGCGCTGGGCAACCTCCTGGGGCTCGGCGGCGCCGGCCATCAGCACGGCGAAAGTGTCGCCGCCCAGCCTGCCCAGCAGGTCTTCCCGGTGGAATACCTGGCGCATGACCTCGCTCATGCGCACCAGCATCTGGTCGCCCTGATAGCGCCCGTCCATGTCCCGCGCACCCTTAAATCCGTCGATATCGGCGATGAGCAGGGCGCAGGCATCCCCCCGGCTTAACCGCTTGCCTGCCCGCTGCATAAAGGCCATATGCCCCATGAGCCCGGTGAGCTCGTCCCGCTCCGCCTGGGCCAAATTCCTGTCCTGCTCTCGCTCTTGGCGTTCAATGTTGGCAAACCGTCCCACAATGCGCACGGGCTGGGATTTATCCTGACTGTACACCGTCTGAAAGGAGACGCGGTACCATATCTTTTCCCCATTGGAATGGGTGAGCTGGACGCTCTCCTGGGCCTTGGGCAGGCCCCGCTGCATCTGCTGAGCCAACCGCCGCCAGGTCTGGGCGTCGGAGAGGGGCATGGGGTTTTCCTCTTTCAGCAGGTCGTTGTAGTTGGTCACCTGGGACTTGCGGCCCAGCTGACGCTCAAAGGCGTCGTTATACTGAATGGCGCCGGTCTGGGGATCGGCCTCAAAGAGGATGGTATAGCTCATCCCCTCGGCCAGGCGACGTATCTCCCGGCTTTCCTCCAGGCGCTGCTCCAGGCTTTTCATCTCTCCCTGACGCCATCTATCCCGCAGAATCACCAGCAGCCCCACCAGAACTGCAATGGCTGCCAGCTCTACGGCCAGCCTGACCAACAGCTGGCCCGACCAATTGGCCTGGGCGTCCACCTGATTGCCGTCCACCGCGCTGAACAGGAACCAGTCGTTTACCCCTACGCTCTGATAGACCACATAGCGGTACTGGTTGCCGTACATATAGCTGAGCATCCCCGAACGCCCTTGGCTCAAGTCCTGGGCCACCTGCTCCACGCTGGCGCCATTTTCCATGACCACTTCCCGATAGAAGTCCAAGGTGTTGTTGGAAAAGCTGGTGTAACTGGGATGATTGGAGGGCAGGATAATCTGCCCATCGCTCTTGGCGATAAAGGCATAGCTGCTCTCCCCCAAGGCATGGGTTCCCAAAAGGTCCGTAAACCGCTCCTGGGGATAATAGGCGAAGACAACGCCGCCGGTCTCGGTGGGTGCGCTGAACAGGAACAAGCTCTCCTCATCCTGGCGGGACCAATAAACCTGGGGTTCCTCCGAACGGGTCAGGCCCTCAGGCATTTGCGCATCGCCAGGGTACAGGCGTCCCTGACCGTCCACAAAGCCCACATGGGTAAAGGGGCTATCTTCCTCCACCCTGGCAAGCAAGGACTCTATGCGTCCCTGGTCTTCGCCCTGCAAGGGCATAGCGGCGGCCAATGTGCGCATTACCTGAAACAGGCCGTTCATCTCGGCCTGCAAAGTGGCCTTCTGCTCCTGGGCCAGGTCCCTCAGGGCGTCGTACTGGCTCTGCCTGTTACCCTGGGCATTTTTCCGGCCAAAGGCCACAAAACTCATCACACCGCCGGTGAGCAGCAGACACACGGCCAATGGGATTGCCACAATTTTGATCTTTCGCTTCATGGCTGCGCCCCCCTCTCACACACATTATAGCACGGGGAACAGGGCTGCAAAAATAGCGCTCTTGTAAAAGCGAAGGGGGTTCTTTTTTAAGAGACCCTTTTGCCGGTTCCCACCACAGCGCCAGCGAGGATGGCGGTTCCAAAGGGGGGCCATCCCCTTGGCGGGGGCCCAGGGACAGCCCCCCGGCGCCGAGTCAGCCACCCCATCCGGCGCGTTATAGCGCTCCACCGCAGCGCCTACCGCCGCCGCACCGCTCAAGGCCGTTGCTTCACCTACGCGCCAGCGAGGTGGGCGGTTCCAAGGGGGGCCATCCCCCCTTGGCGGGGGTCCAGGGGCGAGGAGTCCCTGGCGGGGGCCCGGGGGCAGCGCCCCCGGCGCCGAGTCAGCCACCCCACCCGGCGCGTTATGAAGCCCCACCGCATCCCCACACTCCCGGTACCCCGGTACCCCGTAACCCCGTAACCCCGTAACCCCGTA
>DVHZ01000196.1 GCA_018711685.1 Candidatus Excrementavichristensenella intestinipullorum | reverse complement strand
GCCGCCTTCCGGCGGCTGGCTGCTGGCGGCCCCGCCCGAAAACCGGAGCGGCGAAGTCCTCCCGAACCCCTCCCCCTGATGGGAAAAAGCCTCCCATCGAAAGCCGGGGGCTCCTGCCCTATCTGCGCTGCCGGGCTTGCACCAGCGGCTAGCTAAAATACGCGATAACCTTTTTGATGTTGGCCTGATGGGCGCTATTTTCCTTCTTGGTGCCGTGGGTCAGGCTGTCCTTGAGATGGATGCAGAACTGCCCGTCGAAATTGTTGGTATGGCTGATCTGCGAACCATGGGGCATGCCGTTCATGGCGGCGGCGTAATACCGCCCGCCGGCGATGAGCAGGATGGCCCGGCTGTCCCAGCTCCATGCCCCGCCGTATACCTTCTTCAGCGTGGCGGTATCCGAGGCGGTCTTGGGCTCTACGTCCAGATGGTTGGTTCCCCCCACCCGGCGGATCTGCAGCCGGGCGCCGCTGGCCATGTCGATGATGGTGGCCACGCCGCCGTCCTTAAACCGGGTGTTGATGCCCGACTTGGACCAACTGGCGCTGTTCACCGAGCAGCGCTTCTTGGCGCTGGAACTCATCAGTTTCTTCACCGTGGCGTCATTGGCCTTGCCGGTCACCTTGAGGCCGTTCATCATCTGAAAAATGCGAATGGCCTTGGTGGTGGCCCCGTTGCTTTTGCCCGTCACCGAACCGGTGGCCAGATACCCTTTGGCCGCCAACCGGGTCTGAATCTGCCGGACGGTGGTCTTTCCGGCAGAAGCGCTGGCCGCAGAGGCGTTCACCTTCTCCAGGGCGCTCTTGAGCATATATCCCGTCTGGTTCCCGGATTTGACCTTGGCCCACTTGCCGCTGACCGCCGTTACCGTCACCTTGTCTCCCTTGTCCAACGTCCCCAGTACCTTGCTGGACTTGTTGGCCGATTTGTATACCTTGCAGTCCTGGGTAAGCTTATATTGCACTGACTGGGCCAGCCCAGGCCATTCCACTACCGCCAGCGCCAGAACCAACCCCAAACACAATGCCCATTTTCCCAACTTGCTCTGCATATCATGGACCCCCCATAGATTCGCTCTTATGGAAGCACAGGTCCATTATATTACAAAATTATTTCAAAATCAACCCCCATAGACATATTTGACTCATTTTATTACAAATTTGTTCTATCTTCCCAGAGGATGGGGGCTTTGGCCAAAGCCCAGACCAAGGGGAGGCCCAGGGCATAGCAGGCGATCAGCTGGCCCAAGGCGACCCAGCCCATGCTGGGGAGCAGGGGCAAATGGAGGGAATGGGCCAATACGGCGCCCACGATCAGCATATTCATGACCACAGGCGGGAGTGCGGCCAAGAAGCGGTTAAAGCGCAGGCGCCGGGTCAGGAGGGCGGCCAGGAGGGTGGCCAGGGAGCCGAAGATGACGTCCAGCACCGTAGCGCCGCCCAGCAGGTTGGCGATGAAGCAGCCCACAAACAAGCCGGGCACGGCGGCAGGGGTAAAGACGGGCAGCAGGGTAAGGGCTTCGGAAACCCGCAGCTGGAAGTTGCCCTGGAAGCCGCTGATGGGCTGGAGCAGCAGGGTGAGGGCGGCATAGAGGGCGGCAATGATGGCGGCCTGGGTGAGGAAACGGGTGGTTTTCAGAGATTTTTTCATGGGGAGCTACCTTCTTTCGTCAAAATTGTCCGGCGGCGGATGCGCCGGGGGCGCCTGCCCAGCCTGCTTCGGAGCGAAACCGGCGCGGGCAAAAAAACTGCGCGGATGCAAGGCCCGCGCAGGATAAAGGGGCGCATGGCGCGCCCCTTCCTATCAAAACCTGGTTTTGTTTAACGACAGGAGGGCCTCGAACTGTCGGTTATGCTGTTTTCCCGGGGGCAAGCCCCCATCCCCTTAGAACTCGCAGTTGCGGGTGGTGCGGGGGAAGGGCAATACGTCGCGGATGTTGGCGATGCCGGTGAGATACATGATCATGCGCTCAAAGCCCATGCCGAACCCGGCGTGCTTGCAGGTGCCGTACTTGCGCAGCTCCAAATACCACCAATAGCTCTGGGGGTCCATGCCCAGTTCCTTGATGCGCTGCTCCAGCAGGTCCAGCCGCTCCTCCCTCTGGCTGCCGCCGCACAGCTCGCCGATGCCGGGCACCAGCAGGTCCGCGGCGGCCACGGTGCGGCCATCCTCGTTCATGCGCATGTAGAAAGCCTTGATCTCCTTGGGGTAGTCGGTGACGAATACCGGCCGGCCAAAGTGCTTCTCGGTAAGGTAGCGCTCGTGCTCGGTCTGCAAATCGCAGCCCCAGAATACGGGGTACTCGAAGGCCGCGCCGCTGTCCTTCAGGATCTGAATGGCATCGGTATAGCTGACCCGGGCGAAATCCGCGTCCCGCACCTGGGTCAGGCGCTGAATCAGGCCCTTGTCCACAAAGCTGTTCAGGAAGGCCATCTCCTCGGGGGCTTCCTCCAGCACCGCGCCGATGATGTACTTCACCATCTCCTCCTGCAGGTCCATGTCCTCCTTCAGAGTGGCGAAGGCGATTTCCGGCTCGATCATCCAAAACTCAGCGGCGTGACGGGCGGTATAGCTCTGCTCCGCTCGGAAGGTGGGGCCAAAGGTGTACACGTCCCGGAACGCCAGGGCGAATACCTCGGCGTTGAGCTGGCCGGATACGGTGAGGGATACGGGCTTGCCGAAGAAATCCTTGTCGTAATCCACTTGGCCCTGACCGTCCCGAGGCGCCTGGTTCAGGTCCAGGGTGGTCACCTGGAACATCTCCCCCGCGCCCTCGCAGTCGCTGCCGGTAATCAGGGGCGTGTGTACGTAGACAAACCCCTTGTCGTGCATGAACCGATGCACCGCCTGGGCCGCCAGGGAGCGCACCCGGAAGGCGCACTGGAACAGGTTGGCCCGGGGCCGCAAGTGCTGGATGGTGCGCAAATACTCCAGGGTATGCCGCTTCTTTTGCAGGGGATAGTCGCTGGGGCTCTCCCCTACCACCTCCAGCTGCTGCACCTTGAGCTCGAAGGGCTGGGGCATGTCCGGGGTCAGGGCCAGCAGCCCCTGGGCCTCTATGGCCGCCCCTACGCCCACCTTCTTCACGATCTCCCGGTACTCGGGCAGATTGGCCTCCTCCAGCACCAGCTGCAAATTTCGGAAAAAGCTCCCGTCGTTGAGCTCGATAAAGGCAAAGTTCTTGCTCTGGCGCATCGTGCGCACCCAGCCCTTGACCCGCACCTGGGGGGTATCGGCCTGGGGCGTGGCGCGAAACAGGTCGCGCACCAGCCAATCAGCCATGTTCACCGCTCCTTTCCCTGATATTGGGTTATTATATCCCAAAAACGGCCCGAAAAAAAGCATATTCGGGTTATTTCCCGCCCAGCGCCCGGCGGCACGGCAGGGTCGCGGGCTGCGCCCGCGACCCTGCCCACCCAGCCGCTCTGCCTGTCCCAGGTCCTTGGATGCCCAAAGCCTTCCGCCGCCCCGGAAAACCACGCGCCCCACGCTTCAAACGCCGGAGCCGCCCCAGCCCATCGCCGCCCGGGAGCAGCTTCCCAAGGTTTCAGAAACGACGCCGCTCCGGCTATCTTCCGCTTTCCGGCCGGTTCGCAGGCATCCCCCCCCAAATTCAAGGGCCGCCGCATCCATGCGGCGGCCCCAGCTCGTCAGGGGAAAGGCCGGAATTACTCGTCCTCGTCCTCGTCCCGCTTGGCGTTCTCGATGATCTTCTTGGCGTCGGAAGCGGGCACTTCCTCGTAGCGCTCAAAGCGCATGGTGAAGGAGCCCCGGGCCTGGGTCATGGACCTAAGGTCGGTGGCGTACTTGAACATCTCGGCCTGGGGCACTTCGGCCACCACCTGCTGCTGGCCGTCCACCTGGTTCATGCCCATGATGCGGCCCCGGCGCTTGTTCATGTCGCCGATGATGTCGCCCATGTACTCGTCGGGCACCAGCACTTCCACGTGGTAGATGGGCTCCAGCAGTACGGGGCTGGCGTCCACCAGCTTTTTGAAGGCGATGCGGGCGGCGGTCTTAAAGGCCATTTCGGAGGAGTCCACCGGGTGATAGGAGCCGTCGTGGAGCTTGGCGGTCATGCCCACCACGGGGAAGCCGGCCAGCACGCCCTTCTTGATATTGTCCAGCAGGCCCTTTTCCACGGCGGGGATGAAGTTGCGGGGCACCACGCCGCCCACCACCGCGTCCTCAAAGTGGAACTCGGGATCGGAGGGATCGTCGTTGGGCCGGAACTCAATCCACACGTCGCCGAACTGGCCGTGTCCGCCGGTCTGCTTCTTGTGGCGGCCTTGGACGTCGATCTTCTTGCGGATGGTCTCCCGGTAGGGGATCTTGGGATCCTGGAGCACGCACTCGGCGCCGAACTTGCTGGCCAGCTTCTTGCTGACCACCTCGATGTGCAGCTCGCCCAGGCCGGAAAGGATGGACTCGGTGGTGTCCGCGTCCTTGCTGATGCGGATGGTGGGGTCCTCCTCCTGGAGCCGGGCCAGGCCGGAGAACACCTTGTCCTCGTCGCCCGCCTTCTTGGCGTACACGGCCATGGAGATGCAGGGCAGGGGGAACACGATCTCGTCAAAGCGCACCGGGTTGTTGGCGTCGCACAGGGTATGGCCGGTGTTCACCGACTGGAGCTTGGCCAGGGCGCAAATGTCGCCGGCGACCACCTTCTGGGTGGTGGTCTGCTTCTTGCCCCGCTGGATGTAAATGGTGCCGGCCTTTTCGGCCTTCTCGGCGTTGACGTTGTACAGGGCGGTATCGCCGGTGAGCACGCCGGAGGTCACCTTGATGAGGGACAGGCGGCCCACATAGGGGTCGGCCAGGGTCTTGAACACCCGGGCGGAGAAGGGCTGATCCTCGGCGCAGACCCGCTCCACGGGATCGCCGGTCTTGGGGTTCACGCCCACCAGGGTGCGGCCCTCGGGAGAGGGCATCAGGTCGATGATGTTGTCCAGCAGCTTGGCCAGACCCACCCGGGTGAGGGAGGAACAGCACACTACGGGCACCACGGTGCCCTCCAGAATGCCCTTGCGCAGGCCCTTCATGGTGTCTTCCGGGGAGAGCTCCATGTTCTCAAAGAACTTCTCCATCAGCTCGTCGTCGGCGCCGGCGGCGGCTTCCATGATCTGCTCCCGGGCGTGCTCCACCTCGTCTTTCACGGAATCGGGAATGGGCACTTCCTTGAGGGTCTTGCCCTCGCCGGTGTACGCCTTATTCTCCAGCACGCACACCACGCCCACGAACTGGCCCTTCTCCACGATGGGCACTTCGATGGGGGCGATGTGGGTGCCGTATTTGTCGGTGATGGTGGTGAGCGCCTTTTCAAAGTTGGCGTTCTCCCGGTCCATCTGGTTGATGACGATCATGCGGGCGGTGCCCATCTTATCGCACTGGGCCCAGGCCTTTTCCGCGCCCACGTTGAGGCCGGACACGGCGCCCACGGTGATCAAAGCGCCCTCGGCCACGGTGAGGGGGCCCATCATCTCGCCGGCGAAGTCGAAGTAGCCGGGCACATCGATCAGGTTGATCTTCACGTCCTTGTATTCCAGCGGCGCCATGGCGGCGGAGATGGATATGCCCCGCCGGGTCTCTTCGGGATCATAGTCGGTGGTAGTGCTTCCGTCCTCCACCCGGCCCTGGCGGTCGATGGTGCCCGTGGCGTACAAGAGCGCCTCCACCAAGGTGGTCTTGCCCTCTCCGCCGTGACCCACCACGGCAATGTTGCGAATGTTCCCGGTACGATAATCCTTCATTCCGCTTTCCCCCTGTTCATTTTTGGCCCTACAACGCGCCGCTGAACGCATCCAAGCGCTTTATCTTTTCAGTGTCTGCGCGCAAATAGCTAGCATACATTTTATCAGATATCCGCCCGCTTGAAAAGGGCTTTGGCAAAAATTTTTGCAATTGGGCACAATTATACGCCTCCCGGCAGGGCGAACATGCGCTCCATGGCCTGAACGCCCTGGGGGTCGGTGCTCATAAAGCGGACCCCGCCGGGGCCGGGGGACAGCTGGTCCCCCCGCTCCAGCACCCGGCGCAGCTGCCGTGCGGTGCCCAGATTGCCATCGAACAGCGCCGCGCCGGGGAGCGCCTTGGCGATGGCTTCCTTTAGAAATACGTAATGGGTACATCCCAGCACCGCCGCGCCCACCTGCATTCCGGCCAAGGGCGCCAGGCGGCGGCGGAGGTATTCGTCCAGGGCGGGGGAATCCAGCTCGCCCCGCTCGGCAAACTCCATGAGCCCGGGGCAGGGCAGCAAGATGGCCCGCTGGCCATACCGGGCCATGAGCGCCTTAAACTTTTTCTGGCGCAGGGTGGCGGTGGTGGCCATCACCAGGACGCGACCCGGCCGCCCAGCCAGGGCGGCGGGCTTAAGCGCCGGTTCCATGCCGATTACCGGGATGGGCAACGCCCGGCGAAGGGCCTCCGCCGCGGCGGAAGTCGCCGTATTGCAGGCCACCACCAGGGCTTTGATATCCCGGTCCAGCAAGCGATGGGCGCAAAGCAAGGCGAGGCGGCGGATTTCCCCTTCGGGTTTATCGCCATAGGGGGCATTGCGGGTATCGCCCAGGTAGATGAAGCGTTCCTGGGGCAATTCCTTCACCAAGGTACGCAGCACGCTCACCCCGCCCAATCCCGAATCCATCACCCCCACGGGTCGCTGGTCCATAGGCCCATCCTCCAACGCGATCTATATCCATCCAGACTATACTCCCCAATTCCCCCTTTGTCAAGGGGGAAAGCCGCCGCGCCATCCAAAGCCGCTGTCCCTGCCCCGCGCCAGCGCGCAGGGCGGTTCCAAGGGGGCGTCTCCTTGGCGGAGGTCCGGAGGCAGCGCCTCCGGCGCCGAGTCAGCCATCCCATCCGGCGATTTTTGCGCCCCCACCGCGTCCCCGCAACGGCCTGAAACAGCGCAGCGCCTACCACCGCCGCACCGCTCAAGGCCGTTGTCCCACCACCGCGCCAGCGAGGTGGGCGGTTCCAAGGGGGGCCATCCCCCCTTGGCGGGGGTCCAGGGGCGAGGAGTCCCTGGCGGGGGGCCGGGGGCAGCGCCCCCGGCGCCGAGTCAGCCAT
>DVHZ01000195.1 GCA_018711685.1 Candidatus Excrementavichristensenella intestinipullorum | reverse complement strand
ATCGCCCAGGCCTGGGCGGCGGCCGCCGGGGTGGCGGAGGACCCCGCGCCTCTAGAAAAGCCGGCGTTTAATCCGAATTACGGATGGCGGCCAGGGAGCTCAGGCCCATGGCCCGCTGGGCCGGGTATATGCCGGACAGCACCGATACAGCGATGACCCCGGACCAGGTGCTCAAGGCGAGGGAGGAGGGAATGACCGAGGTGGTTCCACCATCGGTGAATAGGGCGGTGGAGGACATGATGGAGCCCACCATCTCCTGAAGCCAGAGCACGTTGTTAAGGGCGTAACTCAGGGCGTAGCTGAGACCCAGACCCATCAGGCCGCCAAACACGCCGATGTAGGCGGCCTCGGTAAGGAACATCATGCGGATGTTGCCCAGCTTGCAGCCCAGCACCTTCATGACGCCGATCTCCCGGGTGCGCTCGTAAATGGACATCATCATGGTATTGGCGATGGACAGGGCAGCTACCAGCATGGAGATAGCGCCGATGAAACCCAGAAATCCCTGGACGGTCTGAATTTGCTCCTTATAGGTGTTCAGGTAATCCAGAGGGCTGGAGCACATGACCCCCATTTCGGTGAGCTCCTTTACCACGTCCACCACGTCCTCCACCGTATTGGCCAACACGTACACGTTCTGGTACTCGGTGAGGGTGCTGTTTTCGATGCCCATTTCCTTGAACAGGGCCTTGTTGTCCCGCTGTAGGCGCTTGAGCCAATTCAGGTTCACCACCGCGCCGTACATAAAAGTCCAGTCGTCGCTGCCCACGTCCAAGGTGCCCATAAACTTGGCCTTGTAATCCTTGGTATAGACCTTGGGGTCCGGGTTGTTCTCGTCGGTATTGGAGTAATCCTCCCAGCGCAGCTGCAAGGTAAACTGGTCGTGGAGCCAGTTCACGTCGGGTAGGGGGATCTCCTCGCCGTTATAGAGGTAGCTCCAGGCGTCGATGTACTCGCTCTCTTTTTCCGGGTCCCGAAATTCCACCATACTCATTTCAGACATCAGGAACTCCATCCGGTCGGTGGAGCCGGTGAAATAGCGCCCGTTTTTGAGGCCCATGATCTTGGCGAAATCGTTGGGGCTGACGGCGATGAGGTAGGTGGAGTTTTCCAACTTGCCGGTTTGCAGTACGAACTCCATGTTGGCGTACAGGCTGACCACCGGGGTCACAGCGGCCACGCCGGGTGTATGGCGGATGCGGCTGATCACCGAATCGTTGATCTTGGTGATGCGGTTGCCGGTGGTATTCTCTGCGGAGCCGTAGCCCCCCCAATAGGGGGACACGTTGATGACCCGCAGGTTGGTTTGGGCTTCCAGCATCTCCATCTGGGCCTGCTGAGCGCCCACGCCCAGGGATATGGTCACCACGATGGCGGCCGTGCCGATCACCACGCCCAGCATGGTGAGCATGGAGCGGAGCTTACGCCGCAGCAGATTGTTCATCGCTGCGGACAAAATGTCAATCCATTTCATCGTCTTCTAAAGCGCGCAGGCGGCGGCGGCGCAGGGCCAGGCCCAGCCATACCACCAACATCAGCACCACGCCTCCCGCCAGCAGGTAGATCTGCCAGGGCAGCATGGCCAGCACCTCGGTGACGGTGGGCGGTTCGGGTTCAACGGGTTCCGCTTCGTAGCTATTATAATCGAAGGAGTCGCTGTTGCTGTAATCCTCTTCTTCCTCCACGGTAAAGCTGATGGGGGTGGTGAGAACGGGCTGCTGCTGGCCGTCTACCGTCTCGTAGGTCACCTCGATGTTGGCGTTAAAACTGCCGCTGGTGAGGGGAATCAGCTCCAATTCCGCAGTCTTGGAGGAGCCGGGGTCCATATTGCCGATGTAGTAGCTGCTGCCGGCGGATACCGATTCGGGATCTTCGGGCACCGCCTTCACCGTCACGTTGTACAGCATGGTCTTGCCCAGGTTGAACACGCCCATTTCAATTTCGTAGCTGTCCCCGGCGATGACGGTGCTGGTGGGCAGCTTGGGCTCGTCCAGCTGGATGCGCTGCACCTGCTTCACCGGGATGACCAGGCTTTGGCTGGCGGTGAGGGCGTTCAACTCCTTGTCCTGGAAGTCGGCAGACACGTCCAGCTTCACCGAGCCCACCTCCAGGTCCGGCTTGGCCTTCACGTTCAGGCGCAACACGTAATTGGAGCCCGCGTCGATGCGCTCAATGTACTCGGTATTGGTGCCCGAGGTGGGGGTGAGGGCGTCGTCTTCTGCGGTATAGGTGATCTGCATATTGCGCAGGTACTGGCTCTCGCTGGTATTGCGCAGGGTGAGGACGATGTCGAACACGTCCCCCGCTTGGGGCGACTCGGGCTCGGTATGCACATCCTCAACGATAAGCCGGGCCACCGGAAGCGGCTTGGAACTACTCCCGCCGCCGCCCCCGCCTCCGCCTCCGCCGGTGGACATCTTGGCGATCTTTACCGGATAGATCAGCGTAAAGGTCTCTGCGTCGGCGTACAGCGCTTTCAGGGAGGAGGCGGTGGACAGCTTCACCGGCATTTGCAGGTAATAGGTGCCTTTGTCCACGTTCTTCACCGTAAAGGTGCCGAAATTCAATACCTGGCTGCCGTCCTCGTTGGTGGTCAAGGCGGCGGCGCCGATAACCGAGCCGGTCTGGGTAAAGATATTGGTGGATTTGGCCTTGCCGCTGTTTAATTGGCTGCCGGACAGCTCCAGGGTAAGACCGCCGGTCATGTCCTGGCATACAGCGGTGAGCACATCTTCATACTTAGACAGGGAAGCGGGAATCTGGGGAGGATAGGAGAGAAGGGCGTCAATATTGGCGTTGACAAGGCTAAAGACCTGGGTAAAGTAGCCCTCGCCCAGCCCCTCGTAGTCCAGCACGAAGGCGGTAATCACCTCGGCGGCGGGCACCGAAATGGCGGCCTCGCCCTTGGTATAATAGGTAGCCGCCCTGGCGGCGGGCACCGAGGGCTCCCGGTTGGCGGAAGAAGGGCCGGGGGTGGGCTCCGGGGTGGGACCGATGGGGGTTTCCCGCAGGTTGGTGGTGCGCACATAGCCATCCTGGCCCAAGTATTGGGCCTGGCACCAGTTTTTGCCGTAGCGCAGGATGGTAATTTCGTCCCCCTTCTTGATGCGGTCCAGCACCTTGGAAGAGGTCTTTTGCGCCTTATACAGGTTGATGTCCTTCTTGGCGTACATCACCTGGGTCTGCTGATCGCCGGTTTCCGGCTCGTCCTCGCCGGTTTCCGGGGCGGGAGTAGGGGTAGGCTCCTGGGTTTGGCCACCTTCCTCCACTTCGTTCACCTCGTCCACCTGGGCGATGGCCGCCTGCTGGGCGGGTTCGGCAGCGGCGGCTAGGGGAGAGAAGGCCAACAAAGCCGCCATCAGGAAAATCAACGCCTGCCTATACTTCATCTTTTTATATCCTCCGCGCATGATGGGCCGCCTTATGCCTCGTGCGTCCCGTATTGGGCCTGCATTTCCTCGTCGCTCAGCTCGACCACGGTGCCGTCCTCCAGGGTTTTCACCAGGGTGATCTCGCTGGGATTGGGGTTGGTGGTATTTTCCAGCACTTTGCCGTCCAGCAGTTTGACCACGCGGTCGGCGTACTGGGCCATTTCCGGGTCGTGGGTCACCATGATGAGGGTGGTGCCCCGCTCCCGGCATATGCTGCGGATCAGGCGCAGCACCTCCCGGGAGGTCTTCAAGTCCAGGTTGCCCGTAGGCTCGTCGGCGAACAGGATCTTGGGGGCGGTGACCAGGGCCCGGGCGATGCCCACCCGCTGCTGCTGGCCGCCGGACATCTGGGTGGGCTTGTGGAGCATGTGGGACTTGAGCCCCACGGCGGTGAGCATTTTGCGGGCCTGGCGCTGCCTGCGCATCCTGCCCACCCCCTTGTACATCAGGGGCATGGCCACGTTGTCCAGGGCGGTGTGCTGGGGGAACAGGTTGAAGGACTGGAACACGAACCCCACGTTGTTCAGCCGGAACTGCACCAACTGGCTCTCGTTCATCCGCTCGATCTGCTTGCCCGCGATGCGTATACGCCCCTTGGTGGGCTTTTCCAGCCCGGCGATCATGTTGAGCAGGGTAGACTTGCCCGAGCCGGAGCGGCCGATGATACAGGTAAACTCTCCCGGATAGATATCCAGGGATACCCCGTCCAGCGCCCGCAGCCGGGTAGAGCCTATGACGTATACCTTGGTGACCTCGGTCAGGGTGATAATCGGTTCCCGCTGCTCTGCCTGCAAACCTGGCCCTTCTTTCCCAATGTGCTTTCTCGTATAGTATACCACAACCGCGCCCACATTGCCAATCTTTGACGCCGTATGGGTGAAATTGGTTGCAGGGGCGGCGGGGATAAAAAGGGCCGGGTCCGCGAGGCGGCCCGGCTCGGGGCGGTTACCGCCCTATTCCTTTTCTTTTTCCTTCTCCTTGTCCGCCGCGTCGCCCTCCTCGGGGGCGGGGGGCAGGATTTTGCTCACCAGGGCGGCCTCGATGCGCCGGTCCTCAATGCGCTCCACCTGGATGTGCAGCCCGTTCACGTCCACGTCCAGCACGGTGCCGTCCTTGGGGATGGTATGCAGGCAGCTGTACACCATGCCCCCCAGGGTGTCGTAGTCCTCGCTTTCGGGGATTTCCATATCCAGGGCTTCCCCCAGGGTTTCGATATCTACGCCGCCGGACACCCGCCACAGGTTATCCTCCAGCCGCTCGATCTCCACCGGCTGGGCCGGGTCGAACTCGTCGTAGATATTGCCCACGATTTCCTCCAGCAGGTCCTCGATGGTGATGACGCCGGCCACCTCGCCGTACTCGTCGATGACCACGGCGATGTGGATTTTCTTGGTCTGCATGTCCTTGAACAGCTGGTCGGCGTGGATGGTTTCCGGCACGAAGTAGGCCGGCCGCAGCAGCTCCTTCATGGGCTTGGGCTGCTCCCGGGTCAGGTTGAGCAGGTAGTCCCGGGCGTTGAGGATGCCCACGATGTCGGCGGGCTCCTTGTCGTACACCGGGTAGCGGGACAGGCCGGTCTCCTGAATCAGGCCCAGCACCTCCTCCTTGGAGGCGTCCAGGGCGATGGCCTCCACGTCGGGCTCGTGGGTCATGGCCTCCCGCACGGAGATATCGTCGAACTCGAACACGTTTTGAATCCACTGCTTCTCGTCCGCGTCGATGGTGCCCTTTTCCTCGCCCAGGTCCACCATCATGCGGATTTCGTCCTCGGTCACCGTCTCCTCCTCCGCCTCGGTTTTCAGCCGCAGCAGCTTGAGCACCGCGTTGGTGCTCAGGGAGAGGAAGGCCACCATGGGGCGCATGACCTTGGCCGTGGCGGACACCACCCGGCAGCTCAGGCGCGCCACCTCCAGGGGCCGCTGCATGGCCACCCGCTTGGGCACCAGCTCGCCCAGGATCAGGGTAAAGTAGCTCAGGATGATGGTAATCAGGATCACCGCCAGGGTGTTCAGCACGCCCTGGGAGATCACCTGGAACCCCAAGCCGTTATAAATCCAGTCCACCAGGGGATCGGCGAAGTTGTCCGCCGCGAAGGCGCTGCCCAGGAACCCGGCCAGGGTAATGCCGATCTGGATGGTGGACAGGAAACCGGAAGGCTCCTCCACCATTTTCAGCAGGATGCCGGCGCTCTTGTCGCCCTCCTCGCTGAGCTTGCGCAGCTTGGTGGCGTTCAGGGAAATGACGGCGATCTCGGTGGCGGCGAAGAAGGCGTTTAGGGCGATCAGCACCACCTGGAGCAGCAGTTGTTGGGGAATGGAACTCAAGTACAAATCTCTCCTTTTATATTGTCTGTCGGGTGCGAGGCCAGCGAAAAGCGCAAAAGGGCATAGCGGCTGCCTCGGGCAGCGCTATACCCATTCAAACAAAACCGTTCGTCTACAGGCCCCTGATTCGCCGGCAGGGTCGTCCATGGAAGGCGTTTCCTTTCTCGCGATGCGCAAACATTATGGTCCATTATATGTCATCTCCTGGGCTCCTGTCAAGCATAAAATGGGCGTTGCACCGCCTTTGCCGCGAAAAAACCGGCAAAAGCGCATAGCTTTGCCCGGCAAAGGGCACAGTATCCCTATAGCATAGCGAGGAGGGACGGCCATGCGCCAAACGCTCACCTATCCCAACCGGCCCCGGGTCCGGGCCAGCGCCGCCATCGCGGGGGCCAAGGAGGGCGCTGGGCCCCTGGGCGGGGATTTCGACCAGGTGGTCCAGGACGAGCTGCTGGGCCAGGACACCTGGGAGCAGGCCGAATCCGAGCTCAGCCGCCGCGCCATCGCCCTGTGCCTCAAGAAGGGCGGCCTCACCCCCTCCGCCCTGGAGGCGCTGCTGTGCGGCGACCTGCTCAACCAGATCATCGCCTCCGGCTTTGCCGGCCGGGCGTTGGGTGCGCCCTTCCTGGGACTGTACGGGGCCTGCTCCACCGTGGTGGAGGCCCTGGTGCTGGGCGGCGCCCTGGTGGACGGGGGCTACCGGGCCAACTGCGTGTGCGCCGCCTCCAG
Source organism: Candidatus Excrementavichristensenella intestinipullorum (assembly GCA_018711685.1). Lineage (GTDB taxonomy): Bacteria > Bacillota > Clostridia > Christensenellales > Aristaeellaceae > Excrementavichristensenella > Excrementavichristensenella intestinipullorum. The sequence continues at coordinate 2,738 of DVHZ01000195.1, read as the reverse complement.
CCATTTCTGCACCGCCGAGCGGCAGTACCGCTTCCCCCTGGAGCTGGGCAACCAGCGCCCCCCCTCCGCCCAGTGGACCGCCACCGCCGCCGGGGCGGTGCTGCTGGACGCCCGCCGGGATAAGGCCATGGCCCGCCTCACCCACGGCACCCTGGGCCGGGTGGTGGATTACCAAATCGCCGACGCCAACCACATGGGCGCCGCCATGGCCCCCGCCGTGGCCGACACCCTGTGCGCCCACCTGCGGGACACCGGCCGTTCCCCCGCCGATTACGGCCTCATCGTCACCGGCGACCTGGGCTGCATCGGCCGGGATATCCTGCTGGAACTGATGAAGGAGCGGGGCGTGCCCCTGGAGCCCGGCCGCCTGGTGGATTGCGGGGCCTCCCTGTATAATAAGGAACAGGATTGCCACGCCGGGGGCAGCGGCTGCGGCTGCGTGGCCTCGGTGCTGGCCTCCCACTTTTTGCCCATGCTGGCCGATGGCCGGGCCGCTCGGCTGCTGGTCCTGGGCTCCGGGGCCATGCTCAGCACCACCAGCTCCCAACAGGGCCAGTCCATTCCTGGCCTGTCCTACGCCGTAGCATTGGAGGCGGATACCTGATGACGCTGTTCTTTTCCCTCATCAAGGCCTTCGCGGTGGGCGGCCTGCTGTGCGTGGCGGGCCAACTGCTTCTGCTGCGCACCAATTTGACCAGCGCCCGCATCCTGGTGGTGTACGTGGTGGCCGGCGTGGCCCTCACCGCCCTGGGCCTGTATAAACCCCTGGTGGATTTCGCCGGGGCCGGGGCCACCGTGCCCCTCACCGGCTTTGGCTATTCCCTGGCCATGGGCGCCATCGAGGCGGTCCACGAACAGGGCCTGGTGGGCGCCTTCACCGGCGGCATCGTCAATACCGCCGGCGGCATCGCCGCCGCCATCGTGTTCGGCCTGCTCAACGCCCTCATCTTTAAGCCCCGCCCTAAACCTTAATTTGCCAAAAAATACTGCTTCTTCACTAAATATAACCTAGACCTGCGTCAGCAGATACCCCGCCCTAACGCGAACGGCGTTGTTCTTCCCCGCCCCCCGCAAGTATAATGACACCAGAAAGGGCGTTGCCCTTTCCAGTCTAGGAGAGCATAACGCGCCATGAGCAGATTTCACGAAAACCTTCGCGCCCTGCGGGAATCCCGGGGCCTGACCCAGGAGAGCCTGGGCAACCGGCTGGGCGTGGCAAAATCCACCGTATCCATGTATGAAAGCGGCAACCGGGAGCCCAGCTTCGAAATGGTGGAGTCCATCGCCGACTTCTTTAACGTCCCCCTCTCCACCCTCATGGATTCCGCCCCCGCCGCCCCCGGCCTCTCCTCCGATGAACTGGGCCTGCTGGCCGATTACCGCGCCCTCCCCCCTGCCGGCAAGCGCTACCTGCGCCAAAGCGCCCGCCTGGCCCGCTGCCTCGATCCCGTGGACTGGGAAAAATAACCCCCTCAAAAGAGAGACTTTGGTCTGTTTTCTTCCGGGCCTGAAAAAACAGACCAAAGTCTTCTTTTTTACCCTTGTCGTTCCCTTCATTAATATGGGGGGAAGGGGGCGCGCCATGGTGGAAGGGAAGCGCACCCCGCCCGGCGGCGGCGGACGCCCCCGGGAACGGTCCCCTTGGCCGGTTTCGGGGCTCCTGGCCCCCGGCAAGGGCCAAAGTAAATCGCCGGAGAATTTTATCACGAAATTGTTGACATACTGTGACAGGGGTGATATACTACTGATATCCACGAAACGTGAACTCTCGGGAGGGGGGAATCCTGTGGATGCACAGGCGCTGGGGCGCAGGCTTGCCGCCCTGCGGGGCAGCCAAAGCCTGGAGGAAGCGGCCCTCTATATCGGGGTAACGCCCCATGCCCTGGCCCAGTACGAAGCTGGGCTGCGCGTCCCCCGGGACGAGGTCAAGCTCCGCCTCAGCCGGTACTACGGCCTGTCCCTGGAACAGCTTTTTTTCGACCCTCAGGTACACGTATCGTGAATTTTCAAATTGAGAGGAGGGGCTTTCCGTGGAAAACTGCCAAGGCGTGGAAACCGAGCGCCTGGTTCGGGAAGTGCTCCATCTCACTCCCCTGCTGCGCCACAACATCTTCCGCCCCATGGAGCGCTGCGGCAGCCGCATGGGGCCCAACCAACAGGTCATCCTGGGCCTGCTCAAGGAGCGCGGCCCTCAGACCATGGCCCAGCTGGGCCGCGCCCTGTCGGTGTGCCGCCAGCAGATGACCCTGCACATCGAGGAGCTGATCCGCAAGGGCCTGGTTACCCGGGCCCAAGGGGAGAAGGACCGGCGCACCGTGGTGGTGGCCCTCACCCCGGAAGGGGAGCAGGCGCTGGACAGCCGGGAAGCGGAAATGGCGCGGGCCCTGTACCCCATCTTCGACCGGTACACCGACGCCCAGAAGCAGGGGCTTTATGAAACGGCCAGAACCATGCGTGAAATCATGCACGGATGAGATATGGACGATGTGAGAAATGGAGGTGAAACCGCGATGCGCTGCGCCAAGTACGGGCCAAATCCAACCCCCACTACCGCATCGGCCATGTTCTGGCCGGACCAACGGCCCGCGACCTTCGCAACCAACGGCCCGCCGGTCCACTGACCGCCGTCCAGCGGCCCCGCGCCGCCGGCCATACCCGCCGCCCCAGGCGGCACGTCACAACGGTTTACAATCATTTGGAGGTGTGTATCCATGACCAAACGTTGGTTATCCCTGGTA
>DVHZ01000194.1 GCA_018711685.1 Candidatus Excrementavichristensenella intestinipullorum | reverse complement strand
CTCCCCGGCGTCAGTAGGCTTCGTGGATTTCCACGTCCTTATAGCGCTTCATGCCGGTACCGGCGGGGATCAGCTTGCCGATGATGACGTTTTCCTTCAGGCCCAACAGCGGGTCCACCTTGCCCTTGATGGCCGCTTCGGTGAGCACCCGGGTGGTCTCCTGGAAGGAGGCGGCGGAGAGGAAGGAGTCGGTGGCCAAGCTGGCCTTGGTGATGCCCAGCAGGATGCGCTTGGCGGTGGCGGGGCGGCCGCCCTTGGCGATGGTGGCCTCGTTCTCTTCCTCGAACTTGAAGATATCCACCAGGGCGCCGGGGAGCAGGTCGGTATCGTTGGCGTCGTCCACCTTGACCTTGCGCAGCATCTGGCGCACGATGACCTCAATGTGCTTGTCGGCGATTTCCACGCCCTGGCGTCGGTACACCAGCTGCACTTCCTTCACCTGGTACTCCTGCACCGCCTTTACGCCCAGGATGCGCAGCAGGTCGTGGGGGTTGATGGAGCCCTCGATGAGCTCCTGACCCGCCTCTACCCGGTCGCCCTCGTTGACCTTGATCTTGGCGCCGTAGTTGACGGAATACTTCTTCACCTCGTGGTCGTCTCCGGTGATGACGATCTCCCGGCGCTTCTTGGCGTCGGTGGACATGCTCACCAGGCCGGAGATTTCGGACAGGGTGGCTTCCAGCTTGGGTTTGCGGGCCTCGAATAGCTCCTCCACCCGGGGAAGACCTTGAGTGATGTCCGCGCCGGAGGCCACGCCGCCGGTGTGGAAGGTACGCATGGTCAGCTGGGTGCCGGGCTCGCCGATGGACTGGGCGGCGATGATGCCAACCGCCTCGCCCACGTCCACCAACCCGCCGTGAGCCATGTTGGCGCCGTAGCACCGGGCACACACGCCGTGCTCGTTGCGGCAGGTGAGCACCGAGCGGATGGTCATTTCCTTGATGCCCGCGTCTACGATGCGCTTGGCGTCGTCGTGGCTGATGAGCTGGTTCAGATGCACCAGCACCTCGCCGGTACGGGGATCGATCACGTCCTCAGCGGCCACCCGGCCCCGGATGCGGTCCTCCAGGGACTCCAAGGGCTGGCCGTCGGCCACGATTTCGGACACCTTCAGGCCCCGCACCCGCTCGCCCTTGGTTTCAAAGCAGTCCACTTCCCGCACGATGATGTCCTGGGCCACGTCCACCAAGCGCCGGGTCATGTAGCCCGAGTCGGCGGTACGCAGGGCGGTATCGGCCAGGGATTTGCGGCTGCCGTGGGAGGAGATAAAGAACTCCAGCACGCTCAGGCCTTCCCGGAAGTTGGCCCGGATGGGCAACTCGATGATCTTGCCCGAAGGGGAGGCCATCAGGCCGCGCATACCGGCCAGCTGGCGGATCTGGTTGACGGAACCGCGGGCGCCCGAGTTGGCCATCATGAAGATGGGGTTGAACTTGTCCAGGGAATCCATCACCGCGTTGGTTACCGCCTTGGTAGCGTCCTCCCAGATGCGGGTGACCTGCATATAGCGCTCGTTCTCGGACAGGCGGCCCCGCTTGAACTCCCGCTCGATGCCGTGGACCTGGTCCTCGGCCTCTTTCAGGATGGTCTTTTTCTTTTCCGGCACCACGATGTCCGCCACGGACACGGTAACCGCGCCCCGGGTGGAGAACTTGTAGCCCAGGTCCTTGATATCGTCCAGCATCTGGGCGGTACGGGTAACGCCGTGGACCCGGTAGCAGTTGTCCACGATCTTGCCCAGCTGCTTCTTGTCCACCACCATGTCGATCTCCAGTTTGAACATGTCCTCCAGGCTTTCCCGCTTGGTCATGCCCATGTCCTGGGGAATGGCCTGGTTGAAGATGACCCGGCCGATGGTGGTTTCCACAATGCGGCTGTGCTCTACCCCGTCGATCTCCTTCTTCATGCGGATATGGCACACCGCCTGGAGGGATAGCACGCCGGTCTGATAGGCCATCAGCGCCTCGTCCACGTCGGTAAAGTATTTGCCCTCTCCCGCCGCGCCTTCCCGGATCTGGGTCAGGTAATAGCAGCCCATAACCATGTCCTGGGTGGGCGAGATCACCGGCTTGCCGTCCTGGGGCTTTAGGATGTTGTTGGCCGCCAGCATCAGGAAGCGGGCCTCGGCCTGGGCTTCCATGGACAAAGGCACGTGTACGGCCATCTGGTCGCCGTCGAAGTCGGCGTTGAAGGCGGTACAGCACAGGGGGTGCAGCTTCAGGGCCTTGCCCTCCACCAGCACCGGCTCAAAGGCCTGAATGCCCAGGCGGTGCAGGGTAGGCGCCCGGTTGAGCATCACCGGATGATCCCGAATGACCTCCTCCAGCACATCCCACACCTCGGGGCGCAGCCGCTCCACCGCCCGCTTGGCGGTCTTGACGTTCACCGCGCTGCCCTGGTTCACCAGCCGCTCGATGACGAAGGGCTTGAACAGCTCCAGGGCCATCTCCTTGGGCAAACCGCACTGATACAGCTTCAGGTTGGGTCCGACTACGATAACCGAACGGCCGGAGTAGTCCACCCGCTTGCCCAACAAGTTCTGGCGGAACCGGCCCTGCTTGCCCCGCAGCAGGTCGGACAGGCTCTTGAGCTGCCGTCCGCCCGCGCCGGTAACCGCCCGGCCCCGGCGGCCGTTGTCGATGAGGGCGTCCACCGCTTCCTGGAGCATCCGCTTTTCGTTGCGCACGATGATGTCCGGCGCGCCCATCTCCAGCATTCTCTTTAAGCGGTTGTTGCGATTGATCACCCGGCGGTACAGGTCGTTCAGGTCGGCGGTGGCGAAGCGGCCGCCGTCAAGCTGCACCATGGGCCTCAGCTCCGGGGGAATCACCGGCACCACGTCCAGGATCATCCACTCCGGCTTATTGCCGCTGAGGCGGAAGGCCTCCACCACCTCCAGCCGCTTGACCAGGCGGGCCTTTTTCTGGCCCTCTGTCTGGCGGCCGGCTTCCTTCTTGGTCAGCTCGTTGATTTCGGCCCGCAGGCTGGCGGACAGCGCTTCCAGGTCGATTTCCTTGAGCAGCTCCTTTACCGCCTCGGCGCCGATACCCACCCGGAAGGCGCCCTGGCCGTATTCCTGCACCTTGCGCTGGTACTCGCTTTCGGTGAGCATTTGGTTTTTCTCCAGGGGCGTGTCCCCCGGGTCCAGCACGATGTAGGCAGCGAAGTACAGCACCTGCTCCAGGGAGCGGGGGGATATGTTGAGCAGCATACCCATGCGGCTGGGAATGCCCTTGAAATACCAGATATGGCTCACCGGGGCGGCCAGCTGGATGTGGCCCATCCGCTCCCGGCGCACCTTGGACTTGGTGACCTCCACGCCGCACTTGTCGCACACCACGCCCTTGAACCGGGTGCGCTTATATTTTCCGCAGTAGCACTCCCAGTCCTTGGTGGGCCCGAAAATGCGTTCGCAGAACAGGCCGTCCCGCTCGGGCTTGAGGGTGCGGTAGTTGATGGTTTCGGCTTTTTCCACCTCGCCGTGGGACCACTCCAGGATTTTTTCCGGGGATGCCAGGCCGATTTGTATGGAATCCAAATTGGTGAGTTCAGACAAAGCGTTTCGCTCCCTTCTATCACGCGCAGGGCGATGGGCCCTCATCCCTTAAAAGTCGTCATCCAGCAGGTCGTCGTCCAGGCCCATATCGTCGAAGTCGAAGGCCTCCGCGTCCTCCTCTTCCTCCTCGGCGTCGGGGAATTCCTCCTCCACCGTGAGGGTCACGTCCTCCTTCAGCTCCGGATCGGGCATACCCGGCTCGTCGTCCAGTTCCCGGATCTTGATCTCCTGCTTGTCCTCGGCCAGCACCTTGATGTCCAGGGCCAGGGACTGCAGCTCCTTGATGAGCACCTTAAAGGACTCGGGCACGCCGGGGGCGGGAATGTTCTCGCCCTTGACGATGGCTTCGTAGGTCTTTACGCGGCCCACCACGTCGTCGGACTTGACGGTGAGGATCTCCTGGAGCACATGGCTGGCGCCGTAGGCTTCCAGGGCCCATACCTCCATCTCGCCGAAGCGCTGCCCGCCGAACTGGGCCTTGCCGCCCAAGGGCTGCTGGGTGACCAGGGAATAGGGGCCGGTGGAGCGGGCGTGAATCTTGTCGTCCACCAGGTGGTGCAGCTTAAGCATGTACATGTAGCCCACGGTGACCGGGTTGTCGAACCGGTCGCCTGTGCGCCCGTCGTACACCCACAGCTTGCCCGAAGGGTTGATGCCGCACTTGCTGAACTGAATGGCCGGCTTGCCGTTCTCCTGGAACAAGGGCTCGTCGGTCTTTTCCCCGGCGGCGGTAAGGCAGGCCATGATGTCGTCCTCGCTGGCTCCGTCGAACACCGGGGTGACCACATGCCAGCCCAAGGCCTTGGCCGCCAGCCCCAGGTGGACCTCCAGCACCTGGCCGATGTTCATCCGGCTGGGCACGCCCAGGGGATTGAGCACGATATCCAGGGGCGTGCCGTCGGGCAGGAAGGGCATGTCCTCCTCGGGCAGAATGCGGGACACCACGCCCTTGTTGCCGTGGCGGCCAGCCATCTTATCGCCCACGGAAATCTTGCGCTTCTGGGCGATGTATACCCGTACCATCTGGTTGACGCCGGGGGACAGCTCGTCCTTATTTTCCCGGGTAAAGATCTTTACGTCTACTACGATGCCGAATTCGCCGTGGGGCACCCGCAGAGAAGTATCCCGCACCTCCCGGGCCTTGTCGCCGAAGATGGCCCGCAGCAGCCGCTCCTCGGCGGTGAGCTCGGTCTCGCCTTTAGGCGTCACCTTGCCCACCAGGATATCGTTGGCCCGCACCTCGGCGCCGATGCGGATGATGCCGTTCTCGTCCAGGTCCCTCAGGGCGTCCTCGCCCACGCCGGGAATGTCCCGGGTGATCTCCTCGGGCCCCAGCTTGGTATCCCGGGCTTCGGACTCGTACTCCTCGATGTGGATGGAGGTGTACACGTCGTCCTTCACCAGCCGCTCGCTGAGCAGCACGGCGTCCTCGTAGTTGTAGCCTTCCCAGGTCATGAACCCGATGAGCACGTTGCGGCCCAGGGCGATTTCGCCCTCGTCGGTGGAGGGGCCGTCGGCGATCACCTGGCGGCGCTTGACGATCTCGCCCTGCTTCACCACAGGGTGCTGGTTGATGCAGGTGCCCTGGTTGGACCGGGCGAACTTGCTCAGCCGGTAGGCGTGCTCCTTGCCGTCCTCGCCCCGGATTACCACTTCGTTGGCGGTGACCCGGCTCACCACCCCGTCTTCCTTGGCCAGGGTGACCACGCCGGAGTCGCAGGCCGCCTTGTACTCGATGCCGGTACCCACGTAGGGCGCTTCGGGCACCAGCAGGGGCACCGCCTGGCGCTGCATGTTGGAGCCCATCAGGGCGCGGTTGGCGTCGTCGTTCTCCAGGAAGGGAATCATGCCGGTGGCCACGGAGATCAGCTGCCGGGGGCTTACGTCGATAAAGTCCACCGCGCCCTTCTCCACCTCCAGGATATCCTCCCGGCGGCGCACGGTGACCCGGTCGCGGACGAAATGGCCCTGCCCGTCCAGGGGCTCGTTGGCCTGGGCGATGACGTACTGGTCCTCCTCATCGGCGGTCATGTACACGATCTCGTCGGTGACCACGCCCTTTTCCTTGTCGATGCGGCGGTAGGGCGCCTCGATGAAGCCGTACTCGTTGATCCGGGCATAGGTGGCCAGGGAGCCGATCAGGCCGATGTTGGGACCTTCAGGAGTCTCGATGGGGCAGATGCGGGCGTAGTGGGAATAGTGAACGTCCCGCACCGCGAAGGAGGCCCGGTCCCGGTTCAGGCCGCCGGGGCCCAGGGCGGACAAGCGCCGCTTATGGGTGAGCTCGGCCAGGGGGTTGGGCTGGTCCAAGAACTGGGACAGCTGGCTGCTGCCGAAAAACTCCTTGATGGCGGCGGACACCGGGCGGATGTTGATCAGGTCCTGGGGGCGCACCTTGTCCAGGTCCTGAATGGCCATGCGCTCCTTCACCACCCGCTCCAGGCGGCTCAGGCCCACCCGGATCTGGTTTTGCAGCAGCTCGCCCACGCTGCGCAGGCGGCGGTTGCCCAGGTGGTCGATGTCGTCGATTTCGCCGATGTCGTGGAACAGGCCCACCTGGTAGTTGGCCGAGGCCACGATGTCGTCCACCAGGATGTACTTGGGCACCAGGCGGCTCATGTTTTCGTTGAGGGCCTGGGCCAGGGACATGCCCTCAGCCTTCATCTTGGCGTCCAGCTCCATGAAGGTGGGCAAGTGTACCCGCTCGTGGAGCTCCACGCCGCTGTCGCCCAGCTGCGCAAGCAGGGAGGCGTCGTAATCGGCCAGGAACTTGTCCAGCCACACGAAGTTGTTGCCGATCACCTTGAACACCCGGTTCTCCACCTGCACCTTGACCTCGTTGATGCCGGCGTTCTGGATCTGCTCCGCCTTTTCCCGGGTGATGGTCAGCCCTTCCTCCACCAGCACTTCCCCGGTGAGGGGATGCACGATGGCCTCCGCCGCGGCGTGACCGGTGATGCGGCGGGCCAGGGCCAGCTTTTTGTTGTATTTATACCGGCCCACCCGGGCCAGGTCGTACCGCTTGGGATCGAAGAACAGGGAGTTGATCAGGTTGGTAGCCGAGTCCACCGACGGGGGCTCGCCGGGACGCAGCTTGTTGTAGATGTCGATGAGGGCCTGCTCCCGCCGGGGACGCCGGTCGCCCCGCTCGTCGGTGGAGCCGTCCCGGGCGATGGTGGCCGCCACCCGCTCGTCGTCCCCCAGGATATCGATGAGCTGGGCGTCGCTTTCGTAGCCCAGGGCGCGCAGCAGCACGGTGATGGGCAGCTTGCGGGCCCGGTCGATGCGGGCGTAGAGCACGCCGTTGGAGTCGGTCTCGTACTCAATCCAGGCGCCCCGGTTGGGGATCATGGTGCAGGAGAACAGCCGGTTGCCCGATTTGTCGATGGTCTTGGCGTAGTACACGCCGGGGGAGCGCACCAGCTGGCTGACGATGACCCGCTCCGCGCCGTTGATGATGAAGGTGCCGTGCTCGGTCATCAGGGGGAAGTCCCCCATAAAGACCTCGCTCTCCTTGATTTCATGGGTTTCGGTGTTGGTCAGGCGTACCGTCACCTTGAGAGGGGCGGCGTAGGTGGCGTCCCGCTCCTTGCACTTTTCCACCGTATATTTGGGGGCGTCGTCCAGGGAATAGCCCACGAACTCCAGAATCAGGCTCTCGGAATAGTCGGTAATGGGGGATACGTCCCGAAGGACCTCTTTTAGGTCCTCCTTCAGAAAGCGCTGGTAGGAATTCTTCTGTACTTCAATCAGGTCGGGGACCGGCAGCGATTCTTCGATGCGCGCGAAGGTCATGCGCGTTCGCTTGCCCACCTGCATCTCATGCTCGTGGCAGACCCGTTTCCTCTGTTCCATGAAGCAATCACCCCTTCATTCTTGTCGTCCCAAGCGGCCCCTGGGCCGCGCCCGCATCCTTATGGCTTTCCGGTTAAAATTTTGTTTGTCCAGGCTATTGCCTTTTTTCTCCGCCTGGTGTACAATACTTCGTAACCGGCGGTTTTCGCCTGGAAAAAGGCGAAAAAGAGCATCCTGCCGATATTAGTGCAATTATCTATAATATCGCCAGCTTTTCTTTCTGTCAAGTCCTCTTGACGGCTATTTTTTGTTCCCATGAGAAATAATCGGGATATTTAACTATTTTTTAACTTTCCATCTCCC
>DVHZ01000193.1 GCA_018711685.1 Candidatus Excrementavichristensenella intestinipullorum | reverse complement strand
GCTCCCCTGAGCGGCCCCAAACGCCGTACCCGCTGAACCGTTCTGGCGCGGATATCCCCTGAGCCCTGCGGCTCCGGCAGCTTTCCCGCCCGGATGCCGCCGGGGAATGCTCCATCCCCCCGGAAGGATTTGGGTGACGTCCCAATCCTAGGCCGCCGCGCTCCTTGGCGCGGCGGCTGTTTGGTTCATCTATGCCCCCGCTGCCATCTATCAGGCGTTTGGGGGGGCCTATTCCGGGAGCGTGTTGCAGAAAGCAACTTCTGCGGCACGCCCGAAGGGGGGTCCGCGGGGAACCAGAGGGCACACAGTCCCCGCGCCGCAGCAAAGCGGGAAAAGAAGCGCCATTTTTCTCCCTCCCGGCAGGGCGTACGGGATTCGGAGCCGCCCATGCCCGCAAAAACAGCCGCCGGAGCTTTCGCTCCGGCGGCGGGGCAGCGGGATGGGCTCAGGCGGTAACGATCTTGCTGGCGGCCTGGAGTCCCAGCTTTTCCACCGCTTCCTCCCGCATCTTGTACTTGAGGATTTTGCCGGCGGCGTTCATGGGGAAGCCCTTGACGAAGTCGAAATACTTGGGGCACTTGTGCTTGGCCATGTGGTCCAGGCAGAACTGCTTGAGTTCCTCGGCGGTCACCTGAGCGCCCTCCTTCACCACCACGCAGGCCATGATCTGCTCGCCGTACTGCTTGTCGGGCACGCCGATCACCTGTACGTCCTCCACAGCCGGGTGGGTATAGAGGAACTCCTCGATCTCCTTGGGGTAGATGTTCTCGCCGCCCCGGATGATCATATCCTTGATGCGGCCGGTAATCTTGAAGTTGCCCTCGGGGGTGCGCCGGGCCAGGTCGCCGGTATGCAGCCAGCCCTCGCTGTCGATGACCGCAGCGGTGGCCTCGGGCATCTTATAGTAGCCCCGCATGATGTTGTAGCCCCGGGCCACGAACTCGCCGTCCACGTTGTCGGGCAGATCCACGCCGGTCTCCGGGTCCACGATCTTGCACTCCACGCCGTACATGGGGCCGCCCACGGTATTGACCCGCACGTCCAGGGAATCGGTGGTCTTGCTCATGGTGCAGCCGGGAGAGGCCTCGGTCTGGCCGTAGGTGATGCAAATCTCGCTCATGTGCATCTTGTCCACCACGTCCTGCATCACCTTGACCGGGCAGGGACTGCCAGCCATAATTCCGGTGCGCATGTGGCTGAAATCGGTCTTGTCGAAATCGGGATGCTGGAGCATGGCGATGAACATGGTGGGCACGCCGTGGAAGGCGGTGATCTTCTCGGCGTTGATGCACTGCAGGGACAGCCGGGGCGAGAAGGCGGGGATGGGGCACAGGGTGGTGCCGTGGGTCATGGCGGCGGTCATGGCCAGCACCATGCCGAAGCAGTGGAACATGGGCACCTGGATCATCAGCCGGTCGGCGGTGGACAAATCCATGCAGTCGCCGATGGCCTTGCCGTTGTTCACCACGTTGTAATGGGTGAGCATGACGCCCTTGGGGAAGCCGGTGGTGCCGGACGTGTACTGCATGTTGCACACGTCATCGGGCTTCACCCGGCTGGCCCGCTCCAGCACCTGGTTCAGGGACACGCTCTGGGCCATCTCGATGGCCTCCTCCCAGGTATAGCAGCCGGGCAGATAGCTGTCCACGGTGACGATATTGCGCAGCCTGGGCAGGCGCTTGCTGTGCAGCTGGCCGGGCTGGCTCTCCTTGAGCTCGGGGCACAGTTGGTCCATGATCTCCAGGTAGTTGGAATCCTTGTACCCGTCGATCATCACCAGGGTATGGGTATCGGACTGGCGCAGCAGGTACTCCGCCTCGTGAATCTTATAGGCGGTGTTCACGGTCACCAGCACCGCGCCGATCTTCACCGTGGCCCAGAAGGTGATGTACCACTGGGGCACATTGGTGGCCCAGATGGCCACATGGTCTCCCGGCGCCACGCCCATGGCGATGAGGGCCCGGGCGAACTGGTCCACGTCGTCCCGGAACTGGGCATAGGTGCGGGTGTAATAGTGGGTGATGTAGCGGAAGGCGTACTGGTCGGGGAACTCCTTCACCATCCGGTCCAGCACGTCGGAGAAGGTCATGTTCAGCAGTCCTTCCTTCTTCCATACGTACTTGCCGGTGTGCCGGTCGTCGTCGATGAGGATGCGGCTGCCCACGAAATGGCTCATGTAGTTGGCGAACTGGGGGAACACGATGCCCGCGTCCTCCAGGCCCGGCGCCCAGCGCTTTACCCATTCCAGGGAGATGTAGCCGTCGTAGCCCTCCTGGGTCAGGGCGTCCAGCATTTCGGCCACGGGCAGGTCCCCGTCCCCCAGCATCCGGTAGGACACCTGGCCGTCCTCCATCACCGAATCCTTGATGTGGGTATATTTGATGTAGCCGTCCAGATTGGCCACGGTTTCCTTGGGCGTCTCGCCAAAGAAGCGGTAGGGATGGTGCATGTCCCACAGCGCCGCCACGTTGGGGGCGCCCACCTGGTCCAGCAGCGCCCGCAGGCGCTTGGTGTCGGCGTACACGCCGTTGGTCTCCACCAGCAGCGTGACCCCGGTGTCCTTAAACTCCTCCGCCAGCTCCTTGAGCACCTTGACGATCTTGGCGTCGTCCACCTGGCCGGTGACATGGGGCTCCCGGTCGGCCAGCACCCGGATGTAGGGGGTGTGGATCTTCTGGGCCAGGGCCACGTAGTGGCGGATATCGTCGATGGTTTCGGGCAGCTCCTCCTCGAACTTCAGGGCCCGGCCCGAGGACAGGCAGGGGATCTCCAGGCGCAGCTGGGCAATCTTGCTCATGGTCTTGTCGATCTGGCCCGGGGCGAAGGGCGCCGCCCGGTAGGCGTACAGGTCGTGGCCCAGGCCCCGCACCTCGATGCCGTCGAAGTGAAAGTCCTTGGCCATGGAGTAGATGTCGGTCCAGCCGAAATCGGGGCAGCCCAGGGTGGAAAAGGCGATTTTCATGTTGGATGGCTCCTTTGTGTTTTTTCAAGCCCCCGGAAGGAAGGGGATAAAAAACTCCGCCTTTCATTCCTGAAAGACGGAGGCTTGTTTCCGCGGTACCACTTTCCTTGCCGCCCGCAGGCGGCCCCTCTGCCGCAGCCGGGGAGCGGGCGCCGGCCCATCCTCGAGTGCGCGTCCCTGTAACGGGGGAAACCGTCCAAGCCTACTGCCAAATGGGTTCAGCCCGACGCTCGCGGGTCAGTAGGAAGCCCATCCCCTGCCGCCTTTCAGCAAACGGCGGCTCTCTGTGAGGCGGACGCGGCGGCTTCCATCGTCCCGGTCAACGCGTTTTGATGTGATTGGAAACGATTTTAGCCCAGTCCGGCTCCAAAATCAACGAAGAAACGGTTAAGTTTCCAGCCAGCTCTGCCACACCTGAGGCTGATACCCCACCGCCACCCGCTGGCCCATGCGCAGGATGGGCCCCTTCAGCAGCCTGGGGTCCCGGGCCAGGGCCTCCAGAATGGCCTGCTCTGCGGTGAGAAAGCGCACGGTGGACTCCAGATAGGCCTTGCCCTGCTTGTCGATGATGTTCTGCAGCCCCGCCCGCTGGGCGAACAGCTTGAGCTCCCGCAGCCCCGGGGGATGCTTTTTCATGTCCACCGCCTGGACCTTGATCCCCCGCTCCTTGAAAAAACGCTCCGCCTTCTGCACGTCAAAGTCCCGCTTCAGGGCGTATAGCATGATGTTCTCCATCCTGTCCATACCCTCTCCCGTCCATTGATGTCGTTAGGCTATACCTTCCCGCTGTTGATGTAAGTAGCCAATATGTCCACAATGCGCTTGTTCTTGCCGCCCCCCGCCACGATCACGTCGGCGTAATCAATGTAGCCCCGAATGTACCGGTCGTACATGGGCTTCACCGTGGACAGGTATTGGGCGGCAATGCCCTCGATCTGCCGGCCCCGCTTCAAGATGTCCCGCTTCACCCGGCGCAGCAGGCAGATGTCCGGGTCCACCCGAATGTAGATCTTAAAGTCCAGCATGTCCCGCACCCCGGCATCATAAAAGCAGTGGATGCCCTCCAGAATGAGCACGTCCGCCGGCTGAATCAGCTCCGGCGAATCGCAGCGCAGGTGCTGGGCGTAGTCGTAGGCCTTGCGGGTAATGGGCCGGCCGGCGGCCAGCTCCTTCAGGTCCCCCAGCAGCAGGTCGTGCTCAAAGGCGTCGGGCTCGTCGTAATTGATCTTCTCCCGCTGGCTAAAGGGCAGGTCGGGATGGTTCTTGTAGTAGCTGTCCTGAGCCAGCAGCACGCACCGGCCCTGAATGGCCCCGGCCAGGGCCGCAGCCAGGGTGGATTTTCCGCTGCCGCTGGCCCCGCAAATTCCGATCATGAGCATAGCCCGTTCCTCCCTCCGCCGCCGGTCCGCCCCATTCCCATCATCAACATAGCGCCCTCCCCGCTCGGCTCCCCGGCGCCCGCCGAATTCTTCTCCTTCGCATATTGCCCTCCCCGTTTTGGTATAGTATAATCCATATATGGAGGGTTTGTAAAGATGCGTTCGGAAGCCTTTTTGCGCACCTACCGGGTGCTGGAAGAACTGTTGGAGATCAAATACGCCCGCTCCACCCGCACCACCTCCAGCGTGGTGATGGAGTTCCTGCGGGACGAGGACAGCTTGCCCTTCCGGGAACCCCTGGATTTGTGCCGGGAGGTGCGCAACCTGCTCACCCACAACGCGGAGCCGGACGGCGGCCCCATCGTGGAACCCAGCGAAGGGCTGCTGCGGGCGCTGGAGCGGGTGGTGGAGGCGGTGAAACAGCCCCTGCTGGCCATGACCTTCGCCACCCCGGCGGATCAGCTGCTCACCGCGCACTACGGCTCCCCCGCCCTGAAGCTCATGCGGCAAATGCAGCAGCGGGGCTTCTCCCACGTGCCCGTGCTGGACAGGGACCGCTTTCAAGGGGTGTTCAGCGTGTCCACCGTGTTCTGCCACCTGGCCGACCATCCCGGCCAATCCCTGGACCCCCGCAGCACGGTTAAGCTGTTTAAGCCCTACCTGCCGGTGGAACAGCACATGAGCGAGCGCTTTTTGTTCATGGACCCCCAGGCCAATTACCCCCAGGTCAAGCGGGCCTTCGAGCGGGACGTGAGCAGCCGCAAGCGGGTGGCCGCCATCTTCCTCACCGGCGACGGCAGTCCCCAGGGCCAGCTGCTGGGCCTCATCACCCCCTGGGACGTGCTGGGCAAGGTGCAAAACGGCCGTACGCTGATCCAGGGCAAGGGTGCCAGGAAATGAGCCGTCCCGCCCGCCGCCGACCCGGCCTTTTTGCGGAACGATTCACCGTTCTCTTTTACCTTTCTTTTTCGATGGGCTCATTTTCTTTGCGCAAAGCGCTGTATTTTGGGGAGCCTCCTCCCGTTTGTTGCCCGATTATCGAAATAATGTCAAAATACCCCTTGCGCATTTGGGATGGGCATGGTATAATAATTTTGTTAGTACGCGAAACGTTTCACGTTTGCGGTCATATGATCTACCATGATTGAGGAGGGACTATGCTATGGCCAATCCCAGCGCGTTTCCCATGAACAAGCCGGTCAACCGCCTGGTAGGCGAGTTGCCCAAGATCGGCATCCGCCCCTGCATCGACGGACGCCGTGGCAAGGCCCAGGTTCGAGAGGGCCTGGAAGAGCAAACCATGACCCTGGCCCGTGCCTGTAAGGATTTTCTGGAGAAGAACCTGAAGCACACCTGCGGGCTGCCGGTGGAGTGCGTCATCGCGGACACCACCATCGGCCGGGTGGCCGAGGCGGCGGCCTGCGCGGAGAAGTTCCGCCGGGAAGGCGTGGGCGTGTCCATCACCGTGACCCCCTGCTGGTGCTACGGCTCGGAAACCATGGATATGGACCCCCTCACCCCCAAGGCGGTATGGGGCTTTAACGGCACCGAGCGTCCGGGCGCCGTGTACCTGGCGGCGGTGCTGGCGGCCCACGCCCAGAAGGGGCTGCCCGCCTTTGGCATCTACGGCCACGACGTGCAGGATATGGATATGGCGGGCGAGATTCCCGAGGATGTGAAGGAAAAGCTGCTGCGCTTCGCCAAGGCGGGCCTGGCGGTGGCCACCATGCGGGGCAAGAGCTACCTGTCCATGGGCGGCACCTCCATGGGCATTGCCGGCTCCATCGTGAATCCGCCCATGATGGAAAAGTACTTCGGCATGCGCAGCGAGGCGGTAGGCGCCGAGGAATTCCTGCGCCGCTGGGAAGAGGGCGTGTACGACCCGGAGGAATACGAAAAGGCGCTGAAGTGGGCCAAGGAAAACATGCGCATGGGCTGGGACAAGAACCCCCCCGAGATGCAGCACACCCCGGAATATAAGGAATGGTGCCTGGAAACCAACGTGAAGATGGCCATCATCGCCAAGGACCTGATGGTGGGCAATCCCCGGCTGAAGGAGCTGGGCTTCGCGGAGGAAGCGGTAGGCCACAACGCCATCTTGTCCGGCTTCCAGGGCCAGCGCCAGTGGAACGACCATCTGCCCAACGGGGACTTCATGGAGAGCCTGACCTCCAGCAGCTTTGACTGGACCGGGCTGCGGGAGCCCCTGGTGATGGCCACGGAGAACGACCATCTCAACGGCTTCAGCATGCTGTTCAGCAAGCTGCTCACCGGCATCGCCCCGGGCTTCGCCGACGTGCGCACCTACTGGAGCCCCGAGGCGGTGGAGCGGGTCACCGGGTGGAAGCCGGAAGGCATGGCGGCAGGCGGCTTCATCCACCTGATCAACTCCGGCGCGGTATGTCTGGACGCCGCCGGCGAGTGCACCAACGACAAGGGCGAGCCCTGCATGAAGCCCTGGTATGACATGACCAGCGAAGAGGCGGCCAAGCTGATGGACGCCACCCAGTGGTGCTACGCCGACCTGGGCTACTTCCGGGGCGGCGGATACTCCGCGCACCTGACCAGCAAGGGCGGCATGCCCATCACCATGACCCGGCTGAACCTGATAGACGGCCTGGGCCCGGTGATGCAGATCGCCGAGGGCTGGACGGTGGAGCTGCCCAAGGAAGTCCACGACGTACTGGACAAGCGCACCGATCCCACCTGGCCCACCACCTGGTTTGTGCCCCGGCTCACCGGCCAGGACGCCTTCACCGACGTATACTCGGTGATGAACAACTGGGGCGCCAACCACGGCGCGTTCATCTACGGCCACATTGGCGCGGACCTGATCACCCTGTGCTCCATGCTGCGCATCCCGGTGTGCATGCACAATGTGCCTGAAAAGGACATCTTCCGTCCCTCGGCCTGGAACGCCTTCGGCACCAAGGATCGGGAGGGCGCGGACTATCGTGCCTGCGCCTGCTTCGGCCCGCTGTACGGGAAGAAATAATACACGCCCCAGCCGGGGCCCTCAAGGCGGGAAAGAAGCCGAGCTCCTTTCCCGCCTTGGCGTTTCCGCAACGGCCTTGGGTGGGGCGGCGGCCGCCGCCCCACCCAAGGCCGTTGCCTCACCTACGCGCCAGCGAGAAAGGCGGTTCCAAGGAGACGCCCCCTTGGCGAGGCGCCGAGTCAGCCACCCTCTCTACCGACTTTCCCAGCCGCACCGCATCCCCACAACGGCCTGAAACAGCGCAGCGGCTACCACCCACGCACCGTTTCAGGCCGTTGTCCCACCACCGCGCCAGCGAGGTGGGCGGTTCCAAGGGGGGCGTCCCCTTGGCGGGGGTCCAGGGGCGAGGAGTCCCTGGCGGGGGCCCGGGGGCAGCGCCCCCGGCGCCGAGTCAGCCACCC
>DVHZ01000192.1 GCA_018711685.1 Candidatus Excrementavichristensenella intestinipullorum | reverse complement strand
CCGTCCCCCGTAACCCCGTCCCCCGTAACCCCGTCACCTGATTCCCCGCCCATAGGCTCCCAAAAAAGGACGGGCACAACAGCAGGACACAGAACAGGAACAGCGGAAGCGCGGAGCCTATGGGCGGCAGTAACTTTGGGCGGAGCCACGAGCCGCAGCAATGTGGCGGAGCCCACCTCCCGAATACCCCGAGCCTCCCCAATGCCGCCGTAGAGGGCGGCATTGGGGACCGCCAGAACACAGCCTTCCCGATGACCCACACCCCAAAATCTCCGCTCCCGCCACAACCCTACCACTCTTCCACACCGCAGCATCTACTGTCTCACCAGAACACCAATAGCCCCAACGATTGGGTCAGGGGGCCCGGGGGGCGGAGCCCCCCGGCCCCGGCAGCGCCGCCGCCGAAGGGCGGCGGCGCTGCCGCGCAGGGATAGGGATGAGCACAGGACTGCTGCGGCCGCAGCCCAGGGCCGCCGCAGCCACAGAGGGCCAATACATCCGAATTCCTGCATACTGGCCAAAGCCGCCATCTCAGCAGAATACCGCCAGAAGAAGCACCAATGGAGGGACCGGCGCATATGGTGAGAAGGGAGGTGGCGGTATGTGCTGCGGAAACAAATCCAACGTATGGGGCATTCTCCTCATGGTGCTGGGATTATTCCTTTTGGTGTTGTCCCTGCCCTATTGGCTGTGGATGGCCGTACTGGGGTTAGCCCTCATCATTATCGGCTTCATTCTATGGCGGTTTGGGTAAGCTGCCGAAAAAAGCCTTGCCAAACCGGCTGTGGTATGGTATAATGAGGTTCGTCCACGCGGGCGATGACAGTTTGGGCCCCGTGCGGCGTCATGCCGTGAACTTTGTCAGGGCCGGAAGGCAGCAGCAATAAGCGGAATTTGGCGTGCGCCGCGGGAATGCCCGGCTCGAGTCCGAGTGGACTCTTTTTAGGCTTCATCCCTACAAAAGGCTTGACCGCTCCAAGGGAGCGGCTTTATTATTATTTTTCTGCGTCCGCACGCTCCATTATACTCCGCCGTCCAACCCTTCAAGAGCGCCTAGACGCCTCCCAGGACTATAGGAATACCCCGCCAACGATATCCCCATTATCCGATTGTCCCCAATATTCTCCCGCACCATCCTGCGGGCCGGAGGAAGGCAAAAGAAACCGCCTGGAATCACAGGCAAACAGGGGCTCCTGAACTCGTTCGTTCAGGAGCCCCCCTTGGACGTCATGGCCCAATGATAATACCTATGATGATGGCGATCACGATGAGTACCACGCAGACAATGATAAGCACGTCCATGGTCCGCACCGAAACCCGGGCCTTGATCTTGTCGTAGAGCCGGAACTTGGCCCTTTGTATGTTGTCCGGGCCCTTAGGGTCCCGTTGGGCCCGCTGAGCCTGCTCCCGCTGGAGCTCCAGTTCCCGCTCCGGACGGTCGCGCATTACTTCTTCACCAGGTACTTGCGCACGTCGATGGACACGGCCAGGATGATGATGAGACCGCGGATGATGTACTGCAAGTAGGGGTTGACGCCCAGGAACTGCAGCGCGTAGTTAATGGCCTGCAGCACCACCGCGCCGATGACCACGCCCTGGATGGTGCCGACGCCGCCGGAGAAGGAGACGCCGCCCACCACGCAAGCGCTGATGGCGTCGGTCTCGTAGTTAAGTCCAGTGTTGGCGCCTACCGAGGTGATACGGGCGGCCTCCAGGAAAGCGGAGATGCCGTAAAGCACACCGGCGATCAGGTACACCAGCATGATGGTCTTGGCCACGTTGACGCCGGACACGGCGGCGGCTTCTTCATTGCCGCCCACGGCGAACATGTTCTTGCCCAAGCGCGTCTTGTTCCAGACAAACCACATGATGACCGCCAGACCCAGGAAGTAAATCACCACCAGGGGGATGCGGATGCTCTCACCGATGTTCCAGTTGCCGGCCGCCACGTTCAAGAAGTTCTGATCAAAAGTGGACAAGGCCTGAGCGGTGCCGGAGGGCTGGCTCTCAATGTAAATGCAGGCAGCGCCCTGGGCGATCAGCTGGGTACCCAAGCTGACGATGAAGGCGTGCAGATGCAGCTTGGCCACGCCGAAGCCGTTGATCAAGCTAAATAGCACGGCCACCGCGATGCCGCTGAGCAAGGGGATAAACAGGGGCAGCGCCGTGGTGATCTGGGGGAACATCCGGGAGGCATACGTGGTGGACTGAACCAGGGACGCGGTGACGGCGGCGGACAGGCCCAGTACGCGGCCGATAGACAAGTCGGTACCGGCCAGCACGATCAGGCCGGCGCAGCCCAGGGCCAGAATGCCTTTGGTGGAGGCCTGCTTGATGATGTTCAGCAGGTTGGTCACGTTGAGGAAGTCGGGCCGGATGATGCTGACCACCACCAGGATGGCTAGCAGAATGATGTACAGGGCGTATTTGAGCAGCAGGTCGGCGGCCTTGCGGCTCTTCTCGCTGGCCGGGCGAGCTTTGCGGTGGCCCTTACTGCGCACGTCCATGGCGCTAATCAGGAAGTACACGCCGGCAATGATGAGCAGCACCACGCCGATAAACAGGAAGGGAACCGAATCGGCGAAGGCAGTGCCTACCAGGCCGCCCGCCAACAGGTTGGGCAGGCCCTCCTGGAACAGGGAGAGGATCCGGGTGTTGGAGGCCAGCTCCTCATAGCCCGCTTCGTCCAGCCCCAGCTCACTCATCACAGACTCCTTGAGCATCTGGGCCCGCATGGGGTCGGAAGTGGCGCGATCCTTTACCAGCTCCCGGAAGGCGTCCTCTGTAAGGGTGGGATCCTGAGCCTGCGCGTAGGCGAAGAAGGCGTCGTAATCCTGAGACTCAGCCTGCTTCTCCAGATAGACCACCCGGTTGTCCACCGCGGTGTTCACCTCATCAGCGGGCAAGCCCAGCATACCGGTGAGGAAGCTCTTGAGCTCTTCTGGATTCTGCTCGTCGCTGACTTCCGTGATGGTGTCCGGCGCCATCACGTAATTCATGGTGTCCGGCTTGCGGCAGCCGATCATATTGGTCACTTGGGTGTATACGTTCTGGCCGTATACGCCAAACCCGGTTAAGGCGATGCCAGCCACCAGCACCACCAACATGATGATGGTTATTCCCGTCTTTTTCTTCATGCCAGTCTCCCTCTTTCCCCATTAAACGTATTTCGCGGCCAGCTGCATAATGGTCTCCTGCTCGCCCGCTATGCCGCCAAAATCCTTGCCCCGTTCCACAGTGCCGGCCAGTTGACCGTTGGACATGACCAGAATCCTATCGCAAATGCCCAGCAGCTCGGGCATCTCGCTGGAAACCATGATGACGCCCTTGCCCTCTTCGGCCAGCTTGAGGATCAGCTGGTAGATCTCGTACTTGGCGCCCACGTCGATACCGCGGGTGGGCTCGTCCAGCAGCAGCACGTCCGGATTGGTGAGCAGCCACCGGCCAATGATGACCTTCTGCTGGTTGCCGCCGGACAGGCTCTTGATCTGGGTACGCTTGGTGGGTGTCTTGACGCGGATGGCGTCGATTACCCAGTCGGTATCCTTGTTCATCTTGCGCCCGGAGAGCAGGAACTTACCGTAATTGCCCACGTTGGCGATGATGGAGTTGAAGGTGATGGACATCAGGGGGAAGATACCCGTGGCCCGGCGCTCCTCGGTGATGAGGGCAAAACCGTTGCGGGTGGCCACCGCAGCGTTGGTGTTCTCAATGGGCTTGCCCCGCAGCAACACCTCGCCCGAGCCCTTGGTGAAGTAGCCGAACAGGGTGTTGAGCAGCTCGGTGCGGCGGGAACCCACCAGGCCGGACACCCCCAGCACCTCGCCCTTGCGCAAGGTGAAATTCACATTGTGGCAGGTGGGCTCGTACATGCCGGTAAAATCCTTGACCTCCAGCAGCACGTCCCCGGGAGTATTGGTCTTGGGCGGGAAGCGGTTGCTCATCTCCCGGTTCACCATCAGGCGAATGATCTCGTCGGTGTCCAACTCGCTGGCGGGCCGGGTGGCGATCCACTGGCCGTCCCGCATGATGGTTACATCCTGGGAGATGCGCAGAATCTCGTCCATCTTATGGGAGATGTAAATGATGCCTACGCCCTCGCTGGTGAGCTGTTCGATGATGGTGAACAGATGCTCTACTTCGTCCTCGGTCAGAGAGCTGGTGGGCTCGTCCAGCACCAGAATCTTGGCGTTGTAGGAAACCGCCTTGGCGATCTCTACCATCTGCCGCTTGGATACCGACAGGTTGCCGATAATCGTCTTGGGATCCACGTCGATCTTCAGCCGCTCGAACACCGCCTTGGTGTCCCGGTACATCTTGCGGCTATCCACCAGTCCGCCCTTCACGGGGAAGCGGCCCAGCCACATGTTCTCCATCACCGAGCGGCGCAGCACCTGGTTCAGCTCCTGATGCACCATGGCCACCCCGTTATCCAAAGCGTCCCGGGGTCCGGAGAAAGCCACCGGCTTTCCATTCATCAGGATCTGGCCGCCATCCTTGGTGTATATGCCGAACAGGCACTTCATCAGGGTAGACTTGCCCGCGCCGTTTTCGCCCATCAGCGCGTGTACCGTGCCCGCTCTCAACTGCAGTTTCGCGTGATCCAGCGCCTTGACGCCGGGAAACTGCTTTTCAATGTCTAACATCTCCAGCAGGTATTGCTCGGACATATCTCCTATCACCACTTTTCACTGTTATCGCAATGCCGCCGTGTCCAAATACGGTTCCGGCAACCGCACGTGTCGCCGGAACCGATACGTCCCATAGTAATATGGGCGAAAGCCTAGGCTTAGGCCGCCTCTTCCGCGGTGATCTTCGCGTAGGGGATACGCACGGAGTAGCCGTCATCGGCCATGGTGTAATCCAAGCCCTCCAGCCAGGAGCCGGTCTGCAGGTAGTTGATGGCGATGCGCACGTTGGCATAGCCCATGGCGTCGCCGTCCTGCTTCACGGTAGCGGTCATGCGCCCGGTGCGGATGGCCTCGAAGGCCGCGTCGGTGGCGTCCACGCCGATGACCACGATGGAGGGATCGCCCTCGTTGCCGGTGTTGTAGCCGAAGGTATTCAAGGCGGCGATGACGCCGATAGCCATGTCGTCGTTGTTGCAGAACACCACTTCGATGTCGTTGTTGGCGGCCCAGGTGGCGGTCATGCGGTCGTTGGCCTGGGTGCTATCCCAGTTGGCCACGATGGGATCGTCCAGCACCGGATCCAGCGGCACGCCCAGGGCGATGGCGGTCTCCTCGGAATACTGGGTGCGGGCAATGGCCTCGGGGTTGTTGGGCTCGCCCATGAACTCTACGAACTGCAACATGCCGTCGCCGTTGCGGTCAATGGAGGTGTCCTCAGCCCACATGTCGGCCAGGATCTCGCCCTGCATGTCGCCCGCCTCACGGGGGGTGGTGCCGATGAAGATAGAGCCGGAATCCACGATGACGGACTGCACGGTCTCCTCAGAGGGCTCCTTGTTGTAGAACAGGAAGGGAATGCCCGCGTCGGTGAACATGTCCACCAGCTGCTGGCCAGAGGCTACCTCCGCCAGGTTGATGATGACGAAGTCGGGCTTATCGGTCACCAGGATGGTGGCCTGCTCTACCTGCTTGGCCATATCGTCGGCGGCGTCGTACATGGTCAGGTTGATGGTGATGCCCAGCTCCTTGCCGATCTCCTCGGCGGCGGCCATCATGGCCTGGCGCACAGAGCTGCCATAGGTGTCGTCATACTTCCAAATCAGGGCGCGGATGTCGTACTCGGTCTGTTCCGCGAAGGCGGCGGTGCAGCCCAGCGCCATCGCCAAAACCAGCAGCATTGCAAACAGTTTCTTCATCGACGGGTTCCTCCTCACTTTGTTTCGAGCGGCGCGCCCCCACGTCCACTTCTATATGGACAGGTTTGCATACGCCTAACTCCGATAGAGTTATTATAAACAACATTTCCTTGCTTGTCAAGCAGATTGCATAAAGGAATGGTCCGTTATTTTATCAGAAAATTCTCTCCCTTTGCGAAAGCCCAATTTTTTCATTGCATACCCTGCGGCATGGCGGACGCCCGAAGTGGGGCGCGGAATTTCTATGCACTTTCTATAAATTCTGCGGAATCGGCTCCGCGAAAAAGGCCCGGGCCGCGATGGGGCGGCTCGGGCCAAAGGGACTGCGCGGGAAACATCCTCTATCCGCAGAGAAAAAACAGCTTAGATGCTATACCTGAGGCTCGGCGTCGTTCTCCAGGGGCGCGTCCTCCACCGAGCGGATAGCCCAGCGGGCCATCACCATGGGGGTCTTGGGGCCGCCCACGGCCAGAGTCACGGTGTCGTCCTTCAGGGCGGTGACGGTGCCGTAGATGCCGCCGATGGTGCATACCCGGTCTCCCACCTTCAGCGCGGCCAGCATATCCTTGACCGCCTTGTCCTTTTTGCGCTGGGGCCGGATCAGCAGAAAATAGAACACCGCCACCATGGCCACGATCATCAGCAGGCTGGGAATGGTCTGCTCCCAGCCGGCAACCTGAGCGGTGGCGTCGGCGGCGTCGGCGGCAGTCGTGGCGGCCGTATCGGCGACCGCGGTGGCGGTATCGGTGGCGGCTTGCAGCAGCCAATTCATGTTGAGCATGGCGTTCTCTACCTCCAAATTGTAAATACTGTTCCCTATTATACCGTTTTCCTCCGCCTCGCACAACCCGGAAATGCCCTTGGAATCGGGTTTTGATGTAAATTTTCGCATTCGCCGCCCTTTTTCCCGCCCTTACCGTCCGCCCAGGCAGTTAGGCGGGGCGCGTTTCCCCGCTCTCTCACCCAGTCCAAGAGGTGCCGAAAAAAAGGAGGGGGAACCTCCGGGCGGCCACAGGCCAATCGCCCTCCGGCCCGCCGACGCTCCTGCCAACCGGAAGTCAATCTTCACCTTCTTAATAAATTGACGTTGGTCCTTGGATTATGCTACAATAACTGGCAGTGCGTGGACTGGCCGGGCGGCGTTTCAGGCGGAAACGCGTCCCAGGTCCGGAGCCCAAAGGATTCGGGGCCTTTTGTTGCGAAATGCAGGAATCCGCCGTCGAGGCGGCGCCGGGCTCCCGCTCCAGCTGCTCCGGTCAGGCCGGTGCTGGGATTATTATCAAGGAGGTACTTGTTCATGCGACGCATTTGGCTACTCCTCTGCCTATGCCTGGCCCTATTGTGTGGGCAATCTGCCATTGCGCAGACCCAGAGCACGGATAACTATTTGGATTACGGCAAGGCCGTAGCCGCCCTGTCCCAACTGGCGCCCAAGGGGACCAGCAGCGCGGACATCGCGGCCTCCCGGCTGTTGCTGCGCGCCAGCGAACCCCTGGAGGACTTGGAGGACTACGGTCCCCTGTCGGTGGTGGCGGGGCCGGGCCATCGCTACACCCTTCAGTTCGCTACCCCGGCAGAGGCCCAAGCCTGCATGGAGGCCCTGGCTCAGGACTCCCGAATTAAATACGTACACACCGACGCCCTGGTTTCCCTGGACGAGGCTGAAGCCGAGGCGGACCAGCCCACCCTGGAGCAGGCCAAGCTGGCGGCCAAGGCCGATTCCCCCTACATGTCCTGGGGCGCCAAGGCCATGGGCGCGGACGAGCTAGCCGCCTCCATCACCCGCGGCGGCTCGGTGACCGTGGCGGTGGTGGACAGCGGCGTGGCCAAGCATTCCTTTTTAGACGGCCGGGTGCGCCTGGGCGGCGCCGATTTCGTGGACAGCGAAAACACCGACGGCCGCCAGGACGACAACGGCCACGGCACCCACGTGGCGGGCACCATCGTGGACCTGACCCAGGGTCTAAAGGTGTACATCCTGCCGGTGCGCACCCTGGACGACCAGGGCTACGGCTATTCTTCCAGCATCGTCAACGGCATTTTCTACGCGGCGGACTCGGGCGCTCAGGTGATCAACCTGAGCCTGGGCGGCGCTCTCTCCACCGCTTACGGCCAGGATAGCGTCTACACCGACGCCATCAATTATGCCCAGTCCCAGGGCGCGGTGGTGGTGGTTGCGGCGGGCAACGACAACGCCAACGCCGCCAATACCGTTCCCGCCAACTTGCGCCAGGTCATCACCGTGGCCGCCCTGGACCCCGACCTGAGCAAGGCCAGCTACAGCAATTACGGCAACCCCATCGACGTGGCGGCTCCCGGTTCCAGCATCGTCAGCTGCTCCACCAACGGCGGCTTTACCGCCATGAGCGGCACCTCCATGGCCACGCCCCACGTGTCGGCCATCGCCGCCATGATCAAGCTGCAGCACCCCGGCTATTCCATCAGCCAGGTGGATACCTATTTGAAATCCCACTGTCTGGACCTGGGCGACCAGGGCTGGGATAAGCTGTACGGCTACGGCATGCCCTGCTTCATCGACGGAAGCGCCGCGGGGCAGGAGGCGGATTACGCCTACCGGGTAGTGGACGGCAAGGCGGTAATCACCGGCTATACCGGCCAGGAGAGCCGCATCGTCCTGCCCCAGCAGCTGGGCGGCCTGGAGGTCAGCGCGGTGGACGAGGGCGCTTTCCGGGACAACGACGCTATCGTCAGCGTGGAGGTGCCCGGAAGCATTCAGCAGGTGGGCAATTACGCCTTTGCCGGCTGCGCCGCCCTGGAGGAAGTGACGTTGGGCGAAGGCTTTCAGAAAATCGGCACCCACGCCTTTGAAAACTGCGCCGCCCTGGCCCAGGTGTCCATCCCGGACAGCCTGCGGGATATCGACACCGCAGCCTTCTCCGGCTGCTCCAGCCTGACCTCTATCCGCCTGCCCGATGGGCTGCTCTCCTTGGGGGAAAGTGCTTTTGCCCAATCGGGACTCACTTCCCTGTCCATCCCTGGCTCCGTAAAGACCATTCCCAGCCACCTGGCCCTGAAGTGCGCTTCCCTGGAGACCCTCACCTTGAACGAGGGCATCGCCACCTGGGACATGCAGCCCTTCTCCGGCTGTCCCAACCTGACCCAGGTGACTCTACCCCAGTCCTTGACCCAGGTGCAGAACCACGGTTTTAGCAACCTGCCCCTGAAGGAACTCAAGGTGCCCGGCAGCACGGTGCTTTCCCCGTACGCCTTCTACCTGAGCGGCATCCGGGAAATCGTGCTGGAAGAGGGCATTACCGCCATCCCCGACAACGCCATGATGGATAACGCCGCCCTGGAAAAGGTAGTCATCCCCCGCAGCGTAGCCTCTCTGGGCACGGACGCCTTTGCCGGCTGCCCCAACCTGACCCTGTATCTGTACGCCGGAAGCCCCGCCCATGACTACGCCATGGAAAACGGCATCCCCTTTGAATTGGTGGGCTATCAGGCGGCGCTGACCGGCATCACCCTCACCATGGAGTCCATCCAGACCGAGCCGGGACAGACCATCCTGCTGCCCATAGACGTGGTGGCCGACTACGCGCCCGAGGAAGCCCAGTACAGCCTGCTCACCGGCCAGTGGAGCCTGAGCGGCGACGATATCGGCTCCATTGAGGAGAGCGCCCAATGGTCCGAGGCCTACGGCGGTATCCCCGTGTACGCCCTGAACATCACCTCCATGGGCCAGGCTACCCTCACTTTCACCGCCCCCGACGAGGGCGGCCTAACCCTGAGCATCCCGGTGACCTCCTCCGAACAGATGGCGCGGGAGCTGCGCCTGGACAAGACCCAGCTCGAGCTGGAGCCCGGCGCCACCGCCCAGCTCAGCGCCACCCTGATCCCCCAGACCCAGGATATTCTGTTCTGGTCCAGCAGCGATACCCAGGTGGCCGTGGTGTCCGAGGAGGGCTTGGTCACCGCCGTCTCCGTAGGCGAAGCCACCATCACCGTCTGCCTGGAGGAGAATACGCGCCTGTCCGCCCTCTGCCATGTCACCGTAACCAAGACGCAGCAACAGCCGGGCCAGTTTACCTACGAGCTGAAGGACGGCAGCGCGGTGATCACCGGCTATACCGGCTCCGATACCGACCTGACCATCCCCGCCTCCATCGAGGGGCATCCGGTAACCGCCATCGGGGAAAAGGCCTTCTTTAAGGCGGGCCTCACCAGCGTGAAGATCTCCCAGGGCGTGGAGCGCATCGAGGCCAAGGCCTTCGCCCAGTGTGCCAAGCTCAAGGAGGTTTCCCTGCCCGACAGCCTGACCCAGCTGGCGAAGGACGCCTTTAACGGCTGCAAGAAGCTACCCAAGGTAAAAAAAGTGGCATTGAAGGTGACCCAGGGCTCGGACGATACCCTGATCCTGTGCCCGGTGTTCACGCCTTCCAACACCGCCAGCGACTGGTCCCTCTCCGTCTCTCCCAAGAAGGGCGCTTCCAGCGACAATATGGGCGTGGTCAGCGTCAAGAGCCAAGATTACTTTAAGCTCACCCTCAAGGCGGATGGCAAGCAAGCGGTGCTGGGCGTGAAGGACGGCGAGCCTTACGCCGCCTCAAAGGTGTCCATCAACGGCAAGGCCAAGCGCACCCTCAAGATGGGCGAAGTGCTGAAGCTGAACTACCAGGTCACGCCGGCCAGCGCTCAGGTGGTGGCGGTGTGGACCAGTGCCGACCCGGAGATCGCCACCGTATCCAGCGACGGCCTGGTCACCCCCGTGGCTCCCGGCAAGGTGAAAATCACCCTGGAAACCGACCTGGGCCTCACCGACAGCGTCACCATCACCGTTAAGGAAAGCAAGAAAAAATAGGCTTAGCCCCTGCCGCGCCCCCGGCCTTTCCGCCAGGGGGCGCTTCCCTTTGTCCGGGCCCCTGCGCCCGGATTTTTATCGCCCCAGGTCTCGCCTTGACGCTGGCCGCATCCGCCTCGCGCCATGGGCTCCTCGCCCTCTTTTCAGCGTAGCCCCGGCGCCGGACCGCCTGGGCAGGGTTTTCAGGGGGGCGAAGCCCCCCTGGAGGGGGCGGGGCGGGG
>DVHZ01000191.1 GCA_018711685.1 Candidatus Excrementavichristensenella intestinipullorum | reverse complement strand
CCGGCCCCCCAAAGCCCCGGCTCCCAGGGTCTGGCCGCTTTTCGGGAGTGCCGGAAAATACCTCAGAAAACGCCGGAAAATATTGGGATAATTGCCCTACCGTTTTCTGGCAGGGAACCGGGACCCGGGCGCAGAACTATAAAAAAGCGGGCGTTATGCGCGCTATCACAACGCGAGACGGAAGGTACGACCATGAACGTGGCCTTTTTGTTAATCCCCAAGATCAACGTAAGCTATTTATACGACGATTGGACCCTGCGCCAGGCCCTGGAGAAAATGCGCCACAGCGGCTATACCGCCATCCCCGTGCTCAGCCGGGACGGGCGCTACCGGTGTACCGTCACCCTGGGGGACTTCCTCTGGTATCTGGTGGACGATCCCGACGCGCCCCTGGCGCCCCGGGACATTCACGAAACCGAAAAGGTGATGCTGCGGGACATCATGCGTCCGGACAGCAACCCGCCGGTGCGCATCGACGCGGAGATTGAAGAATTGATGGGCCGGGCGCTGGAGCAGAATTTTATCCCCGTGGTGGACGACCGGGACGCCTTCAGCGGCATCGTCACCCGCCGGGACATCATCGCCCATTTGCTGCGCAGCTGTATGAACGAGTGAGCGCAGCGGGGAAGCCGCCGCTTCATTATTTTTTTTGTGTATCCCAATCCTCTCATTGCCGGCAAGGGCATCCTCTGATATGATGGGCGAAAGGAAGGAGATGATCCCATGGCGGGAGAGGACAAGAAGGATTTTAACGCCATGCTGCGTCAGGACAAGGGGATGCCCAGGATTCAAACCGTCACTGACCCGGCCACCATTGAAAAGTACGGGGGAACGCGCATGTACTTGGCGCCGCCCCTGGCTTACGATCGCTTGATGCGCCAAATTCCCTGGGGCAAACTGACCACGGTAGGGGAACTGCGCGCCTTTCTGGCCCGGCAAGGCGGAGCGGATTTTACCGAACCCATCTCCGCGGGAGCCTTTGTGTCCATCGCCGCCTGGGCCAGCTTTCAACGGCGGCAGGACCCCACCCCTTACTGGCGCACCCTGAAAGCGGGAGGCCAGCTCAACGATAAATATCCCGGCGGCGCCCTTGCCCAGGCGCAGCTGCTCCAGGCGGAGGGACACGCCGTGGTGGTTCGGGGGCGCAAGCATCTGCGGTATTACGTAGAAAACTATGAGGCGTTTTTGTTTCCCCTGGCGGCGGAACCCGATTCGTTCCCCTCAGGTGGCCTGGAGAACGGCCAAGAGACTTAAGGCTTGCCGGAGACGGGGGGCCAGGGCCTGGATGGATCTGGGGCGGCATGTGTCCATGGGTTGGCGCAGCCTGGGCAGCTGCCACCGGCGGTCCCTGGTCCCGCCTGGGACCGGAACGCTCCCCAGCGCTTCCCATGGGCTTGGGAAGCGCTGGGCGCTGAACCGCTCCGCATAGCTATGGGGCGCTCCCGCCGCGGCGGGAGCGCTCGATCATTTTCCCGGGCTTCTCTTTAAGCCAGTGGCGCAATACTGTTGATTTATGCACATTCGGCATTGAAAATTTCATTCAAAATCTATTCCTTCCGCATTATAATGCTGTCTATAGAAGAAGACGCGAAGGAGGGATGGGCGTGCCGCAGGACAAGCAGCAGGCGCCGTTTTTGCGCCTTCAACACGTATCCAAGACCTTTCCCGGCGTGAACGCGCTCCAGGATATCAGCTTTGACGTGTGCGCCGGCGAGGTGCACGCGCTGATTGGGGAGAACGGCGCGGGGAAATCCACACTCATCAAGGTGCTTTCCGGGGTCTATCAGCCCGACCCGGGGGCGGTCATCGAGATCGAGGGGGAGCGGGTAAGCAGCCTGACGCCCATTGAGGCCATGCGCAAGGGCATCATCGTCATCTTCCAGGACTTCTCTCTGTTCCCCACCCTGACGGTGAAGGAGAACATCGCCTTTTCCGAGCAGGTAGATAAGGGGAACAAGCTGGTGGACTGGAAGGGCGTGGAGAAGACCGCCCGCAAGGCCATCGAGGAGCTGGGGGTGAATATCGACCTGAACGCCCGGATCAACACGTTGTCCACCGCCAAGCAGCAGTTGGTGGCCATCGCCCGGGCGCTGGTGTACGACGCCAAGCTGCTGGTGATGGACGAGCCCACCTCGGCCCTGTCCAGCGGCGAGGTAGACGCCCTGTTCCGCATCGTGGACAGGCTGCGCAGCCGGGGCATGGCCATCATCTTTATCAGCCACAAGCTGGACGAGCTGTTCCGCATCGCCGACCGGATGACCGTGCTGCGGGACGGCACCCTGGTGGGCTCCGCCCCCACCCAGGAGATGGACCGGAAAAAGTTGATCTCCATGATGGTGGGCCGGGAGATCAGCGAGGAGCACATGGCCGGTTCCCACATCGGCGACCCCATTCTGGAAGTCAAGAACATCTCCAAGCAGGGCAATTTCCAGAACATTTCCTTCACCCTGAAGCGGGGCGAGGTGCTGGGCATCACCGGACTGGTAGGCGCGGGGCGCACCGAAATGGTGCGGGCGCTGTTCGGGCTGAACCATCCCGACAGCGGGGAAATCTACATGGAGGGCAAGCCCATTGCGCCCAAGTCCCCGGCGGAGGCGCAGCAGCTGGGCATCGCCTTTGTGCCCGAGTCCCGCCAGACCGAGGGGCTCATATTGCAGCAAAACGCGGAGAACAACATCACCCTGTCCATCCTGCGCACCCTCACCGGCGCGGGCGGGCTGATCCGCTTCCCCCTGCGCCGGACCAGGGCCCAGGAGCTGATCAAGGACTTGAACGTGAAGCCGCCCTATCCGGACATGGACGCGGCCAAGTTCTCCGGCGGCAACCAGCAGAAGATCGTGGTGGCCAAATGGCTGGCCACCAACCCCAAGGTGCTCATCGTGGACGAGCCCACCAACGGCATCGACGTAGGCTCCAAGAGCGAGATTCACCGGCTGCTGCGGGACCTGGCCGACCAGGGCATGGCGGTCATCATGGTTTCCAGCGAGCTTCCGGAGATCTTCTCCATCAGCGACCGCATCCTGGTCATGCGCCGGGGCCGGATCACTGGCGAGTTCGACGGGGCCACCGCCACCCAGGAGATGCTCATGGAGAAGGCCGTGCTCAGTTCTCCCGCCTCATAAGGGGCATGACCCGGCCACAAAGGGAAAGGAGTGATTGGCTTGCCCAAGCTGAAAAAGCTGTTTGCCCATAAAGAGGCGTCGGTCTTGGTCATGCTGCTGGCGGTAATGCTCATCAGCACCATGTTCAACCCCACGTTCCTCTCCTTTGAGAACATCATGGACGTGATCAAGTCCAACGCGGTGCTGGGCATGTGCGCCATGGGGATGCTGCTCATCATCATCACCGGGGGTATCGACGTGTCCATCGGCGGCCAGCTGGCGCTGGTCACCGTGCTCACGGGCCAATTGATGAAGGGCACAGGCCTTGACAACATGCTGCTCATCTACATCATCGGCATCGCCATCGGCGGCGTCATCGGCCTGCTCAACGGGATGATGGTGGCCCGGCTGTGCCTGCCCCCCATCATCGCCACCTTGGGCATGAACTCGGTGATCCGGGGCTTCCTCAAGTATTACACCAACGGCGCCTGGATCAACCAGCTTCCCGAATCGGTGGGTTCCTTCGGCATGATCAAGCTGTTTTCCTTTAAGAGCGCCGCGGGCGCCGACATCGGGCTGCCCATCCAGTTCATCCTGTTCGCCCTGGCCATGCTGGTCACCTGGTTCCTGCTCAAGCGCACCCTGCTGGGCCGGTCGGTGATGGCCATGGGATCCAGCCCGGTGGCGGCGGAGCGCATCGGCCTGAACAACAAGCGCCTCACCGCCTTCGCCTATGCCTTCAGCGGCATGATGGCCGGCTTCGCCGCCATCACCTATACCTCCATCATGAAGTCGGTGGACCCCAACGCCTTCAGCAGCTATGAGATGGACGTAATCGGCGCGGTGGTGCTGGGCGGCGCGCTGCTGTCCGGCGGCTCGGGCACGGTGTTGGGCACCTTCCTGGGCGTCATGCTCTTCGCCTTCATCTCCAACGGCCTGACGCTGGGCCACATCTCCACCTACTGGCAGTCCATCATCGTAGGCGCCATCATCCTCATCGCGGTGAGCTTCGACATGGTGAAGCTGCATCGGGAGGAGCAGCGCCGCACCAAGGTGGATATCGATATGACGGTGCAGGGAAGGGGGGCTTGAAGGTGATCCAGCACATCAAGAAAAATCGCGCTCAGTACTTTCTGTTTTTGTTCCTCATTATCCTGATAGCGGTGATGAGCGCCCTGGCGCCGGGCAAGTTCCTGACGGTACGCAACTTCAAGAACATGGGCTTCCAGATGGCTGAGTTCGGCATTTTGGCCATCGGCATGAGCGTGGTCATCATGACCGGCGGCATCAACCTGTCCCTGGTCAACTCGGCCATGCTGGCCGCCATCGTAGGCTCCTTCGTCATGCGGGCGCTGTATAACGGCGGCGAGGGCATGGCGGACATTCCGGTCATCATCATTGGCATTGTGGTGGTCATGGCCGTGTCGGTGGTATGCGGCCTGATCAACGGCTACTTTGTGGCTGCCGTGGGGGTCGTTCCCTTGCTGGTCACCTTGGGCACCCAGACCATGTTTAACGGCGCCTCCCTGAACATCACCAAGGGTTCCGCCATCTCCGGATTACCCAAGCTGTTCACCCGCATCGGCGCCGGCTCTTTAGGGGATATTCCCTACACCATGCTCATTTACGTGGCGGTGATCCTGGTAGCCTACTTCCTCATCGAGCGCACGCCCTGGGGCGTGAGCGTGTACATGGTGGGCGGCAACGAGAAGGCCACCCGGTTTAGCGGCATTAACACCAAGGCCACCTTGATGAAGGTGTACATCTTCTCCGCCGTAATGGCGGGCATTGCCGGCATTCTGATGACCTCCCGGTACAACTCCGCCCGGGCCGACTACGGTTCCAGCTACACCATGCAGGCGGTGGCGGCCACCGTGCTGGGGGGCACCTCCATCAACGGCGGCAGCGGGCACGTGCTGGGCACCGTGGTGGCGGTGGCCATCCTCCAGGTGATCTCCAGCGGGTTTAACATCATCGGCATCAACCGCAATATTACCGATATCGTCACCGGCCTCATCCTGGTGGGGGTGCTGTCCATCAACTACTTCACCTCCCGGGACCGGGTAAAGAAGGCCGCCAAGGCGTAAGCCTCCTCGACTCCCTCCGGGCCCGCTGGGCAGGCGGACCGGTTGTGATAACCATCAAAAAGGAGTGAAATTGCATGAAGAAAATTCTGGCCATTTCCCTGGTACTGCTCATGGCGCTGTCCGCTACCGCCTTGGCCGAGACCATCGTGGTCATGCCCAAGCTGGTGGGTATTCCTTACTTCAACGCCTCCCAAACCGGCGCTGAGGCGGCCGGAGAAGAGCTGGGCATCGAAGTCATCTATACCGGTCCCACCGAGGGCGACGCCGCCCAGCAGGTGCAGATGATCGAGGACCTGCTCATTTCCGGCATCGACGCCCTGGCCATCGCGCCCAACGATCCCGACGCCGTATCCCCCGCCCTGCAGAAGTGCGCCGAGGAAGGCGTGCTGGTGGTGGACTGGGATACCACGGCCAACGGCGACGACGTGAAGTACTCCATCCATCAGATCGACGACACCCTGTACGGGCAGGTGATCTGGGACAAGCTGGTGGAGGCCATGGGCACCGATGAGGGCGAGTACGCCATCGTCACCGGCTACCTCACCGCCGCCAACCTGAACACCTGGATCGAGGCCGGCAAAGCCTATGCCGCCGAGAAGTACCCCAACCTGACCCTGGTCACCGATCCGGTGGCCTCCGACGAGTCCGCCCAGGAAGCCTACACCCAGACCCTGGCCCTGATCTCCGCCTATCCCAACCTGAAGGGCATCGTGGGCGTATCCACTCCCGCCCCCATCGGCGCCGCCATGGCGGTTCAGGAGAAGGGCCTCCAGGATCAGATCTCCGTGGTCGGTTCCTGCATGCCCACCGACGCCGCTCCCTACCTAAAGGACGGCTCCCTGGACTTCGGCATTCTGTGGGATCCCGGCATGCTGGGCCGCCTCACCGTGTACGTAGCCCACTATGAGCTCAACGGCGTAGAGATCACCGACGGCATGGAAGTTCCCGGCGTGGGCAACATCACCCTGCTTGAGGATGGCAAGACCATCATCATGGGGCCCCCCTCCATCTGGACCGCTGAGAACGTGGATCAGTTCGACTTCTAATTTTTCCCCTTTCTCCGTCTATGGCGCCTCGCGGGATATCTGCCCATCCCGCAGGGCGCCCCTTTTTTATACCCATTGGACCGGCGTGCCGTCGGGAAGACCAGGGAGCGGGGAGATGGGAAAACGGGGGAGTAGGAGAATGGGGGGAACGCAGGAGCGGGCAAGCCGGACAATGGGAAATGGGAAAGTAAAACAACGGGGAAACAGGGGAACGCAGAAACGGGGAATAGGGGCCGGGGGGCTCTGCCCCCCGGGCCCCCCGCGACGGCAATGCGCCGGTTTGCGCTGGCTTGTTCCGGCTTTTGCTGTGGTGTTCTCTCTTGGGTGCGCTGGTTGACGCGGCGTCTATCCCGTAAGCGCCGCCGCCCTTCGGCGGCGGCGCTTACGGCCGGGGGGCTCTGCCCCCCGGGCCCCCTGACCCAATCGTTGGGGCTGTTGGTGTTCTGGTGGGACGGTAGATGCTGCGGTGTGGGAGAGTGGTAGGGCTGTGGCGGGAGCGGAGATTTTGGGGTGTGGGTCATCGGGAAGGCTATGTTCTGGCGGTCCCCAATGCCGCCCTCTACGGCGGCATTGGGGAGGCTCGGGGTATTCGGGAGGTGGGCTCCGCCACATTGCTGCGGCTCGTGGCTCCGCCCAAAGTTACTGCCGCCCATAGGCTCCTCGCTGGGGCGGATGCGGTTTGGGTTCCTGCTGCTGTGCCCGTCCTTTTTTGGGAGCCTATGGGCGGGGAATCAGGTGACGGGGGGGTTACGG
>DVHZ01000024.1 GCA_018711685.1 Candidatus Excrementavichristensenella intestinipullorum | reverse complement strand
CCCACCCCCCGCCCCCCCACGCCCCAGCTGACGCAAAAATGCGGCCATGGCATTGCCATGGCCGCATTTTTGCGCCAGCTGGGCGGTGCGCCCTTCAGTGTAGTTTGACCAACGCCACCAGGGCGGGCGCGTTGGGCTGATTCAGGTAGCCCTGGGCCATCACCTGAACCCGATCCGGGGGCAGGCCCCGGGCCCAGCCGAGCACCTGATGCAGTTCCCGGCTGCCCTCCTGGTGGCCGGGATAGGCGCACAGGGTGATCAATCCGCCCCGCCGCAGCAGGGACAGCGCCGCTTCCAGCGCCGCCAGGGTGGTCTCCGTCCGGGTGGTCAGGCTCTTGTCCGGGCTGCCGGGCAGCCAGCCCAGGTTGAATACCGCCAGGTCTATCCCCGGCTCCACGACCTGGGCCATGTGCTGATGCCCCAGGCAGTACAGCCTTGCCCGCTCCAGCAGCCCCGCCTGGGCTAGCCGGGCTCGTGTATTTTCCAGGGCCTGCCGCTGCACGTCCAGGGCGTACACCAGCCCCGTATCCCCCGCCAGACGGCACAGGGCCTCGGTATCGCCGCCATTGCCCATGGTAGCGTCCACCGCCCTTCCTCCCGGTTCCAGGGCTCTTTCCTGCAGCGCCCTGGCCCAGTGCCGGGCGCTTCCCATATCCAGCATAGCGCGCTCCTTCCCTCCCTGCAAGCCACCGGTCCCGGCAGGATGCCGGGACCGGTGGCCAGGACGGCGTATCTTCCGGCCTTCGATTACAGGCTGGCCGCGTGGGCGCCCGCCTTGCGCCCCCAATGGATGGCGCCCATCACTGCGGTGCCGCTGCCGGGGTAGTAGGGCCCGATCCAGCCGCCGGCATTGAGGCCGCCGGCGTACAGGCCGGGGATCACCTGGCCCTGGGTGTTCAGCACCTGGGCGTTGACGTTGATGCGCAGGCCGCCGATGGCGCCCAAGTTGTTGGCCACGTTTTTGTAGGCGTAGAAGGGGCCCTCGATGGGGGCCAACCCGGTCCTGCGGGCGAACTGCGTATCCTCGCCATTGGCCATATCCGCGTTCCAGGCGTTCAGGGTAGCGGCCAGATTTTCCGGACGGATGGACAGCTTTTGCGCCAGCTCCTCAATGGTCCCGGCGGTGACCAGCACGCCGGCCTCCACGTCGGCCGCAGCGCTCTCCTGGGTCCAGGGCGCTCCCTGGATCAGGCTGCTCTGGCCAAAGATCATGTAGGTGGGGCCGTCCAGCTGCTTGGTCTGCTGGTAGATGGCCCGGTAGTGGTAGGCGTAGGTGGCGTCCTCACACACGAAGCGCCGGCCCGCCGCGTTGACGATGAAGGAGGGGAACAGGGGCACCCGGTTGTCGGTAGCCGCGCCGGTCTTGCCGCAGAAGTCGATGGTGCCGCCCATGCCGCTCAAATCCGCGCCGATCTCCATGCCCATGCGGATGCCGTCCCCGGTGTCGGTGACCGCGCACAGGCACACGCCGTTCATCAAATCCTCGTATTGCTGGGGATGCAGCCGCCTGGCCATCTCCACGTTGTGGTCCACGCTGGCTGCGGCCAGCACCACGCCCTTGTTGGCCTTTATCCGGAGGGTCTGCCCATCCTGTTCCGCCTCCACGCCGGTGACCTTGCCCTGGGCGTCCTGAATGAGCCGGGTAACCTGGGTATTGTACTGGATGGCCGCGCCTAACTCCAGGGCGTGGTTGAGCACCGTCTGCACCAGCAGCGTGCCCTGGCCCGCCGCGCCGCCGCCCTCGTAAACGTGAATGCGGTCGGCCATCAAGCTGTCATCCACGTAGGGGATGTGGCAGTGGCCGTACACGCTGGTGAACTTGAGGCCCAATCCGGTGAGCCACTCAATGTGCCCCGGCGCACCGGCGGCCAGGTCCCGCACCAGTTCCTCGTCCACCAGGCCCTCTCCCGCCTTGATCCACAGCTGGGCGTGCTTCTCCGGGGTGTCGTCCTGATAGGCGGTCAGCTCCTTCTGAACCTGCGTGCCCGCCGCCTGCATGACGCCGCCGGAGAAATTGGTGGTACCGCCGGCAACCCCCGCCTTTTCCAGAATGAGCGCCGAAGCGCCGCTTTCCGCCGCCGCCGCGGCAGCCGCCACGCCGGTTCCGCCCGAGCCCACGATCACCACGTCGGCCTCCTGATCCCACGCCGGCTCCTCCCGGGCCATCGCCGGCAGATTCAGCACGCCCAGCGCCGCAACGCCTGCCGCCCCGGCCGCTGCGCCCTTTAAGAAAGATCTCCTGGTCAAGTCCTTGCTCACAAAAAACGCCCCTTTCTCTATAAGACTGTCGCCGTCTTTATTATAAAAACAGGTGCTTTCCCGGCGCAACCGCCCCGCGCTTAACACATTGCGCCAACCGTTGCACTCCGATACACATCATGATAATTGTCTCATTTCAAACAATCCCCCACGAACGAGGGCAGCCCCCGAATGGACGCCTTCATATACTCCTCCAGCGGCTCCCCCATTTCCCCCAAGATCCACTCGGAGAGCAGCGCCACCGCGCCGAAACAGTACTGCCGCAGTTCCCGGGACTGCACCTTGTCCATGGTTACGCCCCGCAGGCGGAGCATCTCCCAATAAAAGCTGTAGGTCTCATCGAATATGTAATTGCCCAGGGCGTTGACGTCGGTGGAGATCAGGGCGTTGCGGTAAAAGCGCTTGTGCTGGGTGAATATCTGCCAGGTGTCCTCCACCGCCTGCTGGAAGGGAACGCCCTGAAACCAGCGCAGCAGGCTGCCCTCCAGCGCCCGCCGGTGCATCGCCCGCACCAGATCGTATTTATCGGCAAAATGCCGGTAAAAGCTGGCCCGGCTGACCCCCGCCCGCTTCACCAGATCGCTGATGGACAGGCTATCGATGGTCTGGGCCTGCAAAAGATGGTAGACCGCCTCGGCCAGGGCCCGAAAGACCAGCCCGTCTTCAGCTTTCAAATAACAGGTCAACGTAGGGGGCATTCTTCTTTCACCTCAGCCCACCGGGCCCGCAGGTGTGCCGCCGCCCGGCTGTCCTTTATTTTTTCGCCCCTGAACAGGCCATTGCCCATTTAAAGGAACGGCTTTTTTTGTTCTAAAAATGAGCCTCTTCACGCCCATACCGGCGCGAGAAATCCGCCGGACTGCGCGAGCCCGGCGGAAACATACCTATACTTTAACCCGGAAGCTCTGCCTCTCGCCGTTTTCCTTTGGAGCGCACATGATGTCCTGCACCAGCAAGAACACGCCGGCGCACAGCACCGCGTATCCCGCCAGGGCGAGGCCCTGGGGCTGGAAAAGCCAGATAACCGCGTCCCCCAGAGCATTCATAAGCCTTTGGAGGAACTCGCCCAGGCCACCTAAGAACTCCTGAAAGAATTTCCCCAGCCAGTCTAGACCTCCGCGCAGCGGCTTGCTCAACCCTTCTGTCAGCCGGTGCGCCCCATGGGCGCAGGCGCTGCACAGGGTGTCAAGCCAGCTTCCGGCGCCCATCCCGACTAGAGGGCCTCCCCCTTCTAAGCGCCCGACAAGCTGAAGCAGCGTCCCTAACGCCACCAACTTCATGCCCCGGCGGCTCAGATTGCCCATGATGAACAGCGCCGCCAGCGTCCATCCCAACAGGGGAGCGAACCTTGGCAGACGCATCGGCCGGAATCCCAGCCACTCGGCCGACGTCCAAACTGCCGCCAGCAGCAGCGCGGCGCCCAGCATCCATAACCACCTGAGCGGCCTGGAGGGATAATATCGTAGGCTCCCGCCACGAAGCGCTCCCACTGCTACGGCGATCAGAGCCACGCAGACTAACGCCATGACGCAACCGCTCCTTTCGCGCCTCGAACCTGACCCCTACCGCCCGGGCTTGGGATATGCTCTTTTTCGCACCGCGGGCAAGGCGGGGGCGGGTGGTTCCTTCTTTGCACCTCAAACCGTGTTGGGATCTTATGTCCATAAGATTCCCTAAGATTCTCAATCAAAAACAGTATACTCTGCTCCATCCCTCAAGTCAATGGGAAGTTGCCGTTGGGGCAGGTGGGTAGTGTGCGAAGTTTTGCCTGGAGAGCGAATTGGATATGCGTGGGAGCGCATTCCGCCGCTCCCCTCGCACCGCTATCCATCGCCAGAGGCCGTTTTCTCGATACCGCGCCAGCGCGATGGGCAAGTCAAAGGGGTTCCCCTTGGTAAGGCTTCAAGGGCGAAGAGCCCTGGCAGGGGACCTGGGGCCTGGAGGCAGCGCCGGAGAAAACAAGCTGGGGTAAAGTCGTTGCGGGGGCGGGGCCGGGGGGGGCGGGGGCGAAGCTCCCCGTCCCCCGACGCGGGAGCGCAGCCAAAGGACGGCGGCGCTCCTGCGGGCTTGGCGGGGGAAGGGGAGAGGATTAGACGGCGGGTATTTTACCACAAAACCCCTTGACAACGGGGGAGGAGGCGAGTATAATAAGCCCAATTCAGGGAATAGGAGAAACGCCATGCTTCGCAACGTCAAAGTGTTTTTCGGCTTTTGCTACCGCAGCTTTTTTATGGGCTTCGGCTTTTTCGGCGTGCAGGCGGCAGGGTCAATCCACTGAAGATGAGGATAGGCTGACAAGGCGGCGGGCACCCGAAAAAGGGCGCCCGCCTTTTTGTCGGGGCTTGATCCGTCAGAGCCGGAAGGAAGGGGAGCTATCTCATGATTGTTGTGCTCAAAAAAGGAATTTCCCAGCAGCAGATCGACCAGATTAGCCAGCGGTTGGAGAACCAGGGCGTCACCGTTAGCCCTGTAGTGGGCGCTGATTTGACCATTCTGGGTCTGGTGGGCGATACCAGTCACATCGATCCCGCCCGCATCGAGGCCAATCCCCTGGTGGAGCGGGTCATGCACGTGGCCGAGCCCTTCAAGAAGGCCAACCGCATGTTCCACCCGGACAATACCGTGGTGGAGGTATGCGGCCACAAGGTGGGCGGCGGTACTTTCACCGTGGTGGCCGGGCCCTGCTCCGTGGAAAGCCAGGAGCAGATCAACGGCATTGCCCAGGCTGTGGCTCAGGCCGGCGCCCAACTGCTGCGGGGCGGCGCCTTTAAACCCAGGACCTCCCCCTACGCCTTCCAGGGCCTCCGCTATCAGGGCTTGGAGCTGCTCCAGCAGGCCAAGAAGTTGACCGGCCTGCCTATCGTTACCGAGATCATGTCCCCCGACGATATTGAGGTCTTCATGGATAAGGCCGACGTGATCCAGGTGGGTGCCCGCAACATGCAGAACTTCGATTTGCTTCAGCACCTGGGCCAGATCAAAAAGCCGGTGCTCATCAAGCGGGGCCCCTCCGCCACCATTGAGGAGTGGCTGATGAGCGCTGAGTACGTCATGGCTGGGGGAAATCCCAATGTGATTTTGTGTGAGCGGGGCATTCGTACCTTTGAAAATTACACCCGCAATACCTTGGATATTTCCGCTGTGGCTGCCGTGAAAAAACTGAGCCACCTGCCCATCCTGGTGGACCCCAGCCATGCCACCGGACGCTGGTGGATGGTGGAGTCCATGGCCATGGCTGCCGTGGCCGCCGGGGCCGACGGCGTGATGATCGAGGTCCATAATGATCCGGTTCACGCCCTCAGCGACGGGAAACAGTCCGTGATGCCTGAGGTCTTTGAGGAGATGATGAAGAAGCTGCGGGCTGTGGCTGCGGCGGTGGGCAGGACGGTGCTGCCGCGCAGACGCCCTTCTGCGTTCCCGAAGGTAAGCTGCAGGGAGGTGTCGTAAAAGCCCCCGTCGGAGACGCTTAAGGCAGTAAGCAGTTCCGTAAGGTCAAGCTCGTGGCGGGTGAGATCGCCGCCGTTGATGAGATCAAAGCCCAGTCCTGAGATAAGCAGGGTGTCAGAACTCAGGCTTACCTTGCCCGTGAGATGCCTGATGAGCGCATCAGGGGTGTTGCCCGCGGAGCTGAGGGACAGCTCCAGACTGACCTTGCCGGCAAAAAGGTGCGGGAGGAGGCGTGAGTTGAGGGCGCTCACGTCAAAGTCACGGGCCAGGGCGTAGATGAAGCTCTGACCGTCAGGAAGGCGCGACAGCGTGCCCGAGAGGGTGAGAGAGGAGCCCTCGCGGAAGGTAAGCTGCGGGACGGACAGGGTCAGAAGGTTATCATCAAGGGTGCCGAGGGCCGCGACACGCTCTATATAGAGATCGCTAAGCAGCACGCTGCCTGCCTCCACATTGAAAACGCCTGTGGGGTGATGGTGAAGGCCGTCCTTATTCAGGCTGAAACCGTCAAGGCTTAAGGTAAGCGCCTCAGCAGACAGGGGCAGTCTGTCGATAAAGGAGAGTAGGGCGATATTCTCAAGCCTTACGTGTTCAAGGTTAATCCTCCCCGTCTTTAAAAAGTCCGTGAGCGGCTTTAGCTGCGTGGCGCCTATTTCAAGCTTATTGCCCATAAGCGTAAGCTCCTCCAC
>DVHZ01000190.1 GCA_018711685.1 Candidatus Excrementavichristensenella intestinipullorum | reverse complement strand
CTACCCCGGTGCCCACCCCCACCCCGGTGCCTACCCCCATGCCGGATACCGCCCAGGCGGTAACCAACTCGGTGGTCAAGACCATGCGGGTGTGGATGAACAACAACCTGAACGAAACTTACGACAAGGCCGGCGCGGTGGAGCAGCTGCAATTGCAGTTGGCCTCCATGGGCTATATGTCCTCCAGCCAAGTGAACGGCGTGTATAACGAAAAAACCGTGGAAGCGGTGAAGGCATTCCAGCGTGACCACGGTCTCACCGCTAACGGCAATGCCAACAAGCAAACCTTGAAAGCCATGTTCCAGGGCTAATTGCCCGGCCTTTCCCTGCCTGCTCCCCTGCTTTCCGGCGATACGGCACGCTCTCCTGCTTCCCTTACCGGGCCGAACCTGGCCCCGCCGGTTGACTGCGCCCCCGCAACGTATTTCCGCCGGCCAGCCGCCCCCCGCCCGCCCCCAAAGAGGGCGGGCGGGGGGCGGCTGGCCGGCGGTTTGGCCCCTTGGGGGCCAAACTTTAGCGCGAAATTTAGGTGACAGGCCAATAAGGGCATGGTATAATGACCCGGATCAAGGTAAGCGGTGGAGTCTGTCATGAAGCCTCGAGCTTCATTTACGCTTGATTGCCCATTGGCGCGGGGGACGGATGTTTCCCCTTGGTTCCCTTGCGCCCATTCAGCAAAGCGATGGCAGTCTGCGGCCCGGACGGCCATCTTTATTTATGGCTGGAAGGATCGGGGACGCGCTACGGCGCCTGCACAGCCTATCTTGAAATATACGACAAGCGGGGCATTGGTATGGAAAACAACTTGTCTGTGTTCTATGGGCTGTCCTTTCTCACGGCGGCGTTGGCCTTCGCCTTCGCGGTTTACCTGTACCTGTGGGTAAAACGGCAGCAGGTACAAAACGCGCGTATCAAGGAAATCTCCATGCTCATCAAAGAGGGCGCGAACACCTTTATGATCCGGGAATACAAAATCCTGGCCATCTTTGCCGGAGCTGCTGCGGCTCTGATCTTCCTGCTGCTTCCCTCCCCCATCTGGCAGGGCTCTTTCACAGCTAACCTATCCATGGCGCTTTCCTATCTGGCCGGTACTATTTTGTCCGCCATCGCTGGGAAAATCGGCATTCTGGTGGCCACCCTATCCAATGCCCGCACGGCGCAAAGCGCCCAGCAGGGCCTGAAGCCCGCCTTTCTAGTGGGCTTCCGCGGCGGCGCGGTGATGGGGCTGCTGGTAGTGGGCTGCTCCTTGCTGGGGGTGGCGGCGGTGCTGATGATCACCGGAGATTCTTCCATCCTACTGGGCTTCTCCTTCGGCGCCAGTTCTCTGGCCCTATTCGCCAAGGCCGGAGGCGGTATCTTCACCAAGACCGCCGACGTGGCCGCCGACCTGACCGGCAAGGTAGAACTGGGCATCGACGAGGATGATCCCCGCAACCCCGCGGTCATCGCCGACAATGTGGGGGACAACGTAGGCGACGTGGCCGGCATGGGCGCGGACCTGTTCGATTCCAACGTAGCCGCCATGGCCTCCGCTTTGGTCATCGCCCAGTCCCTCACAGGCGGCGCGTACGCAAATGTGTCCATGGTATTCTGCTATGCCATTCTGGGCCTACTGGCCTCCATTCTGGGCATCGCCACCGCCAAGGTGGGCAAAGACGGCAACCCCACCCGGGCGCTGAACTCCTCCACCTACGTGACCACCGGCATCTTCCTGGCCCTCACCGCCCTGGCCACCCTGGCGCTGCCCGGCTTCTCCTGGCGCATCTGGGGCGCTTCCGCTACGGGGTTGCTGGTAGGGGTTATCATTGGGATCGCCACCGACTACTTCACGGACGATACCAAGCCCATCGTGGGCAGGGTGGCTCGGGCCTCCAGTTCAGGCCCTGCTTTCACTGTGCTCTCCGGCGTATCCTATGGCCTGATCTCCGCCCTGCCCGCCATGGCGGGCATCGCCCTCTCCGCCCTGGTGGCCTATCAGCTATGCGCCCCCATGGGCCAAGGCTACGCCATCTTCGGTATCTCCATGGCGGCGGTGGGTATGCTGTCCATCGTGGGCATGATCATCTCCAACGACGCCTACGGCCCCATCGTGGATAACGCCAGGGGCCTAGCGGAAATGGGGGGCCTGGGCGAGCAAACCATCCGCATCGCCGACGAGCTGGACAGCGCGGGTAACACGGTCAAGGCGGTGACCAAGGGTTTCTCCATCGGCGCAGCGGGCCTTACCGTCATCTCCCTGCTGGGCGCTTTCATGGCCGAGGTCAACGTGGCGCTGGAAGCGGCGGGCAAAGCGCTGATTACAGGTTTCGACATCATGTCCCCCACGGTATTTTTCGGCATTCTCACCGGCGCGGCCATCCCGGCGGTATTCTCCGCCATGCTCATCCTGGGCGTGGACCGCAATGCCCAGCGGATGGTGGCGGAGATCCACCGCCAGTTCCGGGAAATCCCCGGCCTGCGGGAAGGCAAGCCCGGCGCCCGGCCCCAGTATAGCC
Organism: Candidatus Excrementavichristensenella intestinipullorum; assembly: GCA_018711685.1. Classification (GTDB taxonomy): domain Bacteria; phylum Bacillota; class Clostridia; order Christensenellales; family Aristaeellaceae; genus Excrementavichristensenella; species Excrementavichristensenella intestinipullorum. The sequence continues at coordinate 4,662 of DVHZ01000190.1, read as the reverse complement.
AATGCATCGACATTGCCACCTCCGGCGCCCTGAAAGAGCTGATTTCCGCCGGGATGACCGCCATCCTAGCCACCGTGGCGGTGGGCCTCATCGGCGGCCCCTTGGCCATCGGCGGCTTCCTGCTGGGCAATATCGTCAGCGGCCTACTGCTGGCCCTGTTCATGTCCAACGCGGGGGGCCTGTGGGATAACGCCAAGAAGTACATCGAATCGGGCAACGCAGGCGGCAAGGGCAGTCCGGCACACAAGGCTGCCGTCATCGGCGATACCGTGGGCGACCCCTTCAAGGACACGGCCGGCCCCTCCATCAATACCCAGATCACCGTGGTTTCCCTGGTGGCCTCCCTGCTCTCCTCCCTGTTCGTGGCCTTCTCTTTCTTCGGCTGAGCTCTTTTTCCGGCCCTGGTCCCTCTTTCGGGGCCTCCGGCCATCGCAAAACCGGGGGGCCGGGCCGCCGCGAAAGCGGCGGCCCGACCCCCCGGTTTTGCGTTTTTCCGGAATGGTCCTCGCTCAATAGCACTTTTTGCAGGGCGTAAAGCCCAGGCGTATGGCTTGCGATAAGGTGACATGGGAGGGGTCCTTCATGTTGCTGCAACTCTCCCGGCGGTGGTATCGCTTGCCGGTGCGGGGAATCCACACCATGGGCTCCTCCGTGGGCTCCGGGGTGGGCCTGAGGGTGGGTTCCGGCGTGGCCGGCCGGGTATAGGCCAAGGCGGCGGCGGAGTACAGCAAGCTTTGCGTCTGCTGGTCCGCGATCCCGGTAACCTTTAGCCCTGCCGTGCGCTGAAAATCCTCCAAGGCGGAACGGGTTTTTCCCCCAAACACGCCGTCCGCCGTCCCCGGCGCATAGCCCAGGCTGGTAAGCCGCTCTTGCAGCCGCTGCACTTCTTCTCCCTGGCTGCCGCTGGACAGGGGCGAAAACGCAGGCGACGGAGAGGGCGATGGCGAGGACGTCCCCCCGCCGGAGGGGAATCGCTCCTGGGAATGGCCTGCGGGCGGCGCGGCAGAATCAGGCGTTCCATGGGGCGCGGATGACAGCTGGGCCCAAACCGAGGCTTGACCGTCCGGCGCGTCCCCAGCGCCGCCCCCATCTTGCGCTTGTTTCACTCCAGGCGGCACGGCCACATCCTTCACCTGATCGCCGCTGGTGAAACGCCCGGCGTAGAAGCTGCCTGCCATCAGAATGCCTACCAGCAATACCACCAGAAATCTCTTGCCCAACCGGTTCACCGCTTTGCACCTCGCCCTTTGTATCCCTTGTCCAGGCCCTAATCCCAGGTCCCGCCCTCTTTTCCCCGGCACGCTTCCCGGTCCCTCTTCCAGCCTTCTCCCCGTTGCGGGGTCCGCCCTGTCCGGCCCGGTCAGACGCAAACCCGGTCCTTTCTCCCCGTCTCAAATAATGCTTTCACGATAAGTATCATTTTATCATCCAATTTCTTCCATTCATTTAATGATAAAATTTTGTAAATTTTTATTTTTGCTTTTCGGAATGGTTTTCCTCCGTTGGTCTAGGGCGGCGTGTAAAAAGTCTGGCAACGCGCGAGGGCACAAGTCCTGCAAAGTCAAGCAGCGCATCGGCACGTGGGCAGAGCCTATTTATGGAAATGGCCGAAATGGGCCCGCTTTGCCGGCGCGGAAAATTATTCCTTTGGTCTATCTCGATTCTATCCGGCGATTTTTGCCTTTGGGCATAGCGGAGGGTGAGACAAGTCCCCGCCTGCGGTGCTGGCGGGGACTTTAGGGATTTAGTTGAAGGCGTTCTTCATGCGATCGAAGAAGGATTTCTTTTGCTCGTACTCCCGGCCGGTAAGGCTGCCCTCGAACTGGCGGAGCAGGTCCTTCTGCTTATCGGTAAGCTTCTTGGGCACTTCCACGTTGATCTCGATATACAGATCGCCCTTGACGCCACCCCGCAGGCTGGGAATGCCCTGACCGCGGATGCGGAACACCGTGCCGGGCTGGGTGCCCTCGGGGATATTGTACTTCACCGGCTGCTCCAGGGTGGGCACGTCGATTTCTGCGCCCAGCGCCGCCTGGGTCAGGGAGATGGGTACGGTGCAGTACAGGTCGTTGCCCTTGCGCACGAAGTACTTGTGGGGACGCACCCGCACCAGCACTTGCAGATCGCCCGGCGGGCCGCCCCGCTGACCCGGCTCGCCCTGACCGGCCACCCGGATCACCTGGCCGTCGTCGATGCCCGCAGGAATCTTTACCGTGCGCCGCTTGGTGGTGCGCACCTGGCCCGCGCCGCCGCACCGGGGACAGGGGTCCTTGATCACCTGGCCGGTGCCGTGGCACACGTCGCAGGCCCGCACGTTCTGAATCCGGCCGAAGGGGGTGTTCTGCTGCACCCGTACCTGGCCCGTGCCCTTACAGGCGGAGCAGGTCTGGGGCTGGGTGCCCGCCTTGGCCCCCGTGCCGCCGCAGGCGGAGCAGAGCTCGTGCCGGGTGATGTTCAGGTCCTTGGCGCAGCCCTTGGCCGCTTCCTCGAAGGTGAGGGTTACCTCGTAGCGCAGGTCGTCGCCCTGCACCGGGCCCCGCTGCCTGCCGCCGCTGCCGCCGCCAAACCCGCCGCCGAAAAAGGCGGAAAATATATCGTCGAAGCCGCCAAAGCCAGAGCCGCCGCCAAACCCGCTGAAGTCGGAATAGCTGCCGCCGCCGAACCCGGCGCCCGGCTGCTCGTGGCCGAACTGATCGTACCGGGCCCGCTTTTGCGGGTCGGACAGTACCTCGTAAGCCTCGTTGATTTCCTTAAATTTTTCCTCCGCCGTCTTGTCGCCCGGATTCACGTCCGGGTGATACTTTTTGGCCAACTGGCGGTAGGCTTTTTTGATGTCGGCATCGGAGGCGCCTTTCTGCACCCCCAGCACCTCGTAGTAATCGCGCTTTGTCGCCAAACGCCACACCCCTCTTTCCTGGGGGATCGCCAGCTCCCCCTTTCAGGGTCTCTTTCCCCCACGTCCCATGGCCGCCGGACGCCAACGCGCCCGACGGCCAGGGACATTGTCAATACTTAGTTGTTATTGTTCTCCTCAAAGCTGGATTCCACCGTGCCGTCGTCGTTGACGGTGGGGCCGCTCTGGCCGCCCTGGGCGCCGCCCTGAGGACCGGCCTGCTGCTGTTGCTGATAGATCTTGCCGAAGATTTCGTAGCTCATCTGGGAGAACTTCTCCATGGCCGGCTTGATCTGAGATACGTCGTTGCTCTCCCGCACCTTCTTGAACTGGGCTAGCTCGTCGGCCAGCTTGGCGCTGTCCGCCGGGTCCAGCTTGCCCTCCATCTCCTTCATGGTGCGCTCGGTCTGGTAGATCAGGCTATCCGCCTGGTTGCAGGTTTCCACTTCTTCCTTCTTGGCCTTGTCCTCGTTGGCGTAGCGCTCGGCCTCGTCCATGGCCTTCTTGATTTCTTCCTCGGACAGGTTGCTGGAAGCGGTGATGGTAATCTTCTGCTCGTTGCCGGTGCCCAGGTCCTTGGCGCTGACGTGGACGATGCCGTTGGCGTCGATGTCGAAGGTGACCTCGATCTGCGGCACGCCCCGAGGCGCGGGGGCGATGCCGGACAGCTGGAACCGGCCCAGGGTCTTGTTATAGGCCGCCATTTCCCGCTCGCCCTGGAGCACGTGTACGTCCACCGCCGTCTGGCCGTCCGCCGCCGTGGAGAACACCTGGCTCTTCTTGGTGGGGATGGTGGTGTTGCGGTCGATGAGCCGGGTGAACACGCCGCCCATGGTCTCGATGCCCAGGGACAGGGGCGTCACGTCCAGCAGCAGCACGTCCTTCACCTCGCCGCCCAGCACGCCCGCCTGGATGGCCGCGCCGATGGCCACGCACTCGTCCGGGTTGATGCCCTTGTAGGGCTCCTTGCCGATGACCCGCTGCACGGCTTCCTGCACTGCGGGGATACGGGTGGAACCGCCCACCAGGATCACCTTATCCACCTGGGAAGCGGTGAGCCCGGCGTCCCGCAGGGCCTGGTTCAGGGGGGTGATGGTCTTATCCACCAGGTCGGCGGTGAGCTCGTTGAACTTGGCCCGGGTCAGGGTCACGTCCAGGTGCTTGGGGCCGCTGGCGTCGGCGGTGATGAAGGGCAGGTTGATGTTGGCGCTCATCAGGCCGGACAATTCGATCTTGGCCTTCTCCGCCGCTTCCTTCAGCCGCTGCAGGGCCATCCGGTCCTGCTTCAGGTCAATGCCGTTCTCCCGCTTGAACTCCGCCGCCACGTAATCGATGATGCGGTTGTCGAAGTCGTCGCCGCCCAGGCGGTTATTGCCCGCGGTGGCCAGCACTTCGAACACGCCGTCGCCGATCTCCATCAGCGACACGTCGAAGGTGCCGCCGCCCAGGTCGTACACCAGGATCTTGTGGGCCTCTTCCTTGTCCAGGCCGTAGGCCAGCGCCGCGGCGGTGGGCTCGTTTATGATGCGCAATACTTCCAGGCCGGCGATGCGGCCGGCGTCCTTCGTCGCCTGGCGCTGCGCGTCCGAGAAGTAGGCGGGCACAGTGATGACGGCCTGCGTAACCGTATCGCCCAAGTAGCTTTCAGCGTCCGCCTTCAGCTTTTGCAGAATCATGGCGCTGATTTCCTGCGGGGTGTATTCCTTATCGTCGATCTTCACGCGGTAGGAAGAACCCATCTCGCGCTTGATGGAGATCACAGTGCGGTC
>DVHZ01000189.1 GCA_018711685.1 Candidatus Excrementavichristensenella intestinipullorum | reverse complement strand
CCCACCCCCCATTCCATCTCCCGGACTATCCCTTGCGCCCCGGCGTTGAACGCTCTCGCGAGGCGCTTGGGGCGCCCAGGCCGGGGCCGGGCCTGGGGAACTACGGAATCATGTTGAGCATGCTGTCCGTATCCGGAACGTTGACGTAGGACTCGGGCACCCGGCCCACGATGATGTATTCGGCTACGGGCACGTAGGCGTTTACCGTCACCGGATTGGCCCCGGTGGGCACCACGATGTTCATCAGCGTGGAGACTTCCAGGGATATTTCGTGGCGGGTCTGATTAATACCCGCCGACTCAAAGGCGGTAACGAACTGGGTGGTCACCGAGCCCACGGGCACCACACCCACCCGGACAAAAGGGCCGGTATCTCCCAACAGGGATATGCCAAGGGCGGCGCCCAGGGGCAACAGCACACCCTCGTCCTCCAGGGCCTGCAAGTTGCGCTGGGCCACCAGGGCGGCCTCGCTGGCCAGTTGGTTCATCAGTAGGGTATTGGCCTTGAGCATGGCCACCTGGCCGCTTTCGTCGGTGATAACCTGAACCAGGCCGCTGTAGCCTCCCGAACCCTCCATCACCTCGTCCACCGCGCTGTTGATGCCCTCTACCGCCAACTGCCGGGCCCTGGCCTCAGCCATAGCGATCATCAGGGTGCTTAAGTTGTTGAGGCCGTACACCGTCAGAGCGGCCAGCAGTATCGCCGCCACCAGAAGAATCCGCCCTATGTGCCGCTTGACCCGCCGCTTGCCGGGGGATGTCATGAACCCGCCCCCTTTCCCTTCCCGCCGGGAATATTCTATATCTATGCGGCGGAGCGCTTTCCGGTGTCTGTCCGCCGCCGCCAAGGATGGCTTTTGCCAGAACGCAACCATTTCTCCCTTTTTATCGTCTATAATAATGATGAAGTAGGGCTATCCTGCGGGTGAGCCACGATTTTGTGCCCGTACCGGCGCAAAGGCTTAACCCGCCGGGGGGTACACCCTAGGGGACGGTTGTGTTATAATTGAGTAGTGCATATGTCAGTTGAGCGGTTCTATGGCTAACGATACGGGTTTTGTACTGCGGCAAGCGGAGGATATGCTATGAGCCTTTTTAAGCCCCGGGTGGGGGATGGCAATTTTTTGTTTTCAGTGGTGCTCACCACGGCCAAGATGCTCTTTGTGGTGCTGCTCATCCTGGCGGTCACCGGCACGGGGGTGTTGATGGGCGTGGCCAAAGCCTGGGTGGAAACCGCGCCGGAACTGGACCTGTCCTCCTTTGAGAGCCAGGCCAAGACCTCTTTCCTGTACGACAAGTACGGGGAGAAAATTTCCGATTTCCGGGGCAGCGAGAACCGGGTGGACGCCACTTGGGAGGAGATCCCGGACAACCTGAAAAACGCCTTTATCGCCGCGGAGGACCGGCGCTTCTACACCCACAACGGGGTGGACGTGCGCCGGTACATTACCGCCTTTATCGGCAACCTGTTCAGCAACAAGATGCAGGGCGGCTCCACCATCACCTGCCAGTTGGTCAAGCTGACCATGCTCAACTCCGACCAGAACTACAAGCGCAAGCTCCAGGAAGCTTACTTGGCCCTTCAGCTGGAAAAGGTGATGAGCAAGGAAGAAATCCTGCTGGAATACATGAACGTAATCTACTTGGGCGGCTCCAACTACGGGGTCAAGGTGGCGGCCCGGGACTACTTCGGCAAGGACCTGCAGGACCTGAGCCTGCGGGAGTGCGCCGCCCTGGCCCGCATCAGCCGCAGCCCCTACAGCTATAATCCCCGGCGCTGCTACTACCAGACCAATACCCCTGAAGTCATCGAGAACCAGGCCGACTACGTGCTGGGGGAAATGCTCCAGGCGGGCATGATCTCCCAGGAGGAATATGACGAGGCCATGTCCCAGCGCCTGGTGGTGCTGGAAAATTCCACTTACAGCACCCAGCTGTACGATAACGCCTACTATGTGGAATACGCCATATCCGACGTAGTGACCAAGATGCTGCGCAAGGAAGGGCTGGCGGATACCAGCGCCAACCGCAGCCAGATGGAGACCAAGCTGCGCACCGGCGGCTATTCCATCTACACCTGTCTGGACCCCACCATGCAGCAGGCGGTGCAGGACGTGGTGACCAATTGGGACAACTATCCCTCCACCCGCTCTGCCTCCGACGCCTACTACATGGCGCCCCTGGACGGCAACGAAAAGCTAAAGGTGCTCAATCCCCAGGCGGCGGTGGTGGTGATGGACCAGCATACCGGGGAGCTGGTGGCGGTGGTGGGCGGCCGTGCCGAGCCCATTCAGTTCAAGCAGCTCAACCGGGCCTCCTACGGCAACATGCCCATCGGTTCCTCCATCAAGCCCCTGAGCGTGTACGGCCCAGCCTTTGACCTGGGCAATTCGCCGGGCAGCCCGGTAATCAACGCGCCCCTGAAGATCGAGGGGTGGACCACGGAAAAGGGCTATCCCAGCAACTTCAGCGGCGGCAGCTATACCGGGGTGGAAACCCTGCGCTACGCCATGGTGAAATCCAACAACACCTCGGCGGCCCAGGCCCTGTTCAGCTACGTGGGCATCGAAAATTCGGTGAACTACCTGCTCAAGCTGGGCGTGTCCAGTAACCACATTGAGGCCACCGGCGCCGGGCTGGCCCTGGGGGCGTCCGGCCTGTCCATGATCGAGCTGGCCGGCGGGTTCGCCGCCATCGCCAACAAGGGCGAATATTTGGAGCCCTACGCCTTTACCAAGGTGGTGGCCTCTGACGGCAGCATTTATCTGGACGTGCAGCAGGAGCAGATACGCCGCCAGGTGTTCAAGGAATCCACCGCCTGGATGCTGGTGGACGTGCTCAAGCAGTGCGTGGGGAATAACGGCACCGGCTCCAAGGCCAAGTTCGGCGGTTTTACCATCGCAGGCAAGACGGGTACCAACAGCGACTACCGGGGCGTCACCTTCGCAGGCATGACCGGGTACTACACCTGCGCCGTGTGGATCGGATGCGACAACTACAAGGCCCTGGTCTCCAACGCCACCGGCGGTAGCTACGCCGCGCCCCTGTGGGCGGACGTGATGGAAAAGGTCCACGCCGTGGCGGGCATCACCCAGGACAAGGCCATTATCAGCGGCAGCGCCGCCAGCTATGGCCTGGTGAAGGCGGAAGCCTGCGCCGTGTCCGGCATGAAGCCCACCAAGGCCTGCCTCAACGACGTAAACGGCTACGGCATCACCACCGACTACTACCTGGAGGGGACGCAGCCCACCGAGAGATGCAACATGCACCGCACCATCCAGCTGTGCAGCAAGAGCCGCAAGCTGCCCACCGATGCCTGTAAGACGGTGAAGAGCTACGGCACCATCTACCTGCCCGAGGGGCACCCCTTGCGCTACGCCGATTACAACGAGGTCATCAAGTACTTCAAGGGCGCTTCCACCGATAAGGCTTCCGCCACCATCGGGGTGTGCGACGTGTGCAAGGGCAGCGGCAGTTCCACTTCCAACCAGGAGGCCCTGGCCGCGGCTACCCAAACCGCCAACGGCCTGCTCACCCAGGCCGAGGCCCTGCTCAGCAGCGGCAATCTCACCTCCAAACAGTACGACAAGCTGGAGGACCTGCGCAGCCGCACCCAGCGGGCGGTGAATAACGAAAACCTGACCAACATCAAGAAGTACGGCAAACAACTACAGCAGTACATCAAGAAGGTCAGCTAATCCCTCTCATCCTTTGGGAGCGGCGCGATGCCGCTCCTTTTTCGTTTTCCTGCGGCTTGCGTCCGAACCGGCTTTGGCTTATAATGAAGGGAGCATGGCCCGGGACAACCCCGCTCTCCCTGTATGGGCATCGCTCCATCCCGAAGGGCGGCCCATTTCCACCCAGAGCGTTCCGAGGTTGGCGTTGGGGGCGTTCCTTGCCTCTGCGCGAACCGGGCCGCCGGGCAAGGACGGGCCGCAGCCGGAAGGCTGCGGCCCGGGGGTGGGTG
>DVHZ01000023.1 GCA_018711685.1 Candidatus Excrementavichristensenella intestinipullorum | reverse complement strand
ACATGGTCGAGACCATCAACAAGGTGATGCGCGTGTCGCGCCAGCTGCTGCAGGAGCTGGGGCACGACCCCACCAGCGAGGAGATTGCGCGCGAGATGGGCATGTCGGTGGACAAGGTGCGCGAGATTTTGAAGATTGCACAGGAGCCAGTGTCGCTCGAGACGCCCATCGGCGAGGAGGAGGACAGCCATCTGGGCGACTTCATCCCCGACGACGACGCGCCCGCCCCCTCGGAGGCCGCCTCCTATACGCTGCTCAAGGAGCAGCTCATTTCGGTGCTTGGCACCCTGACGCCCCGTGAGGAGCGCGTGCTCAAGCTGCGCTTCGGCCTGGAGGACGGCAGGGCCCGCACGCTGGAAGAGGTGGGCAAGGAATTCAACGTCACCAGAGAGAGAATCCGTCAGATTGAGGCCAAGGCGCTGCGCAAGCTGCGCCATCCCAGCCGCTCCCGCAAGCTGAAGGATTCCCTGGATTGACCGGCGCCCAGCCGCCCCGAGCGGCGCGGAAAGCCGCAAACGGCCGGAAAGGCCGCGGAACCCAATAAGCCCCGTTCCCTCCGCCGCCGGCGGGGGGAATGGCGTAAGGGAGGCCTTTATGCGAGAGCCCCTGACGCTGGACAGCCGTTTGAGCGCCATAGAGCGGATGATCCCCCCCTGCCGGTCGGTGGCCGATATCGGCGCGGACCACGGCATGCTGGGGGCTCATTTGCTGCTCACCGGCCGGTGCCAGCGGGTGCAGCTGCTGGACGTGAGCGAGGCGTCCCTGCGCAAGGCGGGGCGGCTGATCCGGCGGCTGGGCCTGTGGGACCGGGCCAGCTTCGGCGTGGGGGACGGGGCTCAGGCCCTGGTGGAGACGCCCGATTGCGCGGTGATTGCGGGGATGGGCGGGTTGACCATCGCGGGCATCGTGGAGCGGGGCCGGGAAGCCCTGGGGGAATGCCTGCTGGTGATGCAGCCCAACGTGGCCATAGCGGCGCTGCGGCTGAAACTGAGCCAGATGGGCTACTGCCTGGTGGACGAGGATATCGTGCGGGCCGGGGGGCGCTGGTACGTGGTGATGGCCGCAGGCCGGGGCGAGGCCCGGTATAACGACATGGAGCTGCTGGCCGGGCCGGTTTTGCTGCGCAAGGGGCACCCCAACCTGGCGGGATACGCCCGCTTTCGCGCCCGGGTGGCCCGGGAGGCGCTGGAGGGGGCGCGCCAGGGCGGCGGAGCGGCGGCCTATGAGCTGATGAAGCAGGTGGCCTGTTGGGAGGAGATATTGCGTGGCTGCGACGGTGAATGACATCTACCGGATCATAGACGGCTTTGCCCCCTTCGATACCCAGGAGGAATGGGACAACGCGGGCATTCTGGCGGGACGGGGCGAGGGAACGGTGAATCGGGTGCTGGTGGCCCTGGACGTAACCGAGGGCGCGGTGGCCGAGGCGAAGGCGTTGGGATGCGAACTGTTGGTCACCCATCATCCTATCCTGTTCCACGCCCGGAAAAACCTGCGGGAGGACGACCCGGAAGGGCGGGCGCTGTGCGCCCTGGTGCGGGCAGGCCTTGCCCATATCGCTGCCCACACCAATTTCGACCAGGCCGCCGGCGGGGTGAACGACGTGCTGGCCGGATTGCTGGGCTTGACCCAGGTAGAAGCGCTGCCCGGCGGGCTGCGGGGCGGACGCTTCGGCGGCACGCTGGCGCAGCTGTGCGGCAGGGCGGAAAGGGCGCTGGGGGCAGTGGTGCGGCCCTATGGCGATCCCGGTGCGCCCATAGAGCGCCTGGCGGTGTGCGGCGGCGCGGGAGGCGGACTGTGGCGGACTGCCTGGGAGGCGGGGTACGATGGGTACCTTACCGGGGAGATCCGCCACGATCAGGCCCTTGATGCGGCCGCCTTCGGCATGAAGCTGGCGGAGGCGGGCCATTGGGCTACCGAACATCCCTCGGTAAAAGAACTGAGAAACGCTTTACAAAATGGCCTGGATGCGCTACAATATAATGTAATGGTTTTTGAGAGCGCATACACGCCGTTCTGAGGAGGATTGCCGTGCAACTGGATTTGCTGTGGAAGTTCATGCAGGTGGATATAGAGGCCGATAAGTTCGAGGCTGAAATGCGCCAAGCGCCTACCCGCCTCAAGCTGCTCAAGCAGCGGGATTTTCTGCTGGAGCAGCAGGGCAACATGAAGCGCATTGAGGCTGAGGTGGCCACCATGGCCGACCGGCTGGATGCCATTGAGGACGAGGCCAAGCGGCTGAGCGCCCTGCTGGACAAGGAGCAGAAGGAGCTGGAGGAAGCGCCTCCCCAGGGCCAGGAGGAAGTAGACAAGGCCATCGCTTCTATGCAGAAGCTGGTGGACTCCTTGACCCGCTACGAGCAGGAGCTGCAAAAGATCCGCAAGGATTCCGATGCCCGGGACCGGCAGCAGAAGGAAATTCGGGTGCGGGCAGCCAAGACCAAGGCGGAGTACGATCAACTCAAAAAGGTATACGACGTGGAGTTCAAGGCCGACTCCCAGAAGCTCAAGGCGCTGCGGGACAAGACCGAGCAGGCCAGCCGCTCGGTGGAGGCCAAGCTGCTGGAGCGGTATCGGGCCATCAAGCAGCACTCCACACCGCCCATGGCCTTGCTGGTGGGGGATCAGTGCGGCGGGTGCCACATGACCTTGCCTTCGGTGATGCTGCGGGATATTCAATCGGGAGAGAAGATCGTGGAGTGCGATAACTGCGGGCGCATCATCTACGTGCCTGTGGACGCTTAAGGGTGAACGACGGTTTGGTGAGGCTGCCGGACGGCCGCAGGTTCAGGGGTTTTCCCTGAACGTGAGGAAAGTCCGAGCTCCGTAGGGCAGGGTGCCGGGTAACGCCCGGTGGAGGCGACTCCAAGGAAAGTGCAACAGAGAGATACCGCCCCTTCCTTCGGGAAGAGGTAAGGGTGGAAAGGCGAGGTAAGAGCTCACCAGCGGCTTGGCGACTTGTCCGCTATGTAAACCCCACCTGGTGCAAGATTGATAGGGGAGCATATGTGGCGGCCCGTCACGCTCCCGGGTAATCGCTTGAGCCCGTTGGCAACTTCGGGCCTAGATAGATGGCCGTTCAAGACAGAACTCGGCTTATAGGCAGCACTCACCAATTTTACGCAAAAAAGGCGGACGCCGCGCTGGCGGCGTCCGCCTGTGAACATCTTGAGTGGCCTTCGGGCGGAAAAGGGGCACAGGGGCGCTGAGCGCCCCTGACCCCGACCGCAGCCCAGGCGCCCCAGGTTCCTGGGGCGCCTGGGCTGCGGCCGCCCGGGGGGCTCCGCCCCCCGGGACCCCCCGCGTCCCCCTTCAGCCAGCCGCCGCCTTCTAACGAGGGTGCGGCCCTGGCCTTTGCCCAGCGCCTCAGATCCGCCGGCAGTCCAGCAGGGGGGCCGGGGGCCTTGCCCCTTGGCGCCGGCCCAGGCTTCGCCTGGGCCGGCAGACGCTGGGCTGGGGGAGAGGAAAAAGCGTCCGCGGCAGGGCGAAAACTGGGTTTTCGCCCTGCCGCAGACGGGAGCAGACGGAAGCGGGATCAGCTCCGGGATCCGGTGCGCATGACGCTGACCAGGCGCTGCACGCCGGGGAGGAAGGAGACCACCAGGCACAGCAGGGCGTCCGGGCCCAGATAGCTGATGTTGTAGATGAGGGAGTAGACCAGGGCCCCTTGATCGGCGGGGGCGTATTCGGCGAAGAACACCGCGCCGGAGATCACCGCCATGATGTAGCGGCCGATGGTGGCCAGCACCACGCCCAGGGGCAGTTTCAGCTTATCCTTGATGGGCAGGCAACCCACGAATCCGCTGAGGGCCATGGCGCCGAAGGCGAAGGGGTAGTCTACCAGCAGCTGCAAGGGGTGGATGACGTACATGTCCTGAATGAGCTGGAGCAGGCCGTAGGCGCAGCCGGCCACCAAGCCCTGCAGGGGACCGAAGGCCACGCAGAACAGGGTGAGAGGCAACATGGAAACCACGGTGATGCTGCCGCCCTGGGGCATACGGAACAGGCGGATGCAGCTGAGCACGAAGGAGATGGCCACGCACATGGCGGCGATGGCCAGGGTGCGGCTATTCCAGCGTCCCTTGGCTTTGCCGGCGTGGAGCAAGGCCAGGCCCATCACCACCAGGACCACCAGCACCGCCCAGGTATACCATTTGGTTTCCAGGATCTTTTCCACGGCTTGGGTAAACCAGCTTTCCATGAGAAATCCCCCTTCCGAAGTATAGGACCGCCGGGGGAAAGGAAAACCGCATACCTTGCGGTATGCGGGAAACGGTTGGCCGCGGAAAAAGCCCTTGGCGCCCGCTTCCCTACGGTGGGATTACCCACGTCAGGTTCCAAGGGACCGGGCGTAAGCCGCCCATCTCAGCCTTTCGGCGCCCCCAGCGGTGGTTGCGGCTTTATTGTAGGGCTTGAAGGGCGGTCTGTCAAGGGGAATTTTTACGGATAACGGAGGGATAACATTGCCTAGCCATTTTTACGCCTACATGGCCCGGATGAAGTTCATCAAGCGCTGGGGACTCAGGCGCAACACCCGGGAGGAAAACGACCAGGAGCATTCCTTACAGGTGGCCATGATCGCCCACGCCCTATGTATGCTGCGCAACGCCCGCTACGGCGGACAGGTGGACCCGGGCAAGGCAGTGATTCTGGCCGTATACCATGAGGCGGCGGAAGTGATTACCGGGGATTTGGCCAGCCCCATCAAGTACTTTAATCCGGGCATCCGGCAGGCGTACAAGGACATCGAGCGCCTGGCGGGGGAGAAGCTGATCAGCTACCTGCCTCAGGACCTGCGGGAGGATTACCGGCCCCTGTTATTTCCCGAGCAGGACAGCCTGGAGTGGCGCATCGTGAAGGCAGCGGACAAGATATCGGCGTATTTGAAGTGTCTGGAAGAGCTTGGCTACGGAAACGACGAATTTGTAAAGGCGGAAAAGGCCATTTTGTCGGAAATCCAGGCCAATCCACTGCCCGAGGTGCAGGATTTTATGGGGGAGTTTGCACCAAGTTTCGCCCTCACATTGGACGCCCTGAACTGAGCGCCGAAAAATAGACCAACAATTTGGCGTAAACTTCTACGAATCACAAGGCAAATTGGCGCGATTTGAACGTGTTTTTGGCGATTCAGGGGTGAATATACGTAAACCACAAATCAAAATCAGAATTTTTGTGAAGGTTAGGGGTGGCGGTTTCCGGCCCAATCAGGGTATAATCACATCATTGGATGCAGGCGAACTTTGACGAAGCCAGAGAGACTTTGAAGGAGGAATGTTCATGGCAAGCGTATCCTTGAAGCACATCTACAAGATATACCAAGGCGGCGTCACGGCGGTAAGCGATTTTACCCTGGACATTGAAGATAAGGAATTCGTCGTGCTGGTAGGGCCTTCCGGCTGCGGTAAGTCCACCACGCTGCGCATGGTCGCCGGCCTGGAAGATATTTCCGAGGGCGAACTGTACATCGGTGACCGCTTGGTTAACGACGTGGCCCCCAAGGATCGGGATATCGCCATGGTGTTCCAGAACTACGCTCTGTATCCCCACATGACGGTGTTTGACAACATGGCCTTCGGATTGAAGCTGCGCAAGACCCCCAAGCAGGAGATCGAGCGGCGGGTCCACGAGGCGGCCAAGGTGCTGGACATTGAACATCTGCTCAACCGCAAACCCAAGGCCCTTTCCGGCGGCCAGCGCCAGCGCGTGGCCCTGGGCCGGGCCATCGTCCGGGAGCCCAAGGTATTCCTGATGGACGAGCCCCTGTCCAACCTGGACGCCAAGCTGCGTGTGCAGATGAGAACCGAGATCACCAAGCTGCATCAGCGCTTGCAGACCACCTTCATCTACGTAACCCATGACCAGACCGAGGCCATGACCATGGGCTCCCGCATCGTGGTGATGAAGGACGGCTTCGTGCAGCAGGTGGATTCGCCCCAGAACCTGTACGACTACCCCACCAACCTGTTCGTGGCCGGGTTCATCGGCACGCCCCAGATGAACTTCTTCAAGGTGAAGCTGGTGAAGGACTCCGGCGGCGTATACGCGGTGTTTGGGGACAACAAGGTGAAGGTACCTCAGGGCAAGCTGCAAAAGTTCATTTCCGACAGCTACATCGGCAAGGAAGTGTACATGGGCATTCGTCCGGAGAACATCCACGACGAGGAGGCCTTCATGAGCGCTTCCCCGGAAACCTGCATCGACGTGAGCGTGGAAATCGTGGAGCTGATGGGCTCGGAAACCTACCTGTACCTGAAGACCAGCGGCAAGGACGACAACATCGTGGCCCGGGTAGACCCCCGGTCCACCGCCCGGGGCGGAGACAAGATTCGCGTGGCCTTCGACGCCAACCGGATGCATTTCTTCGACGCGGACACCGAGTCCACCATTTTGGAACGTTAAAAAAAGGAAAATTCCCAGCGTGACCGTTATGGATTGATTAAATATCCGCCGCGTGCCGAAAGCTAACTTGTCTTTACCGGCCGCGGCGGATATACTATATATAGTATGCAGATCGTCCGCTGGGGCTGCGCGGAATGGAGGGGCGTTTTCATGTATCTGGATCATCGGGTGATCGCCAAAATTGCGCGGGTGTTGAGCCGCGTCAAAATGAACGTGATGCTGTTGGACAACAACGGACAGGTGATCCTGCCCGAAGACAACCATCGGGAGTTTACCCTTCCGGAGGTCATCCGGCAAAACCCGGAGCAGCCGCTGGTATACGGCGGCTTCACCCTGATCGGCACCGAGGGCGCTCAGCCGCTGTTTCTGGTGCTGGAGGGGGATTCCCCGGAGGTGAGCAACTGCGCGGTGCTCACTGCGGAGCTGGTGAACATGCTCACCCGGGTGGACCTGCCTCACGCCGACCGGGAGCAGAGCATGCGCTGCATCCTGCGGGAGGAAGTGGAGGGGGCCGAGCTGGAGAGCCTAGCCCTGGAGCACGCCATTCCCCTGGACAAGAGCCGGCTGGTGCTGCTGCTGCACCTGAACAACGTGGATACCGAGCTGGCGCTGTCCATCCTGAGCAACGTGGCCAACGAGGAAGCCGGGGACGTGGTGGTGGAGATGGACCGGCACACGGTGGTGCTGGTGAAGCAGCTGGACGATCAGGGGGATTACGACGAGATCGAGCAGTTGGGCCTGGCCATTGAGAGCACCTTCGTCAATGAAACCAGCCATCCGGTGTACATCGGCATCGGCGAGCCCAAGCGGCAGCTGCCCCAGCTGTACGAGTCCTTCCGGGAGGCCCGCCGGGCCATCGACGTGGGGCGGGTGTACCGCACGGAGAAATACGTGTTCGTGTACCGTAAGCTGCTGCTGGAGCGCTTTTTGGCCGACGTGCCCGCCGACATGCGCGCCCGGTACAACCAGATGATGTTCAACCGCAAGACCGCCCGGCTGTTCAACGAGGAGATGGTACATACCATCGAAAAGTTCTTCGAGAACAGCCTGAACCTGTCGGAGACCGCCCGGCAGATCTACATCCACCGCAACACCCTGGTGTACCGGCTGGACAAGGTGCAGCGGATGATCGGCCTGGACCTGCGGGACTTCGACGACGCGGTAACCTTCAAGATGATGATGCTGCTGGGCAAGAGCGGCAGCGACCGGCCCAAGCTCTACTAAGCCCTGGCTCATGCCCGCCTGACCCCCGGCATATCCTTGCCAGGCAGGCGGATTTTTTTCTGTTGGAGGCACGGTATGCGCAAGCGGACCATCGTAATATTGGCCATCGTGTGGATGGTAGTGCTGGTGGCGGGGGTATCCTCGGCGGTGACGATGGCGGTGTGTGGCGTGCTGGGCAGCCAGTCCCAGCTCCCCGCGTCCACAACCTATCAGGTGGACGCCCAGCAATACGGCATGATCGAGCGCTACGAGCGTCTGGAGCAGGTGCGCCGGCAGCTGGAGGAAAACTATTACCGGGAGCTGGATACCCAGGAACTGGTGTTGGGCGCGGTGCGGGGCATGTTGGCGGCAGTGGAGGACCCCTATACCTTCTATTATACCCCAGAGGAGATGGAGGAGGCGGCTCAGCAGAATTTGGGCCTGTACCAGGGCGTAGGGCTGCTGATCGCCTCGGATAAGGCGGGCTACGTGCGGGTGCTGCGGGTGTTCCAGGATTCCCCCGCCTGGGCGGCCGGGGTGCGGGCCGGGGACCGGGTGCTGGAAGTGGACGGCCAGGCGGTGAGCGGGGAAACCCAGCAAACCCTGGAGGAGGCCATTTCCCGGATGCAAGTAGCCCAGGGCGAACTGCTGCGCCTCACCTTGCAGCGGGACGACGAGATCCTCACGTTGGGCATGACGCCCTCCACCGTGCAGATGGCCCGGGTGGAGTGCCAGGTGCTCCAGGGCCAGGTGGGCTATATCGCCCTGTACGAGTTCGTGGGGGACGACGTGGAGGGCTTCCGCCAGGCCATGGACCAGCTCAGCGCCCAGGGCGTGAAAAAGGTCATATTGGACCTGCGCTCCAATCCGGGCGGGCGGCTGGACGACGTGGTGGAAATTGCCGACCTGCTCATGGGCGAAGGGCTCATCGTGTACACCGTGGACCGCTACGGGCAGCGCAGCGAGTATTTCTCCGATGGGCAGATGTGGGATGTGGAACTGGCCGTGCTGGTCAACGACATGTCCGCCTCCGCCAGCGAGATATTGGCCGCCGCCCTTCAGGACGCAGGCCGGGCGGTCATCGTGGGAGAGCAGACCTTCGGCAAGGGCATCGTCCAGACCCAGATCACCTTCCGGGAGGATGGGGCCGGGATGCAGCTCACCACCGCCAGCTACTATACCCCCTCGGGCCGCTCCATCCACGGCGTGGGCGTGACGCCCGATATCCAGGTGGAGATGGACGAGGAGAACTTTTCCGGCACGCTCAGCCTGGAACAGGACCCCCAGCTGCGGGCCGCTTGGCAGGTGCTGATGGATTGAGGACGCGCCGGGACTGGTGAAGGTCAAAAGCTCTAGAAAAAAACGCCCGGCGGGCGGACGAGGCCGGTTCGCCGGGGCTGATGTCCAGGGGAAGGTTCAGAAAAAACGCCCGGCGGGGTCCGGAATCGGAGTGAAACGCGGGAAAAGAGCCGCCGGTGGGGCGGGTGGAGGCGAAAGGCGATGGACAAGAAAAAAGGGGCGAAAATCGCCCTGGCGGCCTCTGTGGCAATCCTGGGGCTTATGCGCATTCCGGCGGTGGGGGTGAACGAGGTTGCCATGTTCGCGGCCCGCGCCGCCATGGCGGCGGCCATGTACGCCGCTTGCGCACCGGCAGGCTGGTTTTATCCGGTGGTCCAGGCGGGCGGGTTGGCCCTCATAGCCTGGATGATCGACTTAAACGAGGGGGCTATGAGCTGGGTATATGCCGGAGCGGGCTTGGCCATGGCTTGGGGATACAAGGAAGGCGGCAGAGCGCTCAGGCGCAAAATCTTTCCGCCCGCTGCCCTAGCCGCCTTGGCAGCCTGCCTGGTGAGCGCCTTAGGTATGGCTTTGGTCCTCGCCCTGGGGCGGGGGCAAATGACCCTGGGCAGCGCCCTGCTCTACGCCCTGCCCCAACAGCTACTGCCCCTATTGGCCTATCTGGCTGGGGGACTGGCTGCTGGGCGGCTGGGTTGGGGCCCGGCCGCAGCTTAACCGGCCCTCGGGGCACCAGCCCATGACGTGGCAGCTGGGGCCGTACAGGCTAAATAGCGCCGGGTCCAGGGCACGCAGCTGCTCCAGCAGCTGGCCCGCCAGACCCCGGATTTCCCACTGGGCCCGGGTGCAGGTGCGCAGCTTCATGAAGTGGAGCAGTTCCCGGGCGTTCATGGCGGTGATCGTTTCCACCGTCAGCCCGCTCAGGGCCATATAGCTCAAATCCTCCGGGGACAGCCCTTGGTCCGCCAGGTTCAGGGCTGTCTTTCTTTGCGCCTCAAAGGCGGCCTGATACAGGGCCAGCGCTGGGGCGTTGCTGGACACCGAAGGGGGCAGCAGGTAGCGCTGGCGGTTTACTGCGGTGAGGATAGGGGAAAACAGGGGGGACTGGATGCGGTGGCGGGCCAAATGGGTGAGCCCCGCCAGGGACAGGTCCTCCAAGCGGAACACGTAGCTCAGCAGCTCCAATTCCCGGGGCCTGGGGTCCTTCACCAGGGCGGACAGCGCCTGGGGGAAGGGTTCCGCTTCGGCCGCGTCCTGCTCTCGGAAGCCGGGGGGAGAGGAAGGCGTTTGGCCAGGGAAGCGCTGGGAAAAGGCCAGCCCTTGGGCCAGCAGCCTGGAGCCCTCTGGGGGAGCGCTGAGCAGCTGGGCCCTAGGGGTACAGGGGGCGCAGGGCGCTATGTGCACCGCCAAGGGCCAGGGGGTATAGGCTTCCATTTGGGGACGCAAGGTGTCCAGCACGCCGGGAAAGGCCCCTTCATAGGGTTGGGCCATGGCTTGGCCCAACCGGCGCAGTTCGGGGAAATTCCGGCCCCGGCCCCAGCAGAGGTGGGCGATGAGCAGGGCCATCTCCCGGGCGTTGGCGCTGAGGTAGAGGCTGGAATAAAAACAATAGGGCAGCACGAACCGGGCGTCCTCCCGGGGCACGCCCAAGGCGGTGAGGGCGGCGTAATCGGCAAAGCGGGCCTCCATGGCCTGACGGTAGGCGGTTTCCAGGGCGGGGGCCAGGGGTGGAACGTAGTATCCCGCCTGGGAAAAGTCCACGTACCGGCGGGATTTTACCGTGAAGGAGCACAGCCTGCACTCGATCAAGAATTGCTCCGCCAACACCGACACCCCGTCCAGGACGTAGGTCATAGCGTGGTGTTCCAGCACCGACCGGTGCCCCGAGGAGAGCACTTTGCGCACCAGGGCTTGATCCTGGGTGTCACCCTGGCGCCGCTCCATCAGCTGCCAGGCCGGGTGGGACGTAGTGGAGAGGCGGGCCGCCGCCGCGCAGCAAGCCAGCCCCCGGTCGCTTTGAGATACCAGGCGTACCGTAAGGTCCATGGTCATAGCCTCCCCGATTTCCATACCCATATACTCAATCATTGTATCGCATTTCCCCAGGTGAAATCAAGGCGCTCAGGGATAAAAACGCTGCAAAGCAGCAGGAAAAAAGCGCTAGGGCCAAGTGAACAATACCGGCTTGCAGAATCCCGTCAGGGCCGCCGCCCTACGGCGGCGGCCCTGACGCGCCCGGGGGGCTCCGCCCCCCGGACCCCCTGACGCGATAGATGCGGCTTTGGGGTGCTTCGGTGCAGCGCCGGTTTTGCTGTGGTGGGAGGCGGGGGTGTATCGTTCTATCGGGGCTTTTTGGGGTGTGGGTCATCGGGGATGGGGTGTTCTGGCGTTCCCCCAATACCGCCCTTTGCGGCGGCATTGGGGGAGCTCAGCGTATTCGAGACGTGGGCTCCGCCACATTGCTGCGGCTCGTGGCTCCGCCCGGAGTTACTGCCGCCCATAGGCTCCTCGCTCGGGTGGATGCGGTTTGAGTTCCTGCTGCTGTGTCCGTCCGCTTTCGGGAGCCTATGGGCGGGAAATCAGGT
>DVHZ01000188.1 GCA_018711685.1 Candidatus Excrementavichristensenella intestinipullorum | reverse complement strand
TACCACAGCAGTACGGTCACGATGCACAGCTCCGTCCACAGCCAGGCGTTGGCGCGGCGCTGGTTCCATATCTGATTGAACAATTGTCTCCACATGGTTTATTCTCCTCCCGTTAATGTGTACGAAATACTGCGACGCACCGCCATCCAGGCCGGGAGCAGGGTGGACAGCGCATTGAAGACGAGGCACGCTGCCAGCACCGCCACGAACAACGACGGACGCAGCAGCAGGTCGCTCCCCAGCACAATGCCCTGCAACTCGACGCCACCCGTGCCGAACAGCCACGTGCCACCCGCCACGACCAAGACACACGACAGAGCGTAGCCCAACACGCCACCTATCAGCGTGGTGCCCAGACTCTCGATGAAGAGGTGGTCAATGATGTTGGCATTCGAAGCACCATACGCCTTGCGGATGGCAATCTCGCCCAGGCGGCTCTGCATTTGGGCATGAACCAGCCCTGAGATGCCCACGGCGGGTACCACCAGCAACACTACCAGCAACAGCACATAGACCAGTCCCGCACTGATGTCACCGTCACGGAAAAAGGTATATTCCGTATGTGTATAGAGTTTCGGATCCTTCAAGACATACTCCAAACCCTGCTTGTTGAGTTGCGCCAGGCGGCGGTCCACCTCGGCGCGGACGACGGCCGCCGATGTGCCGGGCGACAGATGGAGGACGGCGTAGCGGAAGCCTATCAAGCCCGCGGTGGCGAGGTTCGGATCAAGGTTGTCCTCATTCATCAGGGTGAAGGGCTCCCAGATGTCGGCATAGGCGGTCTGGAAGATGGAGCTGACGTCGGCCACCACGCCCACCACACGAGCTTCCTGGAAGTCCAGCAACAGCTGCTTGCCCACCGCCTCGGCGGCTCCGCCGAACAGCTGGCGTGCCAGTCGCTCGCTGATGACGATGAAACGCCTCACCACACCGTCCACACGATTGCGGACGAGCCGCCACTCGTCGTCGGCCTTCTCGAAAGCGGCGCGACCGGCATCGTATTCAGCCTGTGTGAAGGGACGGCCTGCCACGAAGTCGTAGCGGAAGAAGTCGAACCAGTTGGCAGCCACGGGACGCAGCATCACCGACTGACGGTCGGACGAAGCGGGCAAAGCACACACCGCCTTGCTCAGTCCGCCATGCCATGTCAGTTCGTCCACGCCGGGCAGATTGTCGAAAAAAGCATGGAAAGCGGTGGGGCCTAAGGCGCGGTAGCCCCACATGTTCGAACCATCGGGACGCATGCACTGGGTACCGTAGTTGTAGAGCACACGGCTGCGTCGGGTTTCAGGAGCTACATCTGCCGTACGGAAGTCGTAAACCATCACGACCACCATCACAAAGGCAATGGTGACTGCCGTGCCCACCACACACACTGTCGTATAGAAGCGATGCTGGCCCAGCAGATGGAAGAACGAGCGCAAATTATGTAACAAAGAATGTTTCATGTCAACAAGCGGTTTATCAGAGATTCATGACTACTCATCGTGCAACGCTTCCGCCGGCTGGATCTGCATGGCCCGGCGGGCAGGATACCACACGCCCACGACAATCATCAGTGCCATCAGCAGCCACGAAAGCAGGAGGGTGAGCAGGAAGCGGGGAACGTCGAAAGGCAACTTCTCAACATCCACCAGTTCTGCCATGCCAAGGTTCAATGCCACAAGAGCGGCAGGCAGGGCGGCCAACGTCAGCAACAGCAGGCCTTCGACCACGAGGCGCACAAAGACACCCCGACGCGTACTGCCCATCGCCATGCGGAGCGCCACCTCCTGACGGCGGTGCTGCGTACGGAACCAGAAGGTACCGACAACGCCCAGGAAGATGTTCAGCAACAGGAACCCCAGGATGCAGAGCTGCGTGCGCACCTCGTTCACATTCTCCAGTTCTTCAATGTATTGCAGCTGGTCGAACGACAGCACATCGAGGATAAAAACATTTCCTACACGATAGAGGCGATCGGCATCGGCCATCAATGCTTCCACGAAACCATGGTCGGCATCGGGGGTGACGCGTACGCTCAATTGCAGATAGGCGGGATTTTCGAACTCAACCATCACCTCGCGCGGCAAGTCTGTAGCAATGAAGGGACCGCCCCACCAATCGGAAGGTTCGAAGTGGCTCCAGCGCATGGGCTCGGCGATACCTGCCACGCGCATACGGTAATCGTTATCCGGTTTCCACAAAGGTAACTGGCGGCCCAGCAACGGAATGGCATCGGGCATTCTCAGTTCCTTATACTTCGCTGTCACGTTGCGCGACAGGATCATCGTTTCCGGGGTCAGTACAGCAGCCAGCGAGTCCGGACTCTTGGTCCACACTGCCCGCCCGTCGGCTCCCTGCACGGCCACACCCTGAATGCGGAAGAGACGCAAAAAATCGGGCTGTGCCCAACGACGCATGGCATGCACGGGGACCGTATCCACGCAGACGGTAAAGCCGTTACTGCCGTCGCCGTAAGGGATGCTGTTCTGCGAAATTGCCACTTCCTCTACGCCGGGACGATGGCGCAGGCGTTCGGCTATTTCCAGCAAGGCATCCATATCGTCCGCAGCCGTATGGTCGGCTTCGTAAAGAGCGGAATTGGGCGTCAGGCGGTTTATCATCAGGCAATAGCAATGGCGTGTGTCGAAGCCCATCGGTGCAAAATAAACGCGCGCCGTCACGCAACACCAATCCACGATGTACCACAAGACCACGAAGACAACCAACAGTTCCAAGGCGAGGAAGAAGTTGCTCCGCCATTCGTTTCGTATTTGAGTAAATATTTTCTTTTCCATCCTTATTGTGTTTTCCTTCTATACATCCTTATCCTTCTCTTCCATTAATAGCCTCCACAATGTTCATCCTTGACGCACGCCAGGCGGGAATACCCGCGCTGAGCAGGTTCATCAGCAGGCAGAAGGCAAAAGCGGCCAGAAAAATCCACGGGCTGAGCAAATCGCCCGCCGTCAGGCTGGTCTCGCCCGCCAGATAGGCGTTGGTGGAGTTACCGAAGAGGAAGCCGTTCAGCACAAAGGTGGCGGCATAGCTCAACGCCAGCCCCAACAGGCCTGCCAGGCAGGTCAGCAGCAGGTTTTCCAGAAAGACCTGCCGCATCAGTTCATTGGCCGTAGCGCCGAAGGCCTTGCGTACCCCGATTTCAGCCATCCGCTTCCGCATCCGCGACAGGGTCATGCTGCTCAGGTTGATGGCAGGCACGATAAGCAGGATGAGCATCACCACGACGTAGCGCAACACCACGCCCTGCACGTCGGGTTCCTGGCTCCACGTGCGGTAAAGGTGGGTGAACTGTGTGTCGGGCTGACCACGGTAGAACACCTCTACCCCATCCTGCGCATCGTTATACTTCTGCCGCAGGCGTTCGCACTCCTCGCGGATAGCGGGGAAGTCGGCACGGCTATGTGCCAGTATGACGGCGCGCATCGGCCCCATCAGGTTATTGCCCCACGAATTGGCTTCGGCATCGCCGGCCGTATAGGGTATCCACACCTGAGCATAAGCGTCCGTGGCCAGCATGGAAACGTCGGCCACCACGCCGCACACCTGGAAGTCCACGTGGTTCAGCTCTATGTGCTGCCCGCTGACGTCCGTACGCCCGAACAGGCGGCGGGCCACCGAAGCGCCGATGACGGCACGGGGCAAACCGCTGTTCAGGTCGGCTGCCGTGAAAGGTTTGCCGTCGAGGAAGCGGAACTGGAACACTTGCCAGAAGGCCTCGTCGGTCTGCACCCTGTCGGCCGACATCTTGGCGCCGGCGGGCAGCGAAACACGTACCTTGACGGGATTCGATACCAGCGTCACAGCCTCGGCCGTAGTCAGCGTCTTGAAGCATTCGCGACCCGTCTGCACCGACATGCGCGAATTGGCGGAACTGCCGCTCTTATCGCCCTTAGCACGGTAGGACATGTTGGGCACGTAGAGCGAGCGGCTACGATTCACCTCCGGCTCGCAATCGGCCGTGCGCACCCGCAGGGTGATGACGATGACCATAATCATGCAGATGGACAACGCAGTGCCCAGCACGGATATCCAGCTGATGACGGGATTCTCGCGCAGGTGGTAAAGGGCCTGCTGGAAGTAAAGCCTCATCCCTGCCCCTTCTCCCAAGGAGAGGGGAAAGCGGGAAGTATGGAAAGTTTGTTTCATTTTACACGTTTCATTATTTGAATCACTCAATTTTCACACGTTCGAGCTGACAGTTCTGTCATCTCTTACGCAATTGACAAGCAACAACAAAGCTGTTTATTTTTGGTTTACTCGTATTAAACAACCAGTTTACTAGCATTAAACTATCAGTTTACCCGTTTTAAACTATCAGTTTATCCGTATTAAACTGACAGTTTATCCACACTAAACTAAAATAAACTGCTCAAGGTTTCTTACTCATCGTGCAATGCCTCCGCCGGCTGCACCTTCATGGCACGGCGGGCAGGAAGTCCGATGCCGATACCGATCATGGCGGCGATGAGGACAAACGTAGCGGCGACGCAGAACAGCAGGCGCGGCCACTCCAGCGTAGTGCCGTTGCGCCAGGAGTTCAGTTCGAAGTGGGCCAGCACGATGTCGATGACGACGGCCAGCACGGTGACGATCAGCAACAGGAAAATACCTTCACTCATCAGGCGGCCGAACACCGCACCGTCCGTGGCACCCATTGCCTTGTGCAGGGCAATCTCGCCGCGCCGTTGCTGCGTGCGGAACCAGAACGTGCCGAGTAGCCCCAGGAAGATGTTCAGCAGCAGGAAGCCCATGCCCACAACCAAGTTGCGCATCTGGCTGGTCTCACCTTGCTGGAAGCTGCGGCGGATATCCTTGAAGCTTTTGATGTCGCTGATGTAGAGATTACCAATGCGGAACTGCTTCTCGCTGTCGGCCTTCAGGTTCTCCATGAAGTTCTGGTCACGGTCGGCACGGACGCGGACGCAAAGCTCATTGTCAGCATGAATCCAATCATCCGACAGCAAATTCATGTTGAACACCATGGAATAGCTGGAACGTGCCTGACTGAAGTCGTCGTAGCGCACATTCTGCAAGGCGGCGCCCAAACGGTACATCTGGGCCGTATCCCCGAACAGATAGAATTCCTTC
This sequence comes from Candidatus Excrementavichristensenella intestinipullorum, assembly GCA_018711685.1. Lineage (GTDB taxonomy): Bacteria > Bacillota > Clostridia > Christensenellales > Aristaeellaceae > Excrementavichristensenella > Excrementavichristensenella intestinipullorum. The sequence continues at coordinate 8,167 of DVHZ01000188.1, read as the reverse complement.
TTGCCTACCAGTGACGTCATCGGGACGCTGTACTTGCGATACAGGTTGTCCGAAGCCAGGAAGTCGCCCCGCTCCAATATTTCAGCCAGCTGCTCGGGCGTCTCGCCACGCGCCCCCCGGTAACGGAACACGCGTACGAAGTCGGGCGTCACAATACGGCGGATGGTCCAGCGGGGCGCATGAAGCGTGTCATAATCCACTTCCGCAGAGCCGTTACTACCATTATAAGGATAGGAATTTTGCGACAGGCTGACCGCTTCCACCTCGGGACGACGGCGCAGGCGTTCCACCAGCTCGCGCACTTCGTCGGTCTGCTTGTGAGTATCGCTATAGGGGGTATAGTCGGGACTCTTGTCGGTGAGCACGCCCATGGTTATCAGGTAGCAATGCTCCGTGTCGAAACCGCGCGGCTCCATATAGGTGGCCAGGCGGCAGTAGAGCAGGTCGATGATGTACCACATCACCACGCTCACCACCAGCAACTCCAGCGCCAGCCACAGGTTGCTGCGCCACTCGTTGCGTATTTGGGTAAATAGTTTCTTGTTCATAATGTAATCCTATTTTATACATTCACATCACTGCGCCTTGCCGTTAATCGCCTCCACAATATTCATCCGCGACGCCCGCCAGGCGGGAATACCGGTGCTGAGCAGGTTGAGCACGAAGCAGAAGAGCAACGCCCAGCCGAAGGTGGAGGCATGTATCAGGATGGAGGCATCGACCACGGGCGGATTGAGCGTAGTGTTCCAGCTCTGCACAAAGAGGGTATCGCCCAACAGGAAGGCAAAGAGCAGGCTGATTATCAGCCCCAGCACACCGGCCAGCAGGGTGACGATGAAGTTCTCGCCCAGTATCTGCCCCAGCAGCTCCATGCGTGTGCAGCCGAAGGCACGGCGCACCCCGATCTCCGCCACGCGACGGCGCAGGCGGCTCTGCGTCATGCTGCTCAGATTGATGGCAGGCACGATGAGCAGGATGAGGAAGATGATGAAACGGGTCCGGCGGGCAGCCGTCACATCCGGCTCCACATTGGCGCCGGCTACCAGGGCGTTCTTCTCCTGGTCGTAAGGACGGTTGCGGTTGATAATTTTATAACCGTTCTCGCCTATCACCTTATTGAATTCGTCCAACCGCCGGGCAGCCTCCTCGCGGATGGCAGGGAAGTCGCTACGGTCGCGCGCCAGGATGGTGCAACTCATCAGGCCCATCAGGTCGTTCTCCCACGTATTGTTCACCTGGTCGGTCGAGGTATAGGGAATCCACACTTGCGCATAGGCTGTTTCGGCCAGCGTCGATACGTCCTTCACCACGCCGCACACCCTGTAGGGCGCATGGGCCAGCAGGAATTCTTTTCCCACGGCCTTCGTCGTGCCGAACAGCAGGCGCGCCACGCTTTCGGTAATGACGGCCACCGGCCGACCGGCATCGAACGTGGCCTGGTCGAAGGGCTTACCGTCGGTGAAGGCGAAGTCGAACACCGTCCAGAACTGGCTGTCCGTCTCGCGCACATCGACCGCCGTAGTGGGCTGGCCGGGCAGGCTGACCGGCTTGGGCAGAGAATATACCACATAGACGGTGACGGCCTCGGGCGTCGTCAGCTTGCCGTAGATTTCTTTCAGCGAAGCTGCGCTCCACGGGCCGTTGCTGTTGCTGTCGCCCCATGCTTCGTTGGCGATACTGCCCCACTTCACGTGCAGGAAGCGGTCGCGGTTGCTTTCGGGCGCAAAAGGCTCTACCTGCACCTGCTGCATCATCACCACCAGCATGATGAGGAAGATGGAAAGGGCCGTACCCGCCACCGTCACCCCGCTGATGAGCGGCTGCTGGCGGAGCTGCGCCCAGGCTTGTTGGAAATATTGCTTGATCATCTTTTTAATGAAGAATTATGAATGAAGAATGAAGAATTTATTATGAAGAAAGGATGTATCGGGTTGCCCGATTCTTCATTCCTCATTCTTCATTCTTAATTTTTAATCGTTTCGTATTCACACTGCCGATGCCACTGCGCGATATGTCGGCCTCATCGGCACTTCCCTTCAGTTCCAGGCTGCCTACGCCGCCCATACGTGCTTTCAGGTAGTCGCAATCGACGTTCACCTCGGCACCGCCCACTCCGTTCAGGCTGACGGTGAAGCGGCGGCAGGTCAGATCGGCCACCTCGGCAGAGCCTACACCATTGATGCACAGCGTGAAGTCGTCCAACTTCAAGGGTTCCTTACACTCCAGGTTACCCACACCAGTCAGCTCAACTGCCTCCAGCGTGGGAGCGGTGACATAGAGCTTCAGGCCGTCAATGTTCTTGACGGACTTTTCTCCCTTCTTGAAACTGATAACCAAGTAGCCGTTCTTCACCTCGGTGGTGGTGAGCTTCACCCATTTCTCCTTGCCCTCCAGGCGGAGCGAACAGTCATCGCCCTGCGTAAAAATGACATTGGCTACCGACGTTATCCTGATGGATGAGAAATCGTCCACCTTGCGCACTTCGCTCACCTTCTCGTCCTGCGCCCATGCGCCTACTGCCGCGGCAAAAGCCAGTACCAGCGCCACTACAATTCCTATGATGTTTGTTTTCATTGTCTGTCTGTTTTGTCGGTTTGTTACACATTATCCTATCTGGCGGCCGTCGAAGAAGCGCACCGTGCGGCTCGTCTGCTTGGCCTGGTCTTCGTTGTGCGTCACCATGACAATGGTACGCTTGTCTTCCTCGTTCAACTGATGCAACAAGTCCATAACCTCGGCACCCATCTTTGAGTCCAAGTTACCTGTCGGCTCGTCGGCGAGGATGATTTCAGGATTACCGATAATGGCTCGGGCAATGGCTACGCGCTGACATTGACCACCGGAGAGCTGGGTAGGCATGTGGCGCATACGATGACTGAGGCCCACCTTCCGCAGCACCTCTTCGGCCAGACGACGGCGCTCCTTAGCGGAGACCTTACGGTAAAGCAACGGAAGTTCCACATTGTCTATCACGTTGAGCGAGTTGATCAGATGGAACGACTGGAAGACGAAGCCCAGGTTCTGATTACGGAAAGCAGCCAGTTCCTTGTCTTTCATACCCTCCACGCGGGTACCGGCTATTTCGATGGTGCCGCTGGTGGGTGTGTCGAGCAGCCCCATGATGTTGAGCAACGTGGACTTGCCGCAACCCGAAGGCCCCATGATGCTGAGGAATTCGCCCTGCTCCACGGTCAGGTTCACGTTCTCCAATGCCTGTGTTTCAATCTCGTCTGTACGGTAAATCTTGTTGATACCTGTTAATTTGATCATGTCCATAATTGTATGTTGTTTATAGTTATTGTATTCTTTGTGGTGAACTTAATTCAAAAGTCGTGCCAAAATCACGCGATACTGATTATCTGCATTTTAGCAAAAAGAAGGGTGTCCGAAAATGAACAACCTGTCCGTTTTTAGCGTACGGTTTCACTCATCCCTCAACGCCTCGGTAGGTGGAATGCTGCTGATGCGGCGGGCCGGAATGTAAATGCCCACCCATACCACCACCAGCAGAATGAGGTAGATGATGAGCGACACGATGGCGAAGTGCTGCCCGAAGTGGTCCACCCAGCAGGGCATGGTGCTATTCATCCAGGCACTGCCTCGATGCAGCCCCTCGCTGAGCCCGTATTGCAGGTAGAGGAAGCAGCCCGCCAGCGTGGCCACCGTCGTGAGCACCATGCCCTCGCCCAGCAGCTGGAGGCGGATGCGGCGCGGCGTGGCGCCGTAGGACAACATCACGCCCACCTCCTCGCGACGTGTGCGCGTCTGCAGCCAGAAGGTACCGATGACACCCAGACAGAGATTGACGAGGAAGAACAGGGCGATGCTCAGATTGCGGCGATAGACCGACGTGGAAGTGAAGAACTCGCCCGAGACAATGAGGTCGTCGTACGACTGAAGCTCGCGGGCATAGAGATTGCCCGCCCGCATCTGACGGAGCATCCACGGCTTGAACTCGTGCAGGAAACGGTCCATGCTGACCCCGTCCTTCAGGCGAATGACGATGTGCATATCCTCCAGCTCCGAGAGGATGTCGGGATGCAGCTCGGGCACAAAGGCCACAGGGATGGGGCGCCAGTCGTTGGCATACTTGAAGGCCTCCACCACGCCCACCACCGGGTTGTAGAGCGTATCTCCCTGCCGGGGCTTCCAGCAGCGTTGCCGGTTGTAGGCGCGGGTGCGGAACAGCCTTTCCATCGCGTCTTCGGTCACGACGATATCCGATTCACGATAGGCATAGTCCGACAGCTGCTGCACCGTCGGGCTGCCCTGTCCCGGCCGGAAGCCATACGTTTCGAAGAAATGGGTACTCCCCCGGCAGCCCGGGAGGACCAGGGAAAGGGGCCCTGGCCAAGGGCCACACAACCTCCTTACTGGTTCACAGTTTGTTCATACCAGGTTCAAGACCATCCCCTATAATAAACATCGTCAGGGATAGCCCTTTCAGATACATGGATAACCTCTTCATACCCCCTTCTTGATTCAAGCGCCGCCTGGGAGACCAGGGGGCGCTTGAATTATAACCGGAGCCACGTATAGGGCCGGGAGCCGGAGGGGGCAGGCGGAGGGAATTTGGGGCCGCGCCTTGACAAGGGGGGCGCGGCGTGGGATACTGAAGCTACCAACGTGTAGGAGGTTACGTCCATGTTTCAGGATCAACGGGTGCTGGTCACGGGAGGGAGCCGGGGAATTGGCCGGGCCATCTGCCTGGCCTTCGCCCAGGCGGGAGCCAAGGTGGCCTTCGTCTACCACAGCCGCCAGGACATGGCCCAATCCCTGGTGGAGGAGATGGGCGGCGGCGCGGCCCTGCAAGCCGACCTGCGCAGTCCCCAGGAGGCGGGGGAAGCGGTGGACCGGGCGGCCCTGGCCCTGGGCGGCCTGGACGTGGTGGTGAACAACGCCGGGTGGCTGCAAAAATGCGCCCTGGAGCAGCTCACTCCCCAGATGTACCGGGACACCCTGGACGCCAGCCTCACCGCCGCCTTTTTCGTCAGCCAGAGCGCCCTCAAGTATCTGGGACCGGGGAGCGCCATCCTGAACATCACCTCTCAGGCCGCCTTTACCGGCTCGGCGGAGGGCAGCGCCTATGCGGCGGCCAAGGCGGGGCTGCTGGGGCTCACCTATTCTTTGGCCAAGGAGCTGGGGCCCCGGGGCATCCGGGTCAACTGCCTGGCGCCCGGGCGCATCGACACCGACATGATCGCCTACGGGACTCCCCAGCGCCGGGCCCAATGGCTGGCGGACATTCCCCTGGCCCGGTTCGGCCAGCCCCTGGACATCGCCCAGGCAGCGCTGTTCCTGTGCTCATCCCAAGCGGGTTACATCACCGGGGCCAACCTGAACGTCAATGGGGGAATGCTCATGGGCTGAGGGGGATATTTGGCCCGGGGCCCTTCACGCTCTTGAAATATGGAGAAAAAGCAGGTATAATATGGGATAGATTAGGCCGTAGAATGCGTGGAGGTGTGTGCCATGAAGGGAAAGGTGCTGCTCACGGGGGGAGCTGGTTTTATCGGGTCCCATACCTGTGTGGAACTGCTCAATGCCGGTTACGACGTGGTGGTGGTAGACAATTACGCCAACAGCTCGCCTGAGGCGCTCAGGCGGGTGAAGGAGCTGACGGGCAAGGATTTTCCGGTATATCAGGCGGACGTATGCGACAGGGCGGCCATGGAAAAGCTGTTTTCAGAGCAGCCCATCGAGGCGGCCATTCACTTTGCGGGGCTAAAGGCGGTAGGCGAATCGGTGGAAAAGCCCCTGGAGTACTACCGCAATAACCTGGATTCCACCCTCACCCTGGTGGAGACCATGCGGGCTCACGGCGCCCGCAAGCTGGTGTTTTCCTCCTCGGCTACGGTATACGCGGCGGCCAGCCAGTCGGAGATGACCGAGGACCTGCCCACCGGCTGCATCAACCCCTACGGCTGGACCAAGTACATGATCGAGCAGATTTTGCGGGACGTGGCCTTTGCCGGCAAGGATTGGTCGGTGGCGCTGCTGCGCTACTTCAACCCGGTAGGTGCGCACGAGAGCGGGCGCATCGGCGAGGACCCCAACGGCATTCCCAACAATCTGATGCCCCGGGTGATGCAGAACGCCTTGGGGATCATTCCCGTGCTGGGGGTGTTTGGCGACGACTATCCCACCCCCGACGGCACCTGCATTCGGGACTACATCCACGTGGTGGACCTGGCCAAGGGCCATGTGGCGGCGCTGAAGTATCTGGAAGGCTTTACCGGCTGCGACGCCATCAACCTGGGCACCGGCACCGGCTACAGCGTGCTGGACATCCTGAACACCTTTGAGCAGGCCAACGGGGTGAAGCTGCGCTACGAGATTCAGCCCCGCCGGGCGGGAGACGCCGCCGCCTGCTACGCCAATCCGGAGAAGGCCAAGCGGCTGCTCCGCTGGCAGGCGGAAAAGACCCTGGCGGACATGTGCCGGGACGCCTGGCGCTGGCAGCAGATGAATCCCCGGGGCTACAACGCCTGAGGCAGGGGGACGCCCGGAACCGCCTTTGCCTCGGAATGAGGAGCGCTGCCGGACCTGGGAAAGGCGAGGAACCGGTAGCGGGGGATATGGATTTGGCCTTTGGGCGGGGCCGGGTCAAGGGCTGCCCCTGGAGGGGCGCATGTGGTGAATGAATTGGAGGACGGAGGCTAGACCATGAAAAAGAGCGAACTATTTGAAATGCGCAAGCGGGTAGGCAACCTGAACGCCCTGATGGGGGTTACCGATTACGTGCTCAACGACGGGCCGGGCAAGGGCGTGCGGGTATTCCACGTCAAAAACGGCAAGGGCCTGGATCTCACCGTGGCCGCCGATCGGGGGCTGGACATTCCCTATCTGGCCTTTAAGGGCGTCACCATGAGCTTTGCCAGCAAGACCGGTATGCGCAACCCCGCCTTCTACCAGGAGGAGGGGGTGCGGGGCTTCCTGAAGCAGTTTAACGCGGGTATGCTCACCACCTGCGGCCTGAGCTATGCCGGTGCGCCCTGCCAGGACGCGGGCCGGGAGCTGGGGCTCCACGGCCCCTACTCCAACACCCCGGCGGGCCACGTAAGCGCTCGGGTGGAATTCGACCAGGACGAAGCGGTGATCCGCCTGCGGGGCGAGGTGCGGGAGGCCTGCGTGTTCGAGGAGAACCTGACCCTGAGCCGGGTGATTACCGTGCGCACCGATACCGACCAGGTGGAGGTATGGGACCGGGTGGAGAACCAGGGCTTTGCTCCCACCCCGGTGATGAACGTGTACCACGTGAATTTCGGCTATCCCATGCTGGACCAGGGCGCCAAGGTATATACCGGGGCGGCCAAGGTGGAGCCTCGGGACGACTGGGCAAAGAACGGGCCGGGGGTTTGGCAGGTGATGGACGCGCCGGAGATCGGCCGGGCGGAGCAGTGCTATTTCCACACCCAATTCGACCAGCCCATGGCCATGATTCACAACGAAAAGCTGGGCATGGCGGCGGTGGTGCGCTTCGACAAGGAGGCATTCCCCCTGCTGTGCCAGTGGAAGTGCATGATGGCCGGGGATTACGCTTTGGGCCTGGAGCCTACTCTGGCCGGGGTCATGGGCCGGCGCTATGCCCGGGAGCAGGGCGTCATGCCCGTGCTGGAGGCCGGCGAGCACATGGACCTGCGCTTCAGCCTGACCTTCACCGACGATCCCCAGCAGATTCAGGACTTTATCAAGCAGGCCCATTGATTGGGTTTCCGACACGCCCCGCCTATTCGGGTGGGGCGTGCTTTTTTTTCGCCGGAGGGGCATTTTGTCCCTTCGGGCGCCTACGGCTGCAAACCCTATCCTGGGCCGGGGGCCTTCCCTCCAGCAAGGTGAAAATGTGCGTCCAGCCGGAGGGAAGGCTGCCGCTTTGACGGTGGCGGCCAACGAGGGGGCATGCCTCCCGCTTATCCCCATCGATGCTGCCGCCAAGGATGTTTATGACCGGAGAGCCGTCGCTGGGGTGGAGAAATCCTCCAACGGGTAGAAGACGGCCCCTGCTCCCCACCGCCTCGCCGTCTGCTGCGGCGAGGCGATCCCTCTCTGCCGGGGGGCTCCGCCCCCCGGGCCCCCCGCGACGGCCTTGCCCCGGCTTTTTGGGTTTACCCCGGCTTTTGCTGCGGGAGGCTCTCCGGTGTTTCCTCGTGGTCCCGGCGGCGGTTCG
>DVHZ01000187.1 GCA_018711685.1 Candidatus Excrementavichristensenella intestinipullorum | reverse complement strand
ACCCCCCACCCCCCCAGAGCTGCCCGCCCGGCATCTGCGCTAGCCCGGTGGTGCGGCAAGGGCCTTGCGCGGCGGGGCGGGGGTATACGGCAGGGGGAGGCGCACGCCGCCATGGTGCGCAATGGACTAGGGCCGCCTGCGGTTGAGTACTTCGTATGCCGCGGGGCGGTATTTCCGGTAAATGTACAGGGACAAGAGCACCGTCAGACTGTCCGCCGCAGCTTGAGACCATACCACCCCGTACATGCCCACCCATGCGTTGAGCAAAAAGAGCATGGGGATGTTGAGCCCCAGCCACCGGGTTACCCCCAGGAACAGCGCTATCCTGCCTTGGCCAAATGCTTGGAATAGGTATACCGTGAAAAAGCTCATGAACATCAACGGCGTGGCCAGTACCCGAATGCGTAGGAATTGACCGGCCAACTCCACCGTCTGCGGATCGGATATGAAGAGATGGGCGAACTGGAAGGCGAATAGCTCGTATAGCGCGATGCTGATCCCCGCCACGATCAGCCCCACCCGCCGGGATAGCTTGATGGCCCGATCCATCCGCTCCCAGTTGCCTGCCGAGTAGCTGTACCCCACCAGGGGCATCATGCCCTGGCAAATGCCCACCCCTACGTTCAGGGGAAAGCGCTCCACCTTCAGCACAATGCCCACGGCGGCCAGGGCCAAATCGTGGTAGGATACCATCAGCTTGTCGATGACTACGTAGTCCAGATCGAACAACAGGGTGGTGATGGCCGAGGGCACGCCTACGCCGAATACGGCCGCCACGCTGCGCCCCCGGGGCAGCCCTACCCGGGGCGAAGCGGTAATGGCCGAGCCCCGGCCCATCTTGAGCAGCACCACGAGGAAATAGCCCAGGGCCACGCAGTTGGACAGGCAGGTGGCCAGCCCCGCGCCCAGCACCTCATCGCCCTGGGGCAGCAGCACAAACATGAACAGGGGGTCCAGGGCGATGTTCAGCAGCCCGCCCAGAATGATGCCCGCGCTGGCCTCCTTGGAACGGCCCACGCTGCGGATCAGGTTGGACAGCACGTTGGACAGCACCGTAGGCACGCCCCCCGCTACGATGACGCACAGGGCGTATTGCCGGGCGTATCCGTAGGTATTGTCCCCTGCCCCCAGCAGCCCCAGGATGGGTTCCATAAAGGCGGCCATGGCTGCGGCGAACAGCGCCGAGATGGCCAGGGCCAGGTAGAGGGAAAAGGCGCTGACCCGCCGCGCCTCCGCCTTGTCGTCCTGGCCCAGCAGCCGGGAGATCAGGGAGCCGCCGCCGATGCCGGCCAGCCCGGCCAGGCAAAGGGTGATGTTGAACACGGGCAGGATCAGCGAAGTGGCCGCCACCATATAGGGGTTGTTGGTTTGCCCCACGAAAAAGGTGTCCGCCATGTTGTAGATCAGCACGATCAGCTGGCTGACCACCGCCGGCAGGATCATCTTGCGCAGGGCCGAGGGGACTGGGAGATTCTGGAACACGTCGGCCTGAAGGGCTTTTTCTTTTGCCTGCATTGCGCCTGCACCTGAGCTTTCTGAAGGGGCGCCGCCTGAGAGTCCGAAGCGGTCCCCGCGTTGGCCTTCTATGGTAGCACACGTTGCGCCCTTTCGCCATCCCGCCATGCTAAATTGGCGCTAGCAATAGGAAAAGCCGCCGCCCAGATTGGGCTAGGCGCTCCCTTTTATGCCGGTTTGCCCCATACGCGCCCTCGGGGGGAATCGCCCATGTGGAAGGGAAAAGCCAACGCAATGTAAAATAAAAGCACGCTATTGACACCATCGGCATTCCCACGGCGCTGGCGTCGCTGCCGATGAGCACGTCGCAAATCATCGTCAACGCCAGAATGGCGTTTTACGGGGACATGGCGGTAGCGGGGATCGGGGTCGCCATGAAGGTGACCATGATTTCCAGCATGATCTGCATGGGGATAGGTCAAGGGGTGCAGCCGCTGCTAGGGTTTTGCGTAGGCGCGGGGCGCTGGGAGCGGTTCAAGGGGGTGATGCGGTTTTCCCTGGGATTTGCCTTTGTGCTCAGCGGGGTCATGACGGCGCTGTGTTATCTGCTGAGCGGGCAGATTGTGGGGATATTTCTCACGGAGGCAGAGGCGTTTGATTACGCGGTAGAGTTCACGCACATTCTGCTGACCACCAGCATTTTGTTCGGCATATTTTTCGTGCTGGTCAACGCGCTGCAGGCCATGGGGGCGGCCACGGAGGCGCTGATTGTGAGCGTAAGCCGGCAGGGCCTCATATACATTCCAGCGCTGTTTTTACTGGAAGGATTTTTACAAGCGGCGGGTTTGGTGTGGGCGCAGCCGGTTGCGGACGTACTATCCACGGCACTGGTCGGCGCGCTATACCTGCGGGCGACGCGGAAGGCGGCGCAGCCGGACCCGCTGGCGGCGTAGGGGGGCGTCCCCTTGGCGGGGCGCCGGGGGCAGCGCCCCCGGCGCCGAGTCAGCCACCCCACCCGGCGCGTCATAGCGGCCCACCGCATCCCCACAACGGCCTGAACCGCCGCAGCGGCATTCGCCGCCGCTCCGCTTCAGGCCGTTGCCCCAAATACGCGCCAGCGAGGAAGGCGGTTCCAAGGGGGGCCATCCCCCCTTGGCGGGGGTCCGGGGGCGGCGCCCCCGGCGCCGAGTCAGCCATCCTATCCAGCGCCTTATAGCTCCCCACCGCATCCCCGCAACGGCCTGAATCACCGCAGCGGCTACCACCGCCGCACCGCTCAAGGCCGTTGTTTCAACTACGCGCCAGCGAGGTGGG
>DVHZ01000022.1 GCA_018711685.1 Candidatus Excrementavichristensenella intestinipullorum | reverse complement strand
GGAATCCATATCTCCTGGAACCGGAGCAGCCCCTGGGACCCGCCGCGCGCCAGGATGCGCCGGCGCTGTTCCTCCGGGTCCACTTGGACGAACACCGCCAGATCGTAAGCCGCGGCCAGCCTGGGATGGGTGGCGTAAGCGCCTTCCACGATTTCCAGGGACTTGGGCCGGATCAGCCGTTCCGCTCCAAACGCGCCCTCCCGGCAGCTGTAGGGACGGTAGGCCACCGCTTCCTTCCGGCTCAAGGGCTTCAGCACTTCCCGCCGGAACCGTTCCAAATCCATGTGCCCGCCAGGCGCCTGCCGCCAATCGTCGGGGCGTTGGTGGGCAGGGAAACAAAAATCGTCCATGTGGTAAACGTTGCCGCCGTACGCCTGGGCCAGCTCCGCCGCCAGGGTGGTCTTGCCTGCGGCGCTCATGCCCTCCAGGGCCAGCAGCACCCGCCCCCTTTCCGCCAGCAGCGCCTGGACGGCGCCCTCCAGCTCCGCCCGGTCCATCACGCCATCAGCCTGGCCCGCTTCAGCGCCAGGATGCACAGGGGAATCAGCGCCAGCTGCAGCACGATGCCCGGTATCGCCTCCAGGAAGGCGCCGCTCACAAAGGCCGCCCAGGTATAGGCGCCACCGGTGAGCCCCAAAATGGCCGTCATGGCCAGCCCATACACCCCCCGGCCCAGCACCATGGCCAGCGCCAGGGACAGGTATATATATCCATTCTGCTTGGGCAATTTGCGGTAAAATAGCCCGGTAAACAGGCCATAGGCCGCCAGTTCGAAGGCCATGGCGGAGGCCATGGGCACCAGCGGCGGCATACCAAAAATCCAGCTGCGCAGCAGGGGCGTCACCGCGCCGGTCATCATCCCCCACACCGGCCCGCACACGTAGCCGCACAACAGCACCGGCAGGTGCATGGGCAGCAGCATCGATCCGATTTCAGGTATCTGGGCGGTCAAAAAGGGCAGAATAAGGCCCAGCGCCAGGAACAGGGCGCTCAGGGTGAGAAGCGAGGTCCGTTTCATGGCAATCCCTCCAAAAACCAAAAAAATAAGCCACGAAGCGCGCCTCTTCGGAAACGCGATCCCCATGGGAAACGCCCGGCTTCAACCGGCTCTTTATTATACCATGCCCTATGCCGGCCCGTCAACCTAAAACTTTTCATCCGGCCCTTTAACGTTCACGGTTCGTTCATGATTCTGCAAAATGTGCTTGCTATACTGATCCCATCAACCGAAATCGGAGGTGCGATAACATGAAAAAGTCCAATCGTATCATTACCGCTATCGCGCTGGTGGTCGCCCTGACGCTCTCCTGCATCATGGTGGGCAGCGCGGTGTTGGCGGAGGAAACCCAAACAGGTACCGGCGTGGTGGGCGATACCAACCCGGCCATCGCCGTAGCCCAGAAAACCGCGAACTCGGTGGTAGGCGTCATTACCTACTCCACCCAGTGGAGCCGCCAGTACGGCGACCAGCGCCAGATGATCGGCCAGGGCTCCGGCGTGGTCATCGCCGAGGGCTATGTGGTCACCAACTACCATGTAGTAGAGGACGGCAATACCTACCAGGTACTGCTTCCCTCCGGCGAGTACGCCGACGCTACCCTCACCGGCTATGACGACTCTACCGACCTGGCCGTGCTGAAGGTGGATTCCGACGAGCTGGTGCCCGTAGCCATCGGCTCCTCCAGCGAACTGGTGGTGGGCTCTACCGTATTTGCCATCGGCAATCCCGGCGGCACGGTGCTGGCCAACACCATGACCAGCGGCATCGTCTCCGCCCTGGAGCGCACCAGCGTCAGCGCCGATAACGCCACCCGGGCCATCTCCTACATCCAGCACGACGCCGCCATCAACAGCGGCAACTCCGGCGGCGGCCTGTTCAACGTAAACGGCGAGCTGGTGGGCATCAACACCCTGAAGTACGCCGGCAGCGCCTTCTCCTCCGTGTCCTTCGAGGGTCTGGGCTTTGCCATTCCCATCGACACCGTGTACCCGGTGGCCATGGACATCATCCAGTACGGCCAGGTGCAGCGGCCCCAGCTGGGCGTCACCGTAGCGGCCCAGGAAGGTCCTGACGACGCCCGGGTGGATTATCCGCCGGCCAGCGTCTGCGTGTACGACGTCACCCAGGACGGCCCCGCCGATAAGGCCGGCGTCCAGCCCTACGACTTCATCACCCATGTGGACGGCGTGCGGGTTACCACCCTACAGGAACTGACCACCGAGCTGGATAAGCACCAGGCCGGCGACACCGTGGAGCTCACCGTAGTCCGCTATGACAACGCCCAGAGCCTGTACAGCCGCAACAACGCCCAGTCCAACAATGCCAACAATTATGGCGGCAATTACGGCAACTACGGCGGAAACTATGGCAACTACTATGGCAACTACGGCAGAAACTACGGCAATTACGGCGGAAACTACGGCTACAATTACCCCTACGGCTATTCCTACAACTACGGTTCCAACAGTTCCAGCCTGCCCTCCGGCCAGTTCGAAACCCTCACCATTCAGGTGACCCTGGAAGTGTTGAACTAAATTTCCCACCAAATTTGGGGGCGGCGCCTTCTCTAAGGCGCCGCCCCGCAGCCTGTCAAAGAAGCCCCATCGCTACAACGCAATGGGGCTTCTTTGACAGGCTGCGGCGGGCGCTCCGGCATAACCGGAGCGCCCCGCCGGCTTTTCTCTCCAGGGTTACAGGTTGGCGAAGTGCTTCCATTTAGAGATATCCACGCCGTACTCATCCCGCAAACGCAATACCTCTTCCCGGTAGTATTCCGTCAGGCGGCGGGCGAAGGCCGGATCAATGGTTTCCTTCACGTCTTTGCGCTCGTTGGCGGCGGTGACTTTGCGCCGCAGTTTGCCCATCCACCTGCGCTTCATGCTCTTGGGCACCAGCCGGGCTATCTTTTCCACTAACCGGGCCAGAGCGCGGCTCTTTACGTTTACCACGGTCTTATTCTCGTGCATATCCTGCACCGGCACGCACTGGATGCCCAGGAAGCCGCACAGATCGTCCAGCCACTGTTGCTGGTGGCCGATGAACTCCTCAAACAGGTAAATGCGGATGTTTTCTTTGGGGAACAGGGCGTACAGCCGGTCCAACTGCTGGGCGTAGAGTCCCCGGGTAAAGTAGCTGAATAGTTGCAAATCGTGATAGCTGCGGGCGGTGCGGCTCGCCTCCAATTCAAAGGTGGCCTCAAAGGGCTGGTCCTCCATGTTCTGGGACTTGCGCATCCGGTAGTGGGAGAAGGCCCGCTCCACCGGGTCGCGCAGCAGCACCACCACCGCCGTGCGCTTGGGGTCCAGGGTGGCCGCTATGCGCTCTATGCTGGGGGCATAATACATATAAAAGGGAGAAATGTCCATCTTGGGCCCTTCCCCGGGGGCGAACAGGGCATCGTACTGCGCCTTGCTGGGCGCTTGGGTGATATTAAAATAGTCCACCGACTTGCGCACGCCCCGGCGTATCTGGGGATGCTCCAGCAGCTGCCGGTACATCAGCGTGGTTCCCGCCTTCATGGCGCCCACGCCTATCATATATTCGTACAATGACCCCACTCCCTTTGCTGGCGGCAGTATAGGTGGCAGTATATCAGGGATATTCGGCGGGACGGGGTGAGATTTTGGGCGCCTTCTGGTTAAAAGCGTGGCAGATTTGCGGTATTTTCCGGCGTCTATGGGGCAATATTCGAAGGCTTTGCCGGCAAAAAAGCCTCCCGGCCTTGACACCGGGGCCCCGCTGTGGTAGTCTTTGCGGTATAGGGGCCAGGGCGGCGGCGTTGGCCAGGAGGGAGCGCAAGGCGATGATGAAGCGTGTGATCACCTACGGCACCTTTGACCTGCTTCACTACGGGCACATCAATCTGCTGCGCCGGGCCAAGGCCCTGGGCGATTATTTGGTGGTAGCTCTGTCCAGCGACGAATTCAATTGGAAAGAAAAGGGAAAAAAGTGCTACTTTACCTATGACCAGCGCAAGACCCTGCTGGAGTCCATTCGATACGTGGACCTGGTCATCCCCGAAACCTGCTGGGATCAAAAGGCCAGGGACGTGCATGAATATCACATCGACGTGTTCGTCATCGGGGACGACTGGAAGGGCCGGTTCGATTTTCTGAAGGATGAGGGGGTGGAAGTGGTCTACCTGCCCCGCACGCCGGAGGTCAGCACCACCCAGATCAAAAACGACCTGCACCAACCCCGGTAGCCGGCCCCTGCCCCGTCGGGAAAGCGCCCGCCCCGGGTCCAAAACTAGCCAAAGCGCCGGTCTCCTCCTGTGGAAACCGGCGCTTTTTCCCTTGCTGGGGTCTCCTTCGGGGGAGACCCCGGCTTTTCTGCAGGGGGTAGGTTTAGGCGCTGGGGCCGCGCCGTCCCAAGGCCCGGCCAATCCGCTTGGTTATGCCGCCGACGCGATGGATCAAATCCTTGAACTCGGGGGTACGGTGGTACAGCAGCACCACAATGCCGTTGGGGATCAGGACGCAGAGGACCATGCGCAGCAGGAAGGCCAGGTACAGGTTGCTGACCGCCTGCCCTATCAGCCCGCACAGCCAATAGGTCAGGGCGCAGGCGCTGGCCGTGAGCAGCGTATAGATGCCCATCCGCCAGAAATAGGGCTTTACCGAGCGCTTAAACACCTTTTTATGCACCAGCCACGGATCGTACCACACCTGGGTGGTGAGCCGGGCGATACAGGTAGCCAGCAGCACGCCGAACACGCCCAGGGGCTTGACCAGCACGATATCCATGGCGATGTTCATCACCGCCATGCCCACCGGCCTGAATTTGCCCTGAACGAACAGGCCGTTGCCGTTGCGGAATATGTTCGTGGCGCGGTTCATGGAGGAAATATAGTTGTTCAGCGCCATCACCAGCAGCAGGTTCAGGGGCAGAATATAATCCTTGCCCAGCCACAGCCGCACGAAGGGGCTGGACAGGCACACCAGGGAGGTGCAGCAAAAGCACATGACCCAGAAGGCCATGAAATTCACCGTGCGGAACACCTGGTGCTGTTTTTCCGCGTCCGCCTCGGTGGCCAGCACCCCCAGGCTGGGGGTAAACGCCTGGTAGAACTGGCTGACCAGTTGGTTGATGGTGTTGAACAGCAGCCGGTAATTGCCCAGGAAACCCACGGTGACCACGCCCAGGGCGGGCGCGGCGGAGATGACGATGGAGTCGGTACTGCTCAAGATCACCTGGCATATCTTGTACAGCGCCAGGGCCCCCACGTCTCCCAACAGCCGGCGCGTCTCCTCTTTGGTCAGGCGCTCGTCGGCATAATCGTTGATCTGGGGATACAACTTCTCCGCTTCCCGGCTGATTACCGCGTTGCGCACCAGGCTCTCCAGAATGCCCACCACCAGGTACAGGATGAAGTTTTTGAATACCAACAGCAGCACGCATTCCAGCACCGTGCGCCCCAGCACGAACCAAATGGTCACCCGGTTGATCATGTAGCCCCGCTCGCTGGCGGTGAGCAGGGTGGATTTATAGATGCGCAAATAGCTGGTGGCATTGTTGACCACGTACAGCACAAAGATGAGGGTGATGCTCTCCCGGATGTCGGGCACTTCCTTGACCAGGTAGGGCAGAAAGGGAATGCATAAAGCGCCCCCCGCCATCACCATGCAGGCGATGAGCTGATAGGCTTTGCGGTAAAAGTTCATCAGCGCGGCGATGCGCCGGTTGTCCTGCTCCCGGATGGGCCGGTACAGGGCGAAGGTAATGGCGCTGCCCACGCCCATCTCCGCCAGGGACAGCATACTCAGGATATCGGTGAACAGGGTGGATACCCCATTGTACTGAACGCCCAACGTATGGATAAATATCCTCTTGAGCACCAGGTTCATCATCAATACCACCAGCTTGAGAGCAAAGCCGGAACCGGTATTGATAAATACGCTCTCGCTATGGGATCTCTTGGCCATGCGCTTTTCCTCGCTCCCGTTTGGTAAAGGCGGCCTCTCCTGACAGGCGGCGCCTGTAACAGTATATCCCTCCCAGCCGCCCTTGTCAATCTCGCCCAGGGCGCCGGGCTCCAGAGCCCCCTTCCCTTCCCTAGGGGCGGCGGCCCGGTCCCGATCCCACGCCCATATCCCTAGGCCCAGTGCGTCCAGGCCGTCTTCGCGTTGAGTCGCCTTTCCTTGTATAACTTCCCCAAATACGGTTGGATTTTTCCCACTGCATCGCCGCTTTTTTTGCCAAAATCCTGAGAAAGCACCTTAAAATCGTGCACCATCCTTAAAGAATTGGCATTGCTGGAAGGGTTTTTTTCCCCCTAAAATGAGGGGGAAGGGAGCCGGCGGGGCAGCCGCCGCTTCCACAATAATCTATAAGGAGGTCATCCCATGAAGAAGATGCTGACCCTGCTCCTGGCCCTGTGCCTGTGCCTAGGCGCCTTCGCGGCGCCTGCCTCCGCCCAGGAGACTCTGAGCGGCACCCTGGAATTTTGGCACTATTGGTCCGCCGATTCCGAGTTTGAAAACGTGGACCTGGTGGTAGAAAAGTTCAACGAGATCTATCCCGACGTGGAAGTGGTGGTCACCTCCTTCTCCCGGGACGAATTGATGAAGCTGTATACCATGGGCGCAGTATCCGGCGAGCTGCCCGACATCGCCATGATGGACAACCCGGAGATGAACGCCTTCATTAAAATGGGCCTGTGCGCCGACATCACCGACTACGTGACCGCTTGGGACCAGACCAGCCACTACTATGAGGGCCCCATGCTCTCCTGTATGGACGAAGGCCGTTACTACGGCCTGCCCCACAACTCCAACTGCCTGGAGCTGTTCTACGACGTGGATATGCTGGAAGGCGCCGGCTGTACGCCGCCCACCACCTGGTCTGAGCTGATGGACGTTTGCGCCAAGCTGAAGGAGACCTACCCCAACGTGTACCCCATCGGCTTCTCCGCCAACAACAACGAGGAAGGCACCTTCCAGTTCGCCCCCTTCATGCTGTCCGCCGGCGGCAGTTTTGATCAGCTGGATTCCGAAGGCGCCATCGAAGCGGCCGCCCTGTGGAAGGACATGATCGACCTGGGCTACGCCCCCAAGGATGTGATGAGTTGGGGCCAAACCGAAGTCAATACCCAGTTCGCTTCCGGCAACCTGGCCATGCAGGTAAACGGCCCCTGGAACATCTCCGGCCTGCGCGCCGACGTGCCCGATAAGAATTGGAACGTGACCCTGATCCCCAAGGCGGACGACGGCGTGTACGCCTCCGTGCTGGGCGGCGAGAACCTGGCCATCACCAGCGCTTGCGAGAATATGGACCTGGCCTGGGCCTTCCTGAGCTTCATGTGCAACGGCGAGAACACCGCCATCTTCTGCGCCAACGTAGGCAAATTCGCGCCCCGAGACGACGGCAACGAGTACACCGACTTCTGGACCTCCGATCCCATCTCCGCCGTATTTGCCGAGGGTATGCAGTACGCCCTGCCCCGCGGCCCCCATCCCCGCTGGAGCGAGTTCTCCGCAGTGGTCAGCAACGCCGTGCAGGAAGTGCTCACCGGCACCAAGACGCCCGAACAGGCTATGACCGACGCTCAGGCTGCCGGTTCCGCCATTATGGGCTAACCGCCCCACGCCTTACGCCCTTGGCGGCGCCATCCTGCGCCGCCAAGGGCAGGTCTCCCCAAGGGCGCGGGCCCTTTCCATCAACCCGCTGGAGGTGGACCATGCGCAAGTTTTTTGCCCGCAACCGGGAGCCCCTCACCGGCGCTCTCTTCGTCTATCCGGGGCTCATATTCATCCTGCTGATGATTGGCTATCCGGTGGTCTACAATTTTATCATCAGCTTTAAAGACGTGGACGTGATGACCGTCCGCAACGCAACCCATGAATCCGTGGGCCTGGCCAATTACCTTTCCCTGTGGAACGAAGGCATCCTCCCCCAGGTAATGGTCCAGACCTTTACCTTCACTTTCTGGTGCATCGTGTTCCAATTTGCCTTCGGTTTGCTGCTGGCCGTGTTCCTCAACCAGGATTTTAAAACGGCCAAGCCCATTCGCGGGCTGCTGCTCATCGTCTGGGTGGTTCCCATGACGGTGTCCGCCCTGATCTGGAAATTCATGTTCCAAACCAACGGCGGGCTGATCAACGTGGCGCTCACCGGCCTGGGATTGGCCAATCAGCCGGTGGAATGGCTGATCAACGGCAGCACCGCCATGGCCGCCCTGATCATTACCAACTGCTGGGTGGGCATTCCCTTCAACATGATCCTGCTCACCGCGGGGCTCCAGAACATCCCCGAGGACGTATACGAGAGCGCTTCCATCGACGGCGCCAATACCATACAGCGGTTTTTCCGGATCACCATGCCCATGCTGCGCCCCGCCATCATGTCGGTGCTCATTCTGGGCGTCATCTATACCTTCAAGGTGTTCGACCTGGTGTATATCATGACCAGTGGCGGCCCCATGAACCAAACCGAGCTGTTAAGCACCTACGCCTACCGCCTCTCTTTTGGGGAATACCAGTTCAGCGCCGGCGCGGCCGCTTCCAACGTGCTGTTCCTGTGCCTGCTGGCGGTAGCCGCAATCTATCTGGCCCTGGTACGAAAGGATGAGGTGATGTAGATGAACGCTCAGGCCCATGTCCAGTCCCCTTCTCCCCATGCCGCCCGGCGGCGTCCAGGGGTCAAGGCGTCCAAGGTGGTGATGAACGTGGCGGCGGTGCTGATCGCCGCGCTGATGCTGTTTCCCATCCTGTGGATCGTGCTCAATTCCTTTAAGCCCGAAGCGGAGATCTTCGCCCAGCCCATCACCCTGCTGCCCAAGACTTTCACCCTGGAGTCCTACACCAAGCATTTGGGCGCCAACGACGTGTTCGGCTGCTTCAAGAACACCCTCATCGTGTCCTTGGGCGCTTTGGCCTTGGGGCTGGTATTGGGGGTGCCTTCGGCCTATGGCCTGGCCCGGTACAGGATGCGCACCGCCAAGCTGGTTATGCTGCTGTTCCTCATCAGCCAAATGATGCCGGCCTCCCTTACCCTGACGCCCCTGTACCTGATCTACGTCAAGCTGAACCTGCTCAACAATTACTTGGGGCCCATGTTGGCCATCGCCACCATCAGTATTCCCTTCATCGTGGTCACCACGCGGCCCTTTTTCCTCTCCCTGCCCAAGGAGCTGGACAACGCGGCGCGGATCGACGGGTGCAACGCCTTCACCGCCTTCTGGCGCATCATGCTGCCCATCGCCAAGCCCGGACTGGTCACCGCGGGCGTATTGGCCTTCATCTTCGGCTGGAACGACCTGATCTATAGCATCACCTTCAACACTAAGGCCGCTTTCAAGCCCCTGCTGGGCATTGTGTTCAACCTGATGCGCCACGAAGGCGTCAAGTGGAGCGGCGTGATGGCCCTGGCCACGGTGGCCATCTTGCCCATCGTGGCGCTGTTCCTGGCCATGCAGGATCAGATCGTGGGCGGGCTTGCGGCTGGGGCGGTAAAGGAGTAAAATATGGGCTAACCTCCGGGAGCATCCCGCGACAGGACGGTGGCTATGCGCATCATTCGCAATTTCAAGAACAATATCACCATTCGCCTGGCCCTGCTCAGCCTGGCGGCTCTGGTTTTGCTGCTGGCCCTGGTCCAGGCCGCCACGCAGCGCTCCTACCGGGAGGCCCTTCACGCTCAGCTGATTGAGATGGAGAGCCGCAACCTGCATATGCAGGCGGACAGCCTGAGCGCCATGCTGGAGCCCTACCTGGACTGCCTGTACGCCGCCGCTACCGATACCGCTTTGGTGGACATGATCTGCCACTATGCTTCCCAGAACGCCTCCGGGGACGCCCTGCGAATCCGCGCCGGCTTTAAGGACGCCATCATCAACATCCGCTATATTCGCAGCATGGGGGTCATCTTTGCCGGCGGCAACTACCTGACGTACGAAAAGCAGGACAAGTTCTCCTCCCTATGGCAGGCCAACAACCTGGCCCAACGTCAGGCGCTATACCGGGCGGCCCAGGCGGGGGCCACGCCCTACTCCTTGCTCACCGCCGCCGACGGCTTGACCTATGTGGCGGTGCCTGCGGTGTCCGTGGTCCACAGCGCCCAGGAGACGCAGGGCTGCGTGGTGGCGGGATACGATCTGTCCTTTCTGGCCAAGCGCTTTCAGGAAGACGATTCCCGCAGCACCCGCCACTTTCTCACCGATGGAGCGGGCACCGTGCTCTCCTGCGCCGATTCAACGTTGGTAGGGCGCTCCGTGGAAGAATTGGCGGCGTAAAACCCGGATATTACCGTCATGGCTCAACCCATCAATACCGTGGGCTGGACGCTGCACCTGTTGGTGGACCGGGCGGCGCTGCTGTCCGACCTGTCCGATACCTCCGCCTCCATCACCCTGGTATACCTGCTGGTCGCCCTGGCCCTGGTGGGCTTTTCCTTGCTGGCCACCCACTACGCCCTCTCCCCCATGCGCAAGCTGTCCGCCGCCATGGAAGAAGCGGGGCGGGGCAACCTCAAGAGCCGGGTGCCCGTGGAAGGCCGGTACGAATTGTGGCGCATTGTGGCGGGCTACAATCGGATGATGGACCGGCTGGAAGGCTATTACGAAACCAACATGCGCTATTACCAGCGGCTGCTGGACGTTGAGCGGCGCAAGAATCAGGCGGAAATGGCCATGCTGGAGTCCCACATCAACGCCCATTTCCTGTTTAATACCCTCAACGCCATCAACTACCAGGCATTGGAGGCGGGCAACCGCCAGGTATCGGTGTCCATCAAGCACTTGGCCAACATCATGCGCTATGCCTTCAACAGCCGGCTGAAAAACGTGCGGCTGTACCAGGAGGCGGCCTGGGTGGAGCAGTACCTGCAAATGCAAAAGGAACGGCTAGGCGAGGGGATGAGCTATGACGTAAGCATTGATGACGGCGTGGCCGACTGGCCGTTCCGCAAAATGATTCTCCAGCCCTTTGTGGAAAACGCCATTATCCACGGCGTCAACGGCCGCGGGGGCAGCGTGGTGTTGGTGCGTGCCCACCCCATGGAAGACGGACGGCTGGCCGTGTCCATCTCCGACAACGGCAGGGGCATGGACCCGGCTACGGCGGAGCGGGTGCGCCACATTCTGGGCAGTCCCTCCCAACCCCATAGCGGAGGCATCGGCCTGTCCAACGTAGCCGAACGCATCTACGCCTTTTTCGGCCCGGAATCGGAAATCCTGCTGGAAACCGGGCGCCAGGCAGGGACCTGCTTTACCTTGCTGCTCCCCATGCCCACCGGCGAAAAGCTCAAATACGGTTATCTTGAAGAAGACGAGGAGGAAGACGACGAAATTCTCTGACGGACTGTGGGCCAGCCGCCCCGGCTATAAACTGCACACGCCCAAGATGCTGTTGGAGTATCAGCTTACCCAGGACAGCATCCACGCGTACGCCCTGTGCCATCCCATCCAGGAGCCGGAGGACTATACCGGCGGCGTGTCTTTGGAATACACCTTCACCGCGCCCCGGGAGGACATGATCCAGGTGCGCATCCGCCATTTTGCCGGGGGCCTGGACCGGGGGCCCCGCTTCCAGCTGAACACCTGCCCCGGCGCAGGCCGCGCTCAAGAGAGCGAAAGCGCCCTTATCCTGCGCAGCGGCCGCGCCCGGCTGGAGCTGGACAAGGAAGGCCCCTTCGCCTACCGCTTTTACTATGACGATACCGCTACTACAAGGGCCCCAACCTGCAGGTGGGCAACATTTACCCCGCCTGCTATGCCCAGGCCTTCTATGAGGGAATGCGCCAAGCGGGGGTGGAGAACCCCATCAACCTGCTGCGCTGCGCCTGGGCGGGCAGCCAGCGCTACGGCTCTCTGGTCTGGTCCGGCGACATCCACTCCAGCTTCCGCTCCCTGCGCAACCAAATGGCGGCGGGGCTGAACATGGGCCTGGCGGGCATCCCCTGGTGGACCACGGACATCGGTGGCTTCCATGGCGGCAACCCCGATGACCCGGATTTCCAGGAGCTGCTGGTGCGCTGGTTCCAGTACGGCGCGCTCTGCCCGGTGATGCGCCTCCACGGCAACCGGGAACCGGAACAGGACGCCCCCGGTGGTCCCGTGGGCGGCGGCCGGTGCTCCACCGGCGCGGACAACGAAGTATGGTCCTACGGCGAAACCGCCTACCCCATCCTGGCGGAATACCTGCGCCTGCGCCAGCGGATGCAGCCCTATGTGGCCAAGCTGATGGCCGAAGCCCACGAATATGGCCGCCCGGTGCTGCGCACCCTGTTCTATGAGTTCCCCCAGGATGCCGCCTGCTGGGAGGTGGAGGACCAATACATGTTCGGCGACGCCCTGCTGGTGGCCCCCGTGTACCAGCTGGGCCAGCGCCAGCGGCCGGTCTACCTGCCCGCCGGGGCGGAATGGACCGACCTGCGCACCGGCGCCCATTACTCAGGGGGCCAGACCATTCAGGCGCCCGCGCCCCTGGAGTCCATCCCCGTGTTCCTCCGCGGAGGCAGGGAATTGGGCTTTAGCTGGCAAGCATAGCCACCTAAACCGCAGTTTGCCCCCCAAAGCCCGTTCCCACCGGCGGAACGGGCTTTATCTCCGTCTTTGTTTTCTCCCTTTGCCCTCCCAATCCGTTGGACAAAAGCCGCAGCCGGACACGCCTCCAATCCGCCAGGCCATGGGGCGAAGCGCCAGCCAGAGAAATGGTCCCGGGTCCAGCCAAGGCGCGGTCCGGACGGGAACCCGTGCGCGGGCTAGGGCATAAAAAAAGCGGGCCGCCGGCCCGCTTTTTTTGGCTTATTTGGCGGCTTCCGCGGCTTTTCGCCGCACGACGTCGATGATCACCGCCACCACGATAATCAGGCCCTTGACCATCCGCTGGGGGCCCTGGGCCACGCCCAGCAGGTTAAGGCCGTTGGAGATGACGCCGATGATCATGATGCCGATGAGGGTGCCGATCATGCTGCCCTCGCCGCCCTTCATGCTGGTGCCGCCGATGACCACCGCGGCGATGGCGTCCATCTCCTGGCCGTCCGCGTTGGTGGGCACGGCGCTGTCCAGCCGGGAGGTGAGCAGCAGGGCGGCTACGCCGCAGCACAGGCCGCTGATGGTGTACACCAGGCACTTGGTGCGGCCCAGGTTGATGCCCGACAGCTTGGCGCAGTTTTCGTTGCCGCCGATGGCGTAGGTATAGCGGCCCACCCTGGTGTAGCGCAGGGCGTACCAGCCCAGGAAGAACACCCCCGCCATGATCAGGATGGCGTACAGGGGGATGCCCGCCACCCGGCCCGACACCGCCACAAAGCTGGCCGGCATGGTGTACACCGGTTGTCCCCCGGTGACGGTATAGGCCGCGCCCCGGGCGATGGACATCATGCCCAGGGTGGCGATAAAGGGCGGCAGGTCCAGATAGGCCACCATCACGCCGTTGACCAGCCCGATGAGGCCGGAGAACAGGATGCACAGGGCGACGGTCAAGCCCACGTTTACATTGTACGTCTTCATCATGATGGCCATCAGCAGGCCGCTCAGGGCGATATTGGAGCCCACCGACAGGTCGATGCCCCCGGAAATAATCACGAAGGTCATGCCGATGGCGATGACGAAGTTGATGGAGATCTGCTGCAGCACGTTGAGCAGGTTATCCGCCCGCAGAAACGCCTCGCTGGCCAGGGCCAGGTCCAGGCACAGCACGATGAGCGCCATCAGGATGCCCAGAATACCCCCTGCCGGATTCACCCGGCTCTTGCCCCCGCTGCGCCGCCGCGCCTTCATCGCCCCGCCGGCGAGCCCCGCCAGCCCCACGATGAGCAGGTCGATGCCCGCCACCAGCAGCAGGGAATAGCTGGCGTAAATGTTCAGCACCAATTGGTCGCCGGGGGTGATCTCCATGGGCTCCACGGCGCCGTCCACTTCGATCTCCCGGCCCAGCAGCGCCGCCGCCTGGGCTGCCGCCTCCTGCTTGGCTATTGCCGCCTGGTTTTCCCGGATCAGGCTCACCCGCTCCTCATGGGTGCCTGCGTACAGCGCCAGCCCGGTGCAGGCCAACCCCAGCACCAGGCACAGTATGAATACGATCTTCAAGCCCTTTTTCATGGAACCGCCCTCCTATGCCGTATGCTTGTCGCCGCCGGTGGCGTAGTATAGCACCTTTTCCTGGGTGAGGGTGCCGTCGTTGTCGAACACGCCGGTGATCTCGCCCTGACACATCACCGCGACCCGGTCCGACATGCCCAGGACCTCCGGCAGCTCCGAGGAGATCATCACAACCGCCGCGCCCTGGCGGATCAGTTCGTTGATGATGTTGTACACCTCGATCTTCGCGCCCACGTCGATGCCCCGGGTGGGCTCGTCGAAGATGATCACCCGGGATTGGCTCAGCAGCCATTTGGCCAGCACCACCTTTTGCTGGTTGCCGCCGGACAGGTTGCGGGCCAGCTGCAGGTGGGAGGGCGTCTTGATGTTCATCCGGTCGATATAGCCCAGCACCACTTCCTTTTCCTTGCCCAGGTTCAGCTTGCCCCCCCGCTGGAACTGGTCCAGGGTGGCCAGGGTGATGTTCTGGCCCACGTTCATGGTGAGCACCAGGCCCTCGCCCTTGCGGTCCTCGGTGGCGAACCCGAACCCCGCCCGGATGGCGTCCAGGGGGCGGCGTATTTCCACCGGCTTGCCCGCCACGTACACCGTACCGGACTGCTTGCGGTCCATGCCGAACAGCGCCCGGGCGGTCTCGGTGCGCCCCGCGCCCACCAGTCCGGCGATGCCCAGAATTTCCCCCGCCCGCACCGACAGGCTCACGTTGCGCACCTGGGGCCCTGCGTTCAGGTTTTCCACCCGCAGCAGCTCCTCCCCCAGGGGGATGTGGATCTTGGGGAACTTTTCCTTCAGCTCCCGGCCCACCATGTAGCGGATGATCTCGTCCAGGTTGGTGTCCTTTACGTTCATATGGGTTACGTTGCGCCCGTCCCGCATGATGGTGGCCCGGTCGCACACCTCCATCACTTCCTCCAGCCTGTGGGAGATGTAGATGATGGACACCCCTTTGGCCTTCAGCATCCGAATGGTGGCGAACAGCGTGTCGATTTCCCGGTTGGTCAGGGGCGCGGTGGGCTCGTCCATCACCAGGATGCGGGAATTGATGGACAGCGCCTTGGCTACCTCCACCATCTGCTTGTGGGCCACGCCCAGGTCGCGGACCAGCGCCTTGGCGCTGATGTCCACCCCCAGCTCGTCCAGGATGCGCTGGGCCTGCCGGGTCATTTCCCGCCAGTCCACCATCAGGGGATTTTTCATGATGGGCCGGCCCAGGAAGATGTTCTCCGCCACGCTCAGCTGTTCCGTCAGGTTCAGCTCCTGGTAGATGATGGAGATGCCCAGGGCCTGGGCGTCGTGGGAGCCCTTGATCTCCACGCTCTTGCCGTCGATGAGGATTTCCCCCTCGTCCCGCTGGTACGCGCCGGACAGGATCTTCATCAGCGTGGACTTGCCCGCGCCGTTCTCCCCCAGCAGGGCGTGCACCTCGCCCGCCTCCACCGACAGGCTCACATGGTCCAGCGCCAACACGCCGGGAAACCGCTTTACGATGTCCCGCATTTCCAAATAGGCCAATGTCCCGCCCCCTTTTACTGAAAATATGGCGGCGCGCTTGGCGCCGCCATACGTCCCTTTCCCCTTTACTTCAGGAACTCGTCCACCAGGGTGATGTCCACCACCGTGGTCTCCGCCTCGATCACCTTTTCCGTGCGCTCCACGCCGTCGATGGCCTCAATCACCGCCATCACCGCGTTGGCGCCGATGGCCACCGGGCCGCAATCCAGGGTGGCGTCCAGCTCGCCCGCCTTCACCGATTCCATGGCGTTGGGGTTGCCGTCCAGACCTACGCAGATGATGTCCTCCCGGTTCAGCTGCTTGCAGGCCTGCACCGCGCCCAGGGCCATCTCGTCCGACAGGCCGTAGATCACGTTGATTTCCGGATGGGCCTGGAGCATGTCCATGGCCGCGTTCATGCCGGTCTCCCGTACCCAGTCGCCGGGCTGAGTGGCTACCACTTCGATGCCCGGATAGGCTTCGGCGCACCGGTCCACGAACCCGCCCATCCGCTGGGTGGTGTAGTCGCTGGGCAGGCCCTCGATGATGGCCACCTTGGCCGTGCCGCCGGTCTGCTCGTTCACCCAGTCGGCAATCTTGGCGCCGCCGTTATACTGGTTGTAGCCCGAGTAGGCGTATACCTCCGCCCCCTCGATCTCGGTGATGGTGTTGAACATCACCACGGGGATGCCCGCCTCGTTGGCCTTCTTGATGGCCGGAATCAGGGCGTCCAGGTTGATGCCGCACACGCAGATGCCCGCCACGCCCCGGGTAATCATGTCCTCCATCATGGACATCTGGGTGGCGTAGTCGTCCTCAGAGGGAGGCGCCATGGTGAGCAGGTCGTACCCGTAGGCGGTGGCTACCGGAGTGCCGCCCTCAATGCAGCTGGCGTAGAAGGGACTGGTCATG
The DNA here is from genome assembly GCA_018711685.1 of Candidatus Excrementavichristensenella intestinipullorum. Classification (GTDB taxonomy): domain Bacteria; phylum Bacillota; class Clostridia; order Christensenellales; family Aristaeellaceae; genus Excrementavichristensenella; species Excrementavichristensenella intestinipullorum. Next base: position 20,123 of record DVHZ01000022.1, on the reverse strand, counting down.
GCCGGAGACAAAAACCCGATCTCCGCCGCCATGGCACTCACGCCGCTGAGCAACATCAACATGGCCAACAGGGTGCAAAGCAGTTTCTTCATACAAAATTACCCTCCTTCAATATTTTTACGCCATACGGCATAAAATACGCCGTGTAATTTTATGCTTTCGCCCTAATTTGAGCAAAAAAACCTCGTATTTTTATCCATTATATACCGTTTCTCGGTCCCTTATCAGTCCAAAAACAGCGGCCTGTTTCCGAGAAAAGGTTTATTTTCTTCCGTTTCTCCCGCCGCTGAGCCTTTTCCCGCCCCAGGCCGCCTCTCGCGGTTCCCGGGATAGCCCTTTTCACTCTCCATTTGGGAGCCGCGGCTTTTCACCGGGTTTCCTTTGGGGGCGTCCCGGAGTAGGGCGTCAAAATGGAACCGCCGGCAAATTTTGCCGGCGGTTCCATTTTGACGCCGGGGGGCCGGGGGGCGTTTCGGAAATCAGGCTTCGGGGGTAATTTCGATGATGCGGGCCATGGGCGCCTGGGGCATGGAGACGGACAAAGTGCCTGAGGCCTGATGATAGGTAAAGGCGCACGCGCCGTCTTGCCGGGGATAACGGCAGGCCGCCCTGGCGGAAAGGCCAGCCATGCCCAAGGGCACCAGGACGGTACTCTGGTCCCCGCCGGTGCGCCATACCGCCACATACCGCTTATCCCCCCACCGCAGGCCCAGGCAGACCCAGGGATCGCCCTGGCGGTGCAGGCCCAGGGGCCAGAAGGGAATAGCCTGGGGAATGTGGCGGCGAATGGATTTATAGTAGGCCAGCCCTTCCTTCACCAGCTCCCGGTTTTGGGGAGTAAGGGCGCTCATGTTGCCGCTCTGGTGTACCCGGAGCAAACATGCGTTGACCACGTTAAAGATGATCTGTTCCCGGGTACTCTGGGGCATGGGATAGGACCATATGGCCGCCTGCTCCGGCGTCACCGCCGAAGGCGCGTTGGCAGCGATGACGGCGTACTTCAGGTAGTCGCTCTGGTCGCTGGTGGACTGGATGGAGCAGCGTGCCAGCATGGCATAATCCATGCGCATACCGCCGCTGGAGCAATTTTCGATGATCAGGTAGGGATAGCGGGCGAAAATTTGGTCCAGCCATTCCAGGTAGGCCCGCTGGTGCTCCAGCAAGCCGTCTCCCGGGCTGTCGCAGTCCCGTTGGGTGCCTATCCCGGCGTTGATGTTGTAATCCATCTTGATATAGCCCACGCCGTATTCTTCCACCATCCGCTGTACCACTTGGGTAGCGTATTCCCGCACGGCGGGGCAGCGGAAGTCTAGCTGATAGCGCTGCCGGTCGATCACCCGCCTGCCGTGACGGGTAAAAAACCAACTGTCGTCGGTGTCCTTGAGCTTGGGGCAGTCCAGGCCCATGACCTCAATCTCCAGCCAGATGCCGGGAATCATGCCCCGCCGGCGGATGTGGTCCATCACCTGGCGTATACCGCCAGGGAAGCGCTTAGGGGAGGGTATCCATTCCCCCACGTCGGTCCACCAGTCCCCGTCGGTGTACCAGCCCGCGTCTACCACGTAATACTCGCAGCCCACCTGGGCCGCCGCGTCGATCATGGGGATCTCCTTTTCGGTGGTAGGCGAGGCCCACAGGCAGTTCATGTAGTCGTTGAAAATGATGGGCAGGCTGCGGTTATCCTCGTTGGGCCGCCGAATGGCCCGGCGGTAGCGGGTGAGCTGATCCATGGCCTGGTCCACGCCTCCGGCCACGCTACCCACGCACACTTTCACCGTCTCAAAGCTTTGTCCGGGCGCCAGCTCCTTCCACCAGTGGTGCTCGATCTCGCTGGGCCCGCTGATGTTCAACGCCAACTGATGCGCCGTATCGCATATCTCCCAATGCCAGCCGCCGGTGGTCTCAATCTGCCAAAACAGCATGGAACCGGTCTCCAGGTTTTCCAGCATCGCCATGGGCAGGCATTCGCTGCATGACCAGGAACCCACCCCGGTTTCCTGAATCCGGTGGGAGGAGTTCCCCTCCTGGGACAGGTGGAAAAAGCCCCGTTGGCTCAGCCGTTCCCGGCGCCATTGCAGCTCCGCCTGCCAGCCGTTGCCCGGCGTATACAGGCGCAGCTTGTCCTCGTCCTCCATCAGGCCTTCCTTGGATATTCCGGTAAGGGAAAAGCTGCTCAAATACTCGATGCCCTGGGCCAATGGGCCCCCGTTTGTGATGGTATTCCAGCACCGGGCCAGGGAGAGGCCGTCGTAAAATTGGAAACTTGTGGTCACCTCCAGCCCTGAGGCGGGATGGGCGGTGCGTATCTCCAGCACCCGGCCCAGCTGGTTGCGGTAATCCCGGTGGTCCCGGTAGGCCATTTCAATGCCCGGGCTGTTCTGCATATAGCGCAGCCCGTGGTTCTCCATGCGGCCAAATCCCGTGGCCTGCAACTCGTACAGCCGGTAAAAGGGCCGGCTGTCCGGCCCGCCCAGCCGGGCCTCCTCAAAGGGCAAAACCGAAAAGTGCAGCAGCCTTACATCCCCTTCGTCGCTTACCTCCACCACCAGATGAAGGCGGTTTTCCTCAATGGCTATGCGCCGCATAGGCTTCCTCCTCGCTCCCCGCGCTCCGGGGGCCAATATCTCACCCGGGGCGGGGCAAAATGGTTTCACGGCAGGCCCGGGGCAAGTCCTCCCCTCTGAAGCAACAGGGCAAACCGCCCCGGGAATGGGGTCAGAACCACAGGGGGAACTCCACCTGCTCCGCCCGGGCCTGGGCCTGGGGTCCATAGGCCTCCAGGGCTTGGGTTAGCTGCCGGTCGGTGTCGTAGGACACCACCGGAATGGCGCAGAAGGGCTGCCGCTGGAAAAAGAGCAGGCACAGGGCGGCGATACTCAGGCCGGTCTGGGCCCGTGTCTTGACCAAAAAGGCCATTTTGCGCTGGTTGATGGGGGTATCGTACACTTGGGTAACGCTTTGGGGCAGCGCCTCTCCCCCAGCCAGCCGGGGAAAATAGCCCTTGGCCTGGGAGGTGAACGCGGTAAGATTGAGCCCGGTAGCGCAGTGATAATCGTAGGCGGCCCGGTCCAGGGGCACCAGGGTCTGGTCCTCCAGCCCCTCCTTGCGAATGGAGGCAAAGGACCACATGGTTTGGTTCATGCGGATACCCGCCAGGCCGTGGGCGGCGGCATAGCCCTGGGCGGCCTGAATGCGCTCCAGCGTCCAGTTGGACACGCCCCAGTGGCGGATCAGGCCCTCCCGGATCAACTGGTCCATCCAGGCCACAATTTCCCCCACGGGCACCTGGGGATCGTCCCGGTGCAGCAGGTACAGGTCTATGGCTTCCAGACCCAGGTTATCCCGGCTCTGGGCCAGGTCCCGGCGGATCTCTCCCGGCCGCACCCGGCTCTCCTCCATGCGGTCCAGGGGCGGATGGGCGCCCTTGGTCATCACCACCACCTGCCCGGCCATGCCCCTGCTCTTGAGCCAGCGGCCGATCACCTTTTCGCTGCGGGCCTTTTCCCCGGGTATCCAGTCGTTGTACACGTGGGCCGTGTCCACCAGATTGCCCCCCGCCTGGGCGAAGATATCCAATTGGCCAAAGCAAAAGTCCTGCCCGTAGGCGGCGCCAAACAGGGCCGAGCCCATCGCCACCGCCGATACCCGGTACCCGGTTCCCGCCAGTTGCCGGTAGATCATGCCTTTTCCCCTCTTTTTTTGCGGATATTTTTCATCATTTGGGTGTAGTGGGGCACGTACACCTTGCTATCCCGCACCACGCAGCCGCCCCGCTCTCCGTTGGAGATCAGGTCGAAGCACTTGTCGCACATCACGCAGCACTTGTTCACCTGAAAGCCGCCCTTGTCCAGGATGTCGTTGGCGAAATCCGGATAGGCGAAGGACTGCCGCCCGTACCCGGCGATGTCGAACCAGCCCTGCTCCACCCCTCCGGCGCCCACGTTGGCCCCGAACTGGCTGAACCAGCTGAGTCCCGTGGACATGATGACGGCATCGGGCACCGCTTCCTTAATCTGGCGGGTGGCCTTGAGCAGGTTATGTACCCCGAAATAGGGGTCGATGGGCGTCTCGTCGTCGTATTCGGCCAGCTCGCCCTTACCGTAGGGAGAATACCGCTAATGTAACCACGATTTTGCTCGTTTCCGATATAGAGGGAATCACGACATAGACCAGCCGCTTCCAATATCCCGCCCCGTCGATCATAGCCGCTTCCAAATAAGCCGGGTCCAGCGTGATCAACCCCGAAGTGAACATGAGCATACTAAAGGGAATGTTAATCCACAGATTGGTGACGATGATGGAGGCCATGGCGGTATTGCCCTGGATCAGCCAGGGCACCGGCTTATCCACCAGCCCCCACAGCTGTAGCAGGTAGTTGAGAATGCCGCCGTCGGTCATAAAGATGAATTTAAACAGCAGCGTAGTCACCGTTACCGGAAGGATGTAGGCGATGAGGATAACGTCCCTGGACACCTTGGCGATCTGAAAGGGTTGGGAAAAGACCAGGGACAGGGCGAAGCTGATAAGGATCTGAAAGACCACGGTGAAGGCGGTAAACACCAGGGTGTTTTTTATGGCGTTGACCAGCTGTCCGTCCGCCGCGGTAAACAGCTTTACGTAGTTATCCAGCCCCACCCAGTTGTATTCCTTGTGGGAAAAGAAGGTAAGGCCCACGTCGTTTAGGCTGAGAATCAGATTGCTGACCATGGGGTAAACCAGAAAGACCAGCATAAACAGGGTGGCCGGCGCGATGTAGGCGTAAGCGCCCAAGCGCTCCCCCAGCCGCGCCTTGGCCCTCGGCGTATTTTGCATGAGCATCCCCTTTTCAAAGGGAGCGGCCCTTCGCCAGCGGCGAAGGGCCGCTCCCAGGTTGGTCTGGCTCGATTATCCTTGCAGGATGCCGTCGATGGTCTGGGCCGCAACGGCCAGGGCCTGGGCGGCGGTACTGTTGCCGCTCATGGCGCTGCCGGTGGCGGTGCGGATGGCCTGGGAAATTTCCGCCCAATCCTTGTGGGGGCCCCTGGGCACCGCGCTGTCCATCTGCTCTACGAACACCTTGGCTTCATGGTCGCTCTCCCAGTAGGAGTCCGCCGCCACATCCGCCCGGTTGGGCACCGCGCCGAACTGGGTGGCAAACTCCAGCATGACCTCTTGGCTGGAAATGTATTTGAGAAACTCCACCGCCTGGGCCACGTTGTCCGTAGCGCCCACGCCGATGTTCTTGCCGCCCATGCAGCTGAAGGACTGCCCCTGCTCCCCTGCGGGAATCAGCGCCACGCTCCACTCCCAATCCAATTCCGGGTCATAGGTGGTGCGGATGGAGTTCAGGTTCCAGGAACCGTTGATCATGAACACCGCCTGGCCCGCCAGCCACCGGGTGAGCACATCGCCCTGCTTGAAGTTGATGACCTCTCGGGACATGTACCCATTTTCGATCATATCCACCAGATACTCCAGGGCCGCCACGGAAGCCTCGCTGTCCACGTCGTACACGTCTCCCCCAAAGGCGTAGAGGAAGGGGATAAACTGGAAGGTACCGTCCTCGGCGTCGATGGCCGACATGGCCAGCCCGTACCGGCCTATGGAGGGATCGGTCACCGCCTGACAGGCGGCGTACAGCTCTTCCATGGTGGCGGGCACCGCGATGCCCTTTTCCTCCAGCACGGTCTTATTGTAGAACAGGGCCAAGCAATTGGTATCGAAAGCGGGCAGGCCATACAGCCGGCCGTCTACCTGGCAGGAGGCCACCGACCGCTCGTAGAACTGCTCCATGTCCTCCCAACCGGCCAAATAATCGGTTATATCCGCCAGCAAGCCCATATCCACATAGGAGGCGTGCTCCGGGTTGTTGATGGCGTACAGGTCGGCAATGCCGCCGGAGGCGATGTCGATGGCGATCTGGGTGTTCATATCGTCAAAGGGTACGTACTCGGTGCGGACCACGATCTGGTCCTGAGATTGGTTGAACTGGTCGATCTTTTCTTCCAGCCAGACCGCTTGGTCGCCGTTCCACAGGTGTTTGAACAGCAGCTCGGTTTTTTCCTCGGCCATAGCGCCGGGTAACGCGGCGAGCAGCACGGCCAAGGCCAATAGCGCGGTGCAAAGCTTTTTCATGTTGCGCACCATCCTTTCTTGGGCCGGTGATCCGGCGTCCTTGAGAACATTATAGAGGGGAATATGGTCCGCTGCCTAGCGAAAAAACTTCTCATTCGTGGAAAATTGAATAAAATATGTCCCGAAAGTACACCTCTTTTTACGGAATATGGTAGAATAAGAATTGTCCCGAGACGTATGCTGCTTCTGAAAGGAGCGCCAGGACCATGAAACACAGCCGCCTTGCCGACATCGCCGCGCCCCTGGGCCTTCTCTGGCGGCGTCAATCCTTGTCCCGGCGCATCATGCTCACCTTGCTGGTGGCCATGCTGCCCTTTGTCCTGGTCATCCTGCTCACCAGCGCCAATTCCCGGTGGGCCATCAGCGACAGCTTCGATTCCCTGCTGATGGACGATACCCGCAAGCGCAGCCAAATCGTGTCCATGGAATTGGACGCCTTCAACGACATGCTGTTTCAGCTGGTCAGCGAGGACGCGGTGGTGGACCATCTCACGGTCATCAACCAGGCCCAAGACGCGGTCATGGGCAACTATTATGGAAACGCCCTGTACAACATGATTAAGCGCTACAAATACGCCCGCACGGGGCTGGCCCAGACCGCGGTGATCGCCGCCACGGGCACCTATGTGAGTTACGATACTTCCGTGCTGCAAACCACCTACGCCGATACCCTGCACAGCCTCTATTGGGACAGCTTTGAGGACCTGACCCAGACCCCCTACTATATCGCCTTCTCCCAGCGCTACCAGGAAGCCGGGCTGATGGGGCCGGTATACCTGGACGGGTCGCCCGGCGGCCGGTACGTGTTTTTTATGGGGGAACAGGTGTGCAATCTGTCCAACCTCAATGTGGAAGGCGTGGCCATCTTTGCGATCCTGGAGGACCACCTGGACGATATGTGCAACCTCCACGGCAACGAAGCCCTCTCCTTTTCCTTCCTCATCGACCGGGACGGCGCGGTGCTCACCCACCGGAACGACGCCCTCATCGGCCGGCAGCTCACCGCCCTTCCGGGCCTGGAAGCACTGCGCCCCCAAGCCTGGTCCAGCCTTGACCAGGGGGACATCTATACCGCTTACCTGGAAATGGACGGGGCCAGACAGTTGTTCACCCTGGCCCCGGTGGCGGGCACCGGTTACCTGCTGGCCTCCTGCTTTGGCTACGAGGCCCTGGACCAAAAGCTGGACGGGCTCAACCGCACCCTGGCCCTTACCCTGACCGCCATGGCGCTGCTGGTTCTGGCGGTGATCTTCCAGTTCTCCCGCTCCATCACCCGGGACGTGTCCGCCCTGGCCGAGCAAATCCTGAACGGCTCCTGGGAGGATCAGGGCGGCCAGGAAGAGGGGGGATATACCGGCAACGAACTGGAAATCATCGTGTCCAGCTACCACCTGTTGCTGCGCAAGTTTCAATCGGCCATGGACAGCGTGCGCCAGTCGGCCCAGCGGGAAAAGCGGTTGGAACTGAGCGCCCTGGAATCTCAGATCAACTCTCATTTCCTGTACAACACCCTGGACAGCATCAACTGGATGGCCATTGAGGGCGAAAACTACGAAATCAGCGAAATGATCAGCCGCCTGGCCCTCATCCTGCGCTACAGCATCAGCGCCAGCGCCCGGGTGGTGCCCTTCTCCAAGGAGCTGAGCTGGCTGGAGGGGCATCTGTACATCCAGCGCCGGCGCTTTAACGGCAGCTTTTCCTATGACCTGTCCATCGGCCATGAAACCATCGACTTTCCCGTGCGCAAACTGATCTTGCAGCCCTTCATTGAAAACGCCGTGCTCCACGGGGTGCGGGCCCTTGACCGCCCCGGCTTGATCGCCCTGTCCGCCTGCCTCCAGGATGGCGGAACCCGGTTGCGCATCCTGATTGAGGACAACGGCCAGGGCATGACGCCCCAGGCGGTTCAATTGTATTTTTACCACCCTGAACAGGCCAAGGCCCAGGGCCATGTGGGTATCGCCAACGTACTGGAGCGGCTCAAGCATTATTATGGCGAAAACTATCAATTGACGGTCTGGTCTCAGCCCGGCGCGGGCACACGCGTCACCCTGGTGCTGCCCCGGGCCGATGGGGAGGAATAGCCTATGCGCATCATCGTGGTGGAAGATGAAAGGACCACCCGCAACGGCATCGTCAACCTGATCGGCCGCATCGATGGGGCCTATCAGGTGGTGGCCACCGCCGACGATGGCACGGAAGGGCTGGAAAAAATATGCGCCTTGCAGCCTGATCTGGTCATCGCGGACATCGTCATGCCCGGCCTCAACGGCATCCAGATGATCGAAAATGCCCTTAAACGGGGCGCAGCCTGCGAGTTCGTGCTGCTCAGCGGCCATAACGATTTCGCCTTTGCCCAAAAAGCCATTCGCCTAGGCGTTCGAGAGTACCTTCTCAAGCCGGTCACCCGGTCAGCCATCGCCGCCATGCTGGAGCGCGCGGAACTGGCCGTAATCAAAAAACGCTGCCCCATCCACGGCTCCCCCTTCGACATGACCGCCCGGGAGCGCGCCATCTACCTGCAACTCAACAGCGGGCGGCCCGGCCAAGCCCTGCAAGAGCCGGCTTGGCCTCTGCTCATCTGCCTTCCTTCCCCCGGCTCCCCCCTGTTTGTGGAAGCCATGCGCCAATCCTTTCGCTCCTTTGACCTGTTCGGCCAATCCGGCCTCTACTTCTTGCCCAGCGCCGACCCCCGCTGCGTCCTGGGCCTAGCCCTCCCCGACGGCAGCGGCGCGGTCCTGGAGCCCACCGCTTACCTGAGCGGCCTGGCCCAGGGGCTGCTGCGGGATTGCCCGGATATCCCCTTCATCCTTCTGGGCCCTCGGAGCCAGCCCCAGGACTTAGCCGGGGCCTGCCAATCTCTGGTGGAAAACGGCCGGTGGCGGATGCAGCTGGCCGGCCGGGAGGGAAAGCGGGTCTATGGGAGCCATCAATTGCCTCAGCCCCCCTATCAGCCCATCGCCGGGCTGATCCAGCTGGCCAACAACGCTTGCTCGGCCCTGCTGGTGAGCAACTATAGCGGCGCGTTGGAAGCCTTGGCCGAATTCGAGGAACATATGCTTTGCGCTTTCTACCGCAACGAACAGCTCCAGCAGGCGCTGGGCTTTATCGCCGGGGGCCTGAAGGCCGCCCTGGAGGAATGGGACAGCGACCCCACCCCGCCGGAAGAGGGAGCGGCCCAGGCCCCCGGGCCGGGCGTCCTCCGCTCCGCTTCCGGAGACTGGTCCGCCCGCATCCAGGGCTTTGCCTACGCCCCCGATCTCATAGGGGATATGGGCCAGGCCCTGCAGGCCCTGGGGGAACGCAGCGCCGCCGTCAGCGCTACGCCGCTGGTGGCCCGGGTGTTCGAATACACCCAGCGCCACTACCATCAGCCCCTCAACCTGGAAACCCTCGCCCAGCGTTTCAACATCTCCCCCAAATACCTGGGCCCGCTGTTCATCGCCCATACCGGGGCCAAATATAGCGATTACCTCAAGGACCTGCGAGTACAAAAGGCCCAGGCCTTGTTGGCCCAGACCAATATGAACGTGGCCCAGATCGCTAAAGCGGTGGGCATCATGGATGAAAAATACTTTCAGCGGGTATTCAAGGCCAAAGTAGGCCTCTCCCCCGGCGAGTACGCCCGCACCCACCGCAGGGAAAACCCTTGAGCGGCCCTTGGCAGCGGCTCATTGGCCCTTCTTCATCTGGCGGTAGATATCCTGCATCTCCTGGTCCAAAGCGGCGCTTTTGTCGGCGCATTGCCGCAGGCGCTGGTGCAGGCTGTCCGGAACGGGAGCTTTGGCCTTATATTTGAGCTGGTGTTCCAGGCTGGCCCAAAAATCCATGGCGATGGTGCGAATCTGCACCTCCACGGGCATCTGTTCCGTGTGGTCCGAAAGGAACACCGGCACCTCCAGCGTCAGGTGCAGGCTGCGGTAGCCGTTGGGCTTGGGTTGGGCGATGTAATCCCGGCGGTGCAACAGCCGGATATCCTGCTGCCCGGTGAGCATTTTTTCCATCTGGTAAATATCTTCGATGTAATAGCACACCACCCGCACTCCGGCGATATCAAACAAATTAGCCCGGGCCGACGCCAAGGTAAGGGGCTGATTGCGCCGCAGCAGCTTGGCCGCCATGCTCTGCGGCGACTTGAGCCGGTTCTCGATATGATGAATCGGGTTGTGGTCATAGCGAATTTGAAATTCCTCATCCAGGATTTCCAGCTTGGTGGTGATCTCCTTAATGGCACCGCTGTACAGCTGAAGCATAGCCAAGTATCCCTGCAATTTTTCCAGCGGCCCCTTCAGTTCGCCGCTGGACAAAGCATCGTTTAAGTTCACGCGCTCATCTCCCTTGGCCGCCCAGCATCAACGTGCGCAGCACAGCGTCGGTCAGCATTTCCATATCCTGCTTACAGCTCTTTCGTATCTGCTCGAAGGAGCACGCGCCCCGCACAGCACAAAACACCGCGTCGATGCCCGCGCCGTACACGGCCTCCACCCCGTCGCCTGCCGAGCCGCACAGGGCGATGCAGGGCACGCCCATCTTTCGCGCCCGCCCCGCCACGCCGCAGGGGGTTTTGCCGTGAACGGTTTGTCCGTCCATGCGCCCCTCCCCTGTGAGCACCAAATCCGCGTCTTCCAGCAATTGGTCAAAATGGGCCGCGTCCAGCAGCAGCTCAATGCCGGGGCGCAATTTTCCGCCCAAAAAAGCCAGTACACCGGCGCCCAGACCGCCTGCCGCTCCCGCGCCGGGCACATGGGATACCGCTTGACCCAGGTCGCGTTCCATCACCCTAGCCAGGTTTTCCAACCCCTCATCCAGCCAGACCCGGCCGTCTTCCCCAGCCCCCTTTTGCGCGCCGAATACATGGGAAGCGCCCTGGGGGCCGGTCAGGGGATTGTCCACATCGCAGGCCGCCACCACGGGGATGCCTAGGGATTTCTCCGGGGGACGAATACCCCGCACCGCGTGCAGGTTTAGAGCCAAGGGTTCCAAGGGGCGCCCATGCTCGTCCAGAAATTGATATCCCAACGCGGCGGCCATACCCATTCCGCCGTCGTTGGTCGCGCTGCCGCCCAGGCCCAGCAGCACGCCGGAAGCGCCCTGATCCCGCACAGCGGCCAGCAGTTGGCCCACGCCCCAGGTGCTGGCTCGGAACGGATCCTGACGGCTACCCACAAGGGGCAAGCCGGCGCAGCAAGCCATTTCCACTACCGCCTGGCCGTCGGGAAGCAAAGCGTAGTCCACTTTCAAGGGTTCTCCAAAAGGCCCCGGCACCTGGGCCTGGCGAAGGCTGCCCTTTAAAATATGAAGCGCCGCCTCCACCAGCCCTTCGCCGCCATCGGCCAAGGGAACCCGGCGCACCCGTGCCTGAGGCAACCGCCGGGCAATGGCCCGGGCCCACACGTCACATACTTCCTCCGCGGACATGGTCCCCTTAAAGGAATCCGGGGCCAGCACAATGGTATCCAGTTTCAATGCATTTCCTCCAGCGCCGCGCCAATCTCCGGCGCAGCCGCATATCCGTTTTTTCCAGGGCTGCGCCTCATTATAGCACGTCCCTTCCAGCCGGTCAATCCGTCCCCACGAATGCCCCAACACCCCTGTCAACGCCCGGCAGCCACGCTCTATCGTCGGGCTGTCGCTTTACTTCACCCCCCGGGCATGGTATAATGAAAAAGGAATGGAGGGATCGGCCGTGGAAAAAATTCGTACCACCGTCCATATCTTGGGGAAAGAATATACCATGACCAGCTATGACCCGGAAAGCTATGTGCAGCGGGTGGCCAGCTTCGTGGACCGCAAGATGACCGAGCTGTCTTTGTCCACCCGGCTGCCCTATGCCCAGCTGGCCGTGCTCACCGCCCTCAACGTGGCCGACGATATGCTGAAGGCCCACGACGAGAATAACCGCCTCAAGCGGGAGCTGGCCCAGGTCCGCGCCCAGCTGAAAACCTGTCAGGAAGAGCTGGAAACCCTGAGGGACGGGGCGGAGGGAGAGAAAAAATGATGGAACTGTTGGCCCCCGCCGGCGACCGCGACGCCTTGGAGGCCGCCGTAAACGCGGGGGCCGACGCCGTCTACCTGGGGCTGACCCGCCTCAACGCCCGGCGCGGCGCCGGCAATTTCGACGAATCCGCCCTGGAAGCGGCCTGCCTTTTTTGCCATGAGCGGGGCGTTAAGGTCTATGTGACGGTGAATACCCTGGTGAAGGACCAGGAGATGGACCAGCTGGAGCAGATCGCCCAGGCGCTGTGGCGGGCGAGGGCTGACGCCGCCATCGTCCAGGACCTGGGCGCGGCCTGGGCGCTTGGCCGTATGCTGCCGGAGCTTCCCCTCCATGCCAGCACCCAGATGGCCATCCACAACCGTCAGGGCGTCGCCTTTTTGCGAAAGCAGGGGTTTGCCCGGGCCATTTTGGCCCGGGAGCTTTCCTATGAGGAGATCGCCCAGTGCGCGGGAGAGGGCGTGCCCGTGGAGGTGTTCGGCCACGGCGCCCTGTGCGTGGCCTGCTCCGGCCAGTGCCTGTTTTCCAGCCTGGTGGGCGGGCGCAGCGGCAATCGGGGCCTGTGCGCCCAGCCCTGCCGCCTGCCCTACCGCCTGGAAGGGCCCTTGTGCCAGGCGGCGGGGGATTGGCTCTCGCCCAAGGACCTGTGTACCATCGACAGCTTGCCCAGGCTGGCTCAAGCGGGGGTGGCCAGCCTGAAACTGGAGGGCCGGCTCAAGGGAGCGGATTACGTATACAAGGTTGTCAGCCTGTACCGCCTGGCCCTGGATGGGGAAAAGGTGGACCCGGCGCTGCTCAGGCAGGTATTCAATCGGGGCTACACCCAGGGCTATGGGCCGGGAGTGGACGATGGGGAATTGATGAGCGTTCCCGGGGAAAAGCACGTGCTGTCCGGCGGCGGGGCGTGGCCTGGGCCCCGGCCCCGGCAGATTCCCCTGACCGGCCGCCTGACCGCTCAGGTGGGGCAGCCCCTGGCCCTGGCGTTGTCCGACGGGGACAGCCGGGTTGAGGCGGAGGGGGCGGAGGTCCAGCGGGCCCGGGGCAAGGCGGACCCGCAGCGCCTGGCCGCCCAGGCGGGCAAGATGGGGGGGACGCCCTACAGGCTGGAGGCCTTGCGCCTGGAGGCGGACCCGGACGCCTTTGCGTCCGCCGCGGCGGTGAACGCCCTGCGCCGCCAGGCGCTGGAGCTGCTCGGCCAGCAGCGGGCCCGGCGGGCCGCGCCGCAAATGCAGCCACCCCGGCCTTTGAGCGAGGCCCTGGCGGCCCTGCCCCGGCGGGCCGGGGCTGGTTCCGGGGAGGCGGAGCCCCGGCTATGCGTTCAGGCGGCCGACGCGGCGCTGTTGGCCCGGGCCCTGGCCTGGGGCGCCCAGGAGGCGGTATGGGCGCCGGAGGACCTGACCGGGGCCGGGCTGGACCGGAGACCCGACTTCCCCTTTACCTTGGCCCTGCCCCCCACCCTCAGCGGGGACGGCCTGGCGGCTTTGAACCAGTGGGCGCTGGCCCAGGGGAGCAGGATACAGGGGGTGCTGGCCTCCAATCCCGCCCATCTGGCCCTGAAATGGCCGGGGGAAATGCGGGCGGACGGGCCCATGAACCTGTTCAATGGCGTTGCCGCCGCCCTGCTGGACATGCCCCATACCCCCTCTCCCGAGCTCACCTGCGCCCAGATCCGGGCGCTTCCGGGGGAAAAGGAGCTGGTGGTATACGGCAGGGCCGTCCTCATGCTGCTGCGCCATTGTCCCCTGAACCACTGCCTGGGGGGCGGCCCCCACGCCGCCTGCCGCCGGTGCGACCGGGGCGGGGCCCAGGTGGGGCAGCATCAGCTGGTGGACAGAAAGGGGGCCCGTTTCCCCTTGGCCAGGCTGAAGACGGACCAGGGCTGCATCCTTCGGGTGTACAATAGCGTGCCCCTGATGCTGCTGCGGCGGGCCGGGCAATTGCCCCCCAGCGCCCGGTGGCGGATGGTGCTGACCGGGGAGGACCAGGAACTGTGCCAGGCGCTGGTGATATGCCATCGCCGGGTGTTGGACGGCCTGCCCCTGGAAGGCCCCCATTGGGACAGAATCAAGGACCTGCCCTCCACCACCGGGCACTATTTCCGGGGCGTGGAGTAATAAAATCCGGCTCGCCCATGAGGCGGGCAAGCGAAAAAGGGGACCCGGCCGCGGCCCGAGGGCCCCGTGAACGCCATAGGCGGATGGAGTAGTCATATGACCATGAATGAACGCGACCTGCGGGTGCTGGAATTTCCCAAGATACGGCAGATGCTCTCCCAGCTGGCCCTGTCCCAGCCGGGCAAGGAGCTGGCCCTGGCCCTGGAGCCCGCCGCCGGCCTGGAGCAGGCGGCTTTGCTCCAAGCCCAGACCGAAGAAGCCAATACCATACGGGCCTATATGGGCGGTTCGCCCATGGGCTATTTCAGCGACGTATCCGGCTTTTTGAAGATCGCCCAGGCCGGGGGCACGTTGTCGCCCAAGGCGCTGCTGGAGGTGGCGGGGCTGTACCGCACCTCCCGCTTGGTGCGCTCCGCCCTGGTCACCGACCGGGAGAACACGCCCTATCTGACCCAGATGGGCGCCTGCCTCACCACCAACCGGGGGGTGGAGGAGGAGATCGCCACCGCCATATTGTCCGAGGACGAGATTGCCGACCGGGCCAGCCCGGAGCTGTACGACATTCGCCGCCACATTCGCCTGCTCAACGACAAGATGCGGGACAAGCTGAACCAGTTCGCCAAGAATCCGGCCATGGCCAAGTATTTGCAGGACACCATCATCACCGTGCGCAACGGCCGCTACGTGGTGCCGGTCAAGGCCGAGTGCCGGCAGAACGTGCCCGGACTGGTTCACGACCAGTCGGCCAGCGGCCAGACCCTGTACATCGAGCCCTTGGCCGTGGTGGAGGCGGGCAACGACTTAAAGCAATGGGCGGCAAAGGAGCAGCAGGAGATCCAGCGGATTTTGCTGGACCTGTCCGGGCGGGTGGCCCCGGACGGGGACGGGCTCAGGAACAACATCCTCCTGCTGGCCCAGCTGGATCTCATCTTTGCCAAGGCCCAGCTGGGGCGGGACATGAAGGCGGTGACCCCCAAGCTGAACCGGGAGGGGCGCATCCATCTGATCGCCGCCAGGCACCCCCTCATCGACGGGGACAAGGTGGTGCCCATCGACCTGTGGCTGGGCGGACCGGTGCGCCAGCTGGTGGTCACCGGCCCCAATACCGGGGGCAAGACCGTCACCCTGAAGACCTGCGGCCTGCTCACCCTGATGGCCCAGGCCGGGCTGCAGATTCCCGCCGGGCCGGGCAGCCAGGTGGCGGTGTTCTCCCAGGTGTTCGCCGACATCGGCGACGAGCAGTCCATCGAGCAGTCCCTGTCCACCTTCTCCTCCCACATGACCAACATCGTATCCATCCTGGAGAAGGCGGGGGGAGATTCCCTGGTGCTGCTGGACGAGCTGGGGGCGGGCACCGACCCCACCGAGGGCGCCGCCCTGGCGGTGTCCATCCTGTGGGAGCTGCAGCGGCGGCAGGCCACGGTGCTGGCCACCACCCATTACGCCGAGCTCAAGGCCTACGCCCTGTCCACCCCGGGTGTGGAAAACGCCTCGGTGGAGTTCGACGTAAAGACCCTGCGCCCCACCTACCGCCTGTCCATCGGGGTGCCGGGCAAGTCCAACGCCTTTGAGATATCCAGGCGGCTGGGCCTGCCGGAAAAGCTGATTCAGGACGCGGGAGAGCGGCTGAGCAAGGACCAGGTGCGCTTTGAGGACGTAATCGCCAACGCCGAATACCACCGCCAGGTGGCCCAGAAGGAGCGGGAGCTGGCCGAACAGGCCCATCAGCAGACCCAGCAGATACGGGACGAGGCCGACAGGCTGCGCCGGGAACTGGAGGAGCAGCGCTCCGCCATGCTGAAAAAGGCCCGGGAGGAAGCGCGCCAGGTGCTGGTCAAGGCCCAGCGGGAGAGCGAGGAGATCATCGGCAAGCTCAAGCAGGCCCGCAAGGGGGATGCCTCTGTCAAGGAACACGAACTGGCCGCCATGCGCCGCCAGCTGCAGGAGGCCCTGGACGGCACCCGGGAGCACCTGGGAGAGGCCGCCCCGGCGGAAGGGGAACCGGCCACCGACGTGAAGGAAGGGGACAGCGTGCTGCTCACCCACCTGAACACCCGGGGCGTGGTGCTCACCGCCCCCGACGCCCGGGGGGACGCCATGGTCAAGGCCGGGCCCTTAAAGCTCAAGGCCAACGTGAGCCAGATGGTGCGGGTCAAGGGGGAAAAGCCCTCCAAGCCCAAGCCCACGGCCAGCCGGGTGGGCGTAGCCATGCGCCAGGCCGCCAGCGAGTGCGACGTGCGGGGGCTCACCCTGGAGGAGGCGCTGACCTCGGTGGACCTGTTCCTGGACGGAGCCATGCTGGCCTCCCTGAAAAACGTATCCATCATCCACGGCAAGGGCACCGGGGTGCTGCGCCAGGGCATTCAGGCCCATCTCAAAAAGCATCCCGCCGTCAAGGAGTTCCGCCTGGGCCGGTACGGCGAGGGCGAGGACGGCGTCACCATCGTCACCCTGAAATAAAACTTTGATCCCTGGACAAGGAGGCGCTTCATGAACAAAATCCGCATTCTGTTGGTGGACGACGATCCCAATATCAGCCACTTGGTGGATTTATACCTGACCAAGGAGGGCTTCGAGGTGTCCACCGCCCAACGGGGCGACGACGCCCTGAAGGCATTTAAGGCCTCCCCGCCCAACCTGATGCTGCTGGACGTGATGCTGCCGGGCATGGATGGATGGCAGGTGTGCCGGGAGGTGCGCAAGGTGTCCAACATTCCGGTGATCATGCTCACCGCCAAGGACGAGACCTTCGACAAGGTGCTGGGCCTGGAGCTGGGGGCCGACGACTACATCGTCAAGCCCTTTGAGCCCAAGGAGCTGGTGGCCCGCATCAAGGCGGTGATCCGCCGCTACCAGAGCGCCGATGCGCCGGAAAAAGAGCTTTCCTTCCCCGGCCTCACCATCAATATCAGCTCCTATACCGTAAACTACCGGGGCCAAAGCCTGGACATGCCCCCCAAGGAGCTGGAGCTTCTATATTTTCTGGCCAACCACGCCGGCCAGGTGTTCACCCGGGAACAGCTGCTGGAGCAGGTATGGGGCTACGATTACTTCGGCGATTCCCGCACCGTGGACGTGCATGTAAAGCGGCTGCGGGAAAAGCTGGGCGGCTGCGAAGAATACGGCTGGAATATCAAGACGGTGTGGGGCGTGGGCTATAAATTTGAGGTGAAATGATGCGCAAGCGCAACCGGTTGTTCTGGCGGCTGCTGTGGGCGTTCCTGCTCACCCTGCTGGTGACGGCGGTGGTGCTGTCCATGCTGGTGGTGGTGATGATGCGCCAGGAGCGGGTGCGGACCCTGGAGGACGAGCTGCGGGCGCAAGCCCGCTTCGTAGCCCAAATGATGGCCCAGTACGACCTGGCCTCCTTCTGGCAGCGGGATACCGCCCTGGCCAATACCCTCAACTGGAAAATCGTAGAGATCCGGGAGACTTACGGCGCCGATGTGTGGCTGGTCTCCGCCAACCGCCGGGTATGGGTGGTGGGAGATACCGAGTACGACCAGGAACAGCTCAACGATCCCGCCGTGGTGGCCGAAATCAACAAGGTGCTCTCCGGCCAGGAGATTCGGGTCCAGGGCCTGATCCCCCAGCTGGGGCCCCATATCGTCACCGTGGGCGTGCCCTGGCGGGACAATACCGGCTGGGTGGGGGGCGCTGTGCTTCTGCACATCTCCACCGAATCCCTGTCGGTGGACTATTCCGACATGGTGGTCAACGCCGCCATCGCCACCGCCGCCGCCATGCTGCTGGGCGCCGTGCTCTCCTTCCTCATCGCCCGCCGGCAGAGCGATCCCCTGCACCAGATCCACCAAGCGGTGGTGGATTTCGCCCAGGGCAAGCTGGACACCCGGGTACACATCCGGGGCGACCAGGAGATGATGGACCTGGCCGATGCCTTCAACAGCATGGCCCGGGACTTGGCCGGGCTGGAGCAGTCCCGCCGCAGTTTCGTGGCCAACGTGTCCCACGAGCTGCGCTCTCCCCTCACCTGCATCCGGGGCTATGTCCAGGGCATCCTGGACGGCACCGTCCCCCGGGATCAGTGGGATAAATACCTGAATATCGTGCTGGAGGAGACCCGGCGGCTGGCCCGCCTGGTGGGGGAACTGCTGGACCTGAGCCGCATGGAGTCGGGGGTAGCCCCCCTCAATAAGACCGATTTCGACCTGTGCGAACTGCTGCGGGTGGAATTGCTCAAGTTCGAGGGCCGCATCGACGAAAAGGATATCCAGGTGGACGTGGCTCTGCCCGGCGAGGCGGTAACCGTGTGCGCCGGCGAGGACAGCATCCGCCAGGTGATCACCAACCTGCTGGACAACGCGGTGAAGTTTACCCCCCAGGGCGGCCGCATCGGCCTGGCCGCCGCCCTGGAGGGCGGGCTGTGCCGGGTGGCGGTGAGCAATACCGGTCAGGGCATCTCCGCCGAGGATTTACCTCACGTCTTCGACCGGTTCTATAAGGCGGATAAGGCCCATACCGCGGGCATGGGCACCGGGCTGGGCCTGGCCATCGTGCGCAAGATCCTGGAGCAGCACGGGCAGAAGATACAGGTCGCCAGTCAGGACGGCTTGACCACCTTCACCTTCTGGCTGGCCGTCAGCGACAGCAAAGGCGCCAAGCGGGAAATGCGGGCGCTGCCCTGAGCTGGGGCGGCCCCAGCCGCCCCAGCTCCCCGCTCCTGCGCCAATCGGGGAAAAGGACCAAAGGACCGTAAGAAATGAGGGCGCTTCCATGAGCAAGAACAAGAACCTGAAAATCCTCATCGCCGCCGCTGCCGTCCTGGCGCTGCTGGCCGCCGGGCCGGCGGCCCTGGCCCAGGCGCCGGGCTACGAGGCGGTTTACGCCCAGGATAACCCGGTGCCCGCCATCGTCCAGGCGGTGCGCCCGGCGGTGGTCCAGGTCTGCGCCTACCAGGGCCAGTGGACCCAGGAAGCCGGCACGGTGTATCGCCTGCTGGCCGCCGGCTCCGGGGTGTACGTGGACGAACGGGGCTATATCATCACCAACAACCACATCGTGGAGAACTGCGACAAGGTGGAAGTCACCTTGCTGGAAGGCGATACCCTGCCCGCCCGCATCCTGGGCACGGACAGCGGAACCGATTTGGCGGTGCTCCAGGTGGAGGGGGAGATCGACGCCCAGCCCGTGCCCATGGGGGATTCGGACCAGCTCCAGATCGGGGAACTGGCCATCGCCATCGGCAATCCGGGGGACAGCAGCGGCACCGTGCTGGTGGGCTCGGTGACCGTGGGGGTAATTTCCGCCCTGGACCGGGAGGACGTGAGCGCGGGCAACTTCACCCGCTCGGTCAAGGTCATCCAGACCGACGCGGCCATCAATACCGGCAATTCCGGCGGCGCGCTGCTCAACTACCGGGGCCAGCTCATCGGCATTCCCACCCTGAAATTGATGTACGACATGACCACCGTCTACGAGGGGCTGGGCTTTGCCGTGCCCATCAATACGGTGAAGCCGGTGTTTGAACAATTGGTGGAAAAGGGCTACGTGTCCCGGCCCCGGCTGGGGGTCACCGTGGTCACCCTGGAGGGGCCGGAACAGCCCCTGCGCAATTACCCGCCCATGGGCGCCCAGGTGGTGGAAGTGGAGGCCGGCGGCCCCGCCGCCCTGGCGGGCGTCCAGCCGGGCGACATCATCCTCAGCCTGGACGGGACGCGCATCGAGACCACCAACCAGCTGGTCGCCCTGCTGGACGGCTGCCAGTTCGGCCAGCAGATCGCCCTGGAGGTGTGCCGCTACTTTGACCCGGCCACCAGCCAACCCCTGGACCAGTGGCAGACCCTCACCCTGTCCCTCACCCTGAACCCGGAAGACTAACCCAGCCTCACGAGAAAAAAAGCGCCGCGAGACGCGCTGACCCGGGGGGCGGGGGGCCGGGG
>DVHZ01000186.1 GCA_018711685.1 Candidatus Excrementavichristensenella intestinipullorum | reverse complement strand
GTGTCGGTTTACGGTACGGGTACATATGGAACAATAGCGGCTTAGGATTTGTCGCGGCTAGAGAATAGATATTGTCCGGGGGCAGCCTGGATCACGTTGACGCCAAAAGCCTCCTGAATATGGCCGCTCTGATAGACCTGGCCTGGAGGGCCCCAGGCCAGGGGAAGGCCATCCTTCAGCAGCAGCAGGCGCTGGCAATAGCTCAGGGCCAGGCCCAGCTCGTGAAGGGCCACTACCACGGTTTTGCCCTCCCGAGCCAATTGCTGGAGTAAATCCATGAGGGAAAACTGATGACGGATATCCAGAAAGGCGGTGGGTTCGTCCAACAGCAGCAACGGGGTATCCTGGGCCAGGAGCATGGCCAAATAGGCCCGCTGGCGCTCGCCGCCGGAGAGAGAGGCGACCGGTCTAGCCGCATAGGCGGTGATGCCGGCGCGTTCCAGGGCCCAGTCCACCTGGCGCCAATCGGCGCAGGAGAGGGCGCGACCGAACCCCAGATGGGGATAACGGCCGTGGGCGGCCAGCTGGCGCACGGTCATGGCGGGAGCGCCTCGCATCTGGGGCATATAGGCCAGCCGCCGGGCCAGGGCCCGGGGCCCCATCCCGGCGATGGAGAGGCCCTCCAGCAAGACCTGGCCATGACTGGGTCGAAGCTGCCCGGCACAGGCTTTGATCAAGGTGCTTTTGCCCGAACCGTTGGGCCCGATGAGGCCGGTAAGGCATCCGGCCTGGAAGCGGAGGGAGACATGGCGCAGCCGGTCCTCGCCGCCATAACCCGCGCACAGGTCCTTAAGTTCCATCATGGCGATTGCTCCTCTTGCCGCGAAACAGCAGGTACAGGAAGAAGGGCGCTCCCAGGAAGGCCAGCACCACGCCCACCGGAAGCTCGTAGGGGGCGAACAGGGTGCGGGCGATCAGGTCGCACAGGGTGGTGAGCAGAGCGCCCAAAACCATGCTCAAGGGCATAATCCCATCTTCCCCGCGAACCATAGCCCGGGCGGCGTGGGGGGTAATCAGCCCCACAAAGCCCAGCAGCCCGGCAAAGCTCACCGCGCCTCCGGCCAGCAGCGCGGCGGCGGCAACCAGGGCTAAGCGCACCGCGCCTACCCGTACGCCCAGCCCTCGAGCGGTCTCGTCGCCCAATGCCAGAATGCCGCTTTCCCGGCGCAATAGCCAGGCCAGGACGGCTCCAGCCGAGCATAAGGGGAGGGCGAATCTCAATTGATCTAGGGTGACGCTCTCGAAGCCGCCGATGGAGAAGGCGGAGCGAGCTCCGGCGGCGTCGGGGATCAGGGTGACGATGGCGTCCATCACCGCGCCCAGCAGGCTGGATACCGCCACCCCGGCCAACACGATGGAGGAGCGGGAAGCGCCGGTAAGCTGGGCCAAGGCGTATACCGTTAGCGCGGAAACCAGGGCTCCGGCAAAGGCGGCCAGGGGCGTCAGACCCGGATGAGCGGGGAAAAAGGCCATGGCGCACAGGGCGAACAGCCCGGCCCCTGCGTTGACGCCGATGACGCTGGGGGCGGCCAGAGGATTGAGGAGGACCCGCTGGAGCAATACCCCCGCCAGGGCTAAAGCGCTGCCCGCCAGCAGTGCGCCCAACAGCCGGGGCAGGCGCACGTAGAGCACGATGCGCCGGGCTATATCTTCGCCCCGGCCCAGCAGCGCGGCCAGGGACTGGGCGGGAGACAAACTGCTGGCCCCCACCGACAGGCTGAACAAGCACAGCCCTGCCAGCAAAACGGCCAGCAGAGCGGTCAAGGGGCGGGTCCCCAGGCGGGGGCAGCGCTCAGCCTTCATCCTGGGCATAGAGCAGATCGTACAGGAATTGGTAGGCCTGGGCCCACCGGGCGTTGGGCTTGAGGTGGAACAGGGTGCGGTCCAACACCACCACCCGGTCCCCCTGCACCGCCGACAAGCCCTGCCAGGCGGGATTGCCGGTTAAGGACTGCTCCAGGGCGTCCAGGGCCTTTTCTTGGCTCTCGCCCATGGTGACGATAAAGACGTAGTCCGGGTCGGCCTGGAGAATGGCCTCCAGGGTCAGATTTTCCAGCAGCGCGTCCGCGTCCCCGGCGATATTCAAAAGCCCCATGTCCTGAAGCATGGCCCCGGCCAGGTTGTCCGCGCTCTTGGCCTTGACGCCGGTAGAGTAAGCCCGAAGCAGCAGCGCTGTGTGGACGCCGTAAGCGGGGCATTGTTGGGCGGCTTCCATCAGGGACTCAATGGGCTGCTGAACCGTTTCCTGCTGGCCCTCCAGCAAGTCGGGCCGGCCAGTCAGGCCGCATAGTTCCTCCATCATGGCCATGTAGTCCAAATAGGTGGCCACATGATATCCCCTGACCGGTATACCCAATTCCTCTAGAACCGGAGACAGCTCCACTTGCCCCGCGATTTCGGTGGAATAGAGTACCAGATCGGGCTCCAGAGCCAAAATGAGCTCCAGATTGGGGGCCTTGGTGGTTCCGATAATTTGGACGCCGGCATCTAGCGCCATGCCCCGCTCGCTGACGGCGTCCTCGGTGACGCCTACCAGTTCTCCCCCCGCCAGCGCCCAGGCTTCCGCAAAGGAACCCAGCAGGGAAACCACCCGCTGGGGTTGAGCCAAGGCCGGGCAGGAAAGCAGGATCAAGAGGAGAAACACACAAATCAGCCGCTTCACCAAGATACCTCCTTGCTTGCGTTTGAATCTAGCATACGGATAGGCGGGCTGCGCTGGGCCCCAAAGCTGAGAAGCAGCGCACTCTGCCCCTGGCGGTTTACGGCCAGGCGGAGTCGTGCCGGGCCGCTTTTCGCCAGGGACAGCGAAAAGAGCCTTACATCCTGCCGCAGCTGGGTAAAGGTGCGCAAAGCCGGGCGGGAAGGAAGGCCGGGACGGTTTCCGATAAGGCTTAGCGATTCTTGGCAAAGAAGAACAGGGCGATGGTGCCGGGGCCGGAATGAGCGCCGATGACGGGGCAAATGGGCAGCACCTCTAGGCGCTGGATAGGCAGGGCCTCCTTCAAGCGCTGGGCCAAGAATTGAGCGTCCGCTTCCGCATCGCCATGGCCGATCATCACCAAGTCCAATCCTTGGGGCAGATGGGTCTCCACCATCTTCTTGGCCAGGGCCTTCAGGGAATTTTTCCGGCCTTGCACCCGGTCCACAGGAATCAGGTGGCCCTCCATGTCCACATGCATCACAGGTTTGAGCTTGAGGGCGGTGCCCAGCATGGCGGTGGCGGCGGAAATGCGCCCGCCCCGCTTGAGGAACATCAGGTCATCTACGGTAAACCAGTGGGCGAAGCAGCCGATATGCTCCCGAAGCCAGGCGGCGTTTTGCTCCAGGTCCATGCCCGCTTCCCGGTTGCGCCCGGCGTAAACCACCACCAGGCCCTCGCCATAGGTGGCGGCGAGGGAGTCCACGATCTGGATGGAACGCTGGGGATAGCGCTCCCGCAGGGTTTCCGCCGCCAGCTGGGCCGAGCTAATGGTGTTGCTCAACCCCGAGGAGAAGCAGATGTACAGGATATCCTGCCCCGCCTCCAGCACGGGGGCGAATATGCTTTCGTACACGAAAGGGGTTATTTGAGTGGTGGTGGCGTTTTCGCCGGACCGCAGCCTTTCGTAGAAGGCATGGCTCTGCTCTGCCGTCCAGTCGGCGCAAAAGGATATGGTTTCCCCGCTGATCTCCACTTCCATGGGCAAGTAGCGCACCTGGTAGCGCTCAACGAGGTCGGCGGGCAGGTCCGCGGTGGCGTCGGCGAACAGCAAGTAGTCGTTCATTTTATCATCTCCTCCAGTTTATTGGTCAATTGCTCGCGCTTGGCGTTGAATTGTTCGCGCTTGGCGTTAAGATGCTCCCGCATTTTTTGCCACTGAACGGGATAGCGGGTAGAGCGCAGTTTGGGGAAAGCCAAGGACAGCCGCTTAATCTGAAAACGGTGCAGACCCTTGGGCCAGGCAAAATCTACCATTTCCGCACTCAGGGCCTCCCGGAAGCGGCGAAGCAGTTTGTCCAGGCCCAGCACCGTGGTGAGGGTCATGGCGATATCAGCCGCCAGGGCCGCCGCCAGCAGGACGCACAGCACGTGGACAGCCGTGGCGCTCAGCCTGCCGGTTAGACCAGCCAGCCAGGGCTGAACATAGCGCACCACCAGCACCGCCATAGTCCCGAAGGCGGTAAAGCCCAGCAGGCAGACCCGGCCGTGGATGTTCAGCAGCCTGCCGGAATAATCCCACCATCGGGCGTGAAACAGCTTTTCCATGACCCAGCTGGTGAGGTATTCCAGGGTGGTGGTGAGAAAGGCGCTGAGCAAAAACAGCACCGCCACCTGATCCCGGAAAGAGCCCAGGGCCCAGACCACCGCCACGGCGCCGGTACCATAAATGGGACATACCGGGCCGTTCAGAAACCCACGGTTGACCAACCGCTTGCCCACGATGGAGCACAGAATGGATTCATAAGCCCAGCCTATAAAGCTATAGGCCATGAACCATAAGAACCATTGCTCCAATGCCATGGACTCATTACGTCCTTCCTTGTTGAATTTGGCCGTCCTGCTCTATTGTAGCAAAAAAACGCCCCAAAAGCCATAGAGAATTTCAAGACCGCGCGAACCTTCCCCCAACACGCCCTGGAACGGAGAAAACGGCGGGAGCTATTTTGGCGGAGAAGCTCCGCGCCCAGGGCATAGCACTCCTGAGCCACGCATAGGGTTTAGCAAACTGTCATGGGGTGGGAGGAGGCCTTAGCCATGGAAGCAAACGTGGTCAAGCAGACGATTGAAGTGGAAAAGGTGATCGGGCAAGCCTCGCTGCAGGCGTTGGCCAGTGCGGAAACCGCGGTGCCCGGAGCCGGACGGGAGGTCATCGAGGTGCTGATGGAGGAAGCGTCTTTCTCCATCGATGCCGCCGAGGCCCAAACCGACCGGGTGGTGGTGGACGGCACGGTATATTGCCAGGCCGTATACAGCCAGGGCGAATCCGCTGCGGCTCGTGCCGTGGCCGCCCAGACCGGGGTGAGCGAGGTAGTAGACCTGCCCGGCGTCACCGCCCGGTCCATCATCCGGGTACAAGGGGTGGTGGAATCGGTAGAGGCGGAATATGAAAATGGGCGTATGCGCTTTACCTGCGCCATCACCATCCAAGTGCAGGCCCTGGAATTGGAAACGGTGGACCTGATCAGCCAGTTGAGCGGCGTGGATGATGCCCAAGTGCAGTTTGCCGAATTGTGCTCCAGCAAGCTGGCGGCGGAATCCGAGGCTCAGGCGCAGGTGCGCCAGGAGGTGGCTTTGCCCCCCGCCCTGGACGCCAGGGTGGCCCTCATGGATTGGGGGCAAGCCCGGTTAGGTCAGGTGAGCCCCGATCTAGGCGGCGTGAAGGTGACCGGCGACGTGCAGGCGGAGGTGCTCATCGGAACCGGCGTCAGCGCCAGGCCGGTAGCCTTGGTTAAGGTAGTGATGCCCTTTGAACAACTGGTGGAGCTGCCAGAATGGCTCACCGCCAATGTGGCCGCCGACGCGCAAGTCAAACACCTAACCACCTCCGTGTCTCCGGGAAGCGATGAGGAAGAAGGCGCGGTGCTCACCTTGGAGGCCCAGGTGGCGGTGACCGTGCGGGCGGACGCCCAGGACTGCGCCACCGCATTAATGGACGCCTACGCTACGGGGGATACCCAGATTATCTGCCATCGGCAACCCTTGGCCCTGGCCACGGGCAGCCAGGCCATCGACGTGCAGGAAGCGTTTCGGGGCACCCTGCTGTTGCCCGACGGCGCACCGGGGGCGGGAACCGTGCTGGGCGTACGGGTGCGGCCGGTAATCAGCCAGTGGAGCGCCGCCGGGGGAGCTACCCAGGTGGAAGGCGCCCTGGACGTGAAGGCGTTATACCTGACCGGAGGCAGCGAACAAATTCGCGCCGCTCGGGGGGAATTGCCCTTCTGCGTGACTTGCCAGGGGGAATGGCCTCAGGAGGCTTGGGTACGGGTAGCCGCCGCTGGCGTGGAGGCAGCTGCTTTAATGAGCGATAGGCTGGAGGTGCGTTGCGCCCTGGTCTTTACCGGATGCTACCGCCTCTTGAGCCGGGTAGACGCGGCCCAGAGCATCCAGCAGGAGCCCGCTCCCGCCCGTCCCGCCGGTTTGGTTATCCATTGGCCGGCCCCCGGCGAAAGCGCTTGGTCGGTGGGCAAGCGGTATCAATTGCCGCTCAGCCGCATTACCGCGGTTAATGGAGGCAAAGAAGACCTGGAGGTAGGGCAACCCATCATCGTGATGCTGTAAGAAAATGAGAACTGACGCAGAAGCAATTTGAATCCGCAATGGGGCATCCCAAGGGCGGGGGCTTTGCTCCCGCCCTTCGGATGCCCGCCGCCGGGCTGACGGGCCCCTCGGGCGGCCCGTTAGCCCGGCGGCGTTGGTCCGGCAAGGAAAGCAATCAGGAAGAACCTTCCTTTGGATCGCTGGTTCGGTTTATCCGGCTGTATAGCCATAGGCCGCCTAGACTGAGCAGCGCGGTAGCGATGAAGATGGCCGCCGCGCCCCATAGGTTTTTTGTGCCCAGGGCATCGCCGCCCAGGGTGCTGGTGAGAATGGAGGGAATGCGGGCCAGGGTGCAGATCACCATCCAGGTGCTCAGCTTCATATTGGTTAGGCCTACGCAGTAGGTCATGATGTCTTTGGGCGTACCGGGGATGAGAAAGAGCAAAAAGGCTATCCGAGTAAGGCGCTTCTGGTCCCGCAGAAAGCGCAGTTTATCAATCTTTTCCTGGGGGAAGAACACCCGCACTGCCCGAAGGCCAAATTTGCGCACGAACAAAAATACCGCTATGCTGCCCAGCACAATGCCGCCCATGGACAACAGGGTTCCTTCTAAAGCGCCGAAAGCGTATCCGGCGGCGATTTCAAAGGGCTCCCCGGGAATCACCGCTACGATGACCTGAATCGCCGTAAGCAGCATAAACCCAAGCCGGCTCCATAGGGCGTTGCGCTCCACCCAATTGCGCAGATTTTGGGGCTCGGAAAAAAAACCCACCAAGGGCTTCCACAATAGGGCGGCCGCTACTGCCAGCGCAGCTACAAACAGCCCGATACCCAGGGCGGATAGTAATTTCTTTCTTTTAAGATCGTCCATAGTTGACTTTTCCTCCGTGGATTTGCCCCATTATAGCACAGCTGCCGCAGGGGGGACAACAGGCCGGATAGGCTCGTCTGATAATGAAAAGAAATTGTCATGAGGAAGCCATAATTGAACAGAGCCGTCCTATTGACAATGGGGCCGCCATGGTGTAATATAGTTTAAGAAACTAGATGTTGCGGTGGTGACAAGTATATGCTCTGCAAGGAAATCCAAATATGGGGCGACTCCATCATGCGGGGCGTGATCTACGACGAGGCGCGCAAACGTTACGTGCTGCTCAAAGACAGCGCGGTGGCGCTGCTGAGTCAAAAGATATTGGTCCCGGTAAAGAACTTTTCCCAGATGGCCCGTACCGCGCCCCAGGGACTGGAGGCGCTGCGCGCTCAGGAGCAGGACTTGACGGGCAGAATCGTGGTGCTGGAATACGGGGGAAACGACTGCGATTTCGACTGGCGTGCGGTGGCGGAGGCGCCGGGGGAAGAGCATCTGTGCCATACGCCGGCGGAAGCCTTTTCCTTTACCCTGGAGCAATTGGTGAGCCTGGTAAGGCGGCGGGGCGGGACGCCAGTGCTATGTACGTTGCCCCCCTTGGACGCCCACCGGTACCTGAATTGGATCACCCGCAACGGGCTAAGTAGGGAAAACATCCTAAAGTTTATCGGTGTGCCCGAGCGCATTTACCGTTGGCAGGAATTTTATTCCTCCTTGGTTGTCCGAGCGGCCAAAGCCATGGATTGCTTGTGTCTGCCCATACGGGATGTCTTTTTGGAGAGCGTACGGGATGAGGACGTGATGTGTCTGGACGGCATTCATCCCAACAGTCGGGGTCATCGCCTGATGGCGGATGCCGCGATGGAGATGGCCGCCGGGTTATTTCCCGCCTGAGGGCGGCATCCTTGGCCCTGAAACCGGAAAGGAACCGGCGGCAGGGGCTTCCGGGGCCAGCGAGGGG
>DVHZ01000185.1 GCA_018711685.1 Candidatus Excrementavichristensenella intestinipullorum | reverse complement strand
GAAGTAATAGCGGAAAATTTCTTCCTGTGTCTGCTCCGGCAAACGGGCAAGGGCGGCGGCAAGTTCCGCATGGTACAGAACGGCGGTCTGGCCGCAGGCGGTAAAAAGATGTTCTTCAAGCTGTTCCGGCTCGGCAAGCTGGACAAACCTCTCATTCATCAGATAGTCAAGGGAAACTTCCCGTTCCCACCTCCGGCGCAGCTTCAAAATTTGGTCTATGGCGGCGTGACGAATGACAACCTTACAAAATGCATTGAATGTGTACTGGATATGGACTTTGTAATCTTCAAAATTATTCGTAAAAGCCTCTCCTTATATATACGAATGTTGATATACTAAAAACTAAAATTCCAGAAATAATTAAAAGAGATTGGATATTTATAATGTCAGCGAGTGGTCCAAAAAATATCATGCCTAACGGTAATGCACAAGAATTGGCAATCTGCATGAAGCTGAATATGCGCCCTTGCATTTCCTGCTCAACTTTCTCTTGGATAGACGCTGTAATCGGAGTATTATAGCAAGGAGATGTAATTCCTATTAGCACATTAAAAATTAAATAAACTATGAATACAGGAGAAATTCCTAACCCTATCATCAGCATACCATAAACTCCACCTGCCACTAATGTAGTATTCAGTTTTTTCTTAAAACCACCCCATGATGTAATAATTGCTCCTCCAATAATCATTCCAAAACTATATGTCATTTCACTCATGGTTAAGCGCCAAACTTCTGTTCCAAATGTTCTGCTTACCATGAGCGGGGTTAAAAAAGCAGATGGACTAATTAGAAATAAAATGAGTAATTGAAAAATCAGCAGTCTGCTCATAAAAGTATGATTCTTTAGATAGACCGCGCCCTCCTTCATTTCTGTGAAATGTGATTTGGTCATTCTGACTTCGATATTTAAGGGCTTTACTGGAACCGTTGAGGTTATACTCACTCCAACTAAAGCAGTAAAAATATCAATAAATAAAGTTGCTTCTAATGTTGCTATCGACAGAATAGCACCGCTAATAGCCGGAGAAACAAACATAATAATTGATGATAAAGTGCTGTTAAATCCATTAACTTGCATTAGATATTTTTGTGGAACTATTTGGGGGATAATTGCATTTACTGCTGGAGTTTGTATTCCCGTCCCGGCAGACCGGATTGCTAAAACAACTAAAAGCAATTCGATATTCTTGTGTCCAGTAAGAAAAAATACAGCTAATATCAGAGTAGCACTTGCAATAAAGCAATCCGTTATCATCACAATCCCTTTTCGGCTATAACGATCAATCCATACTCCTGCAAAGAGGGAAATCAATATTTGCGGTAAGAACCCGCATAAAGTGGAGAGGGTTATCATTTTCCCGGAAGAAGTTGTTAATGTGATATACCAAATTATTGCATATTGAACAATAGATGAACCCAACAGGGATATTGTTTGCGCAGATAAAAACCGAGCAATATGGCTTTTCCATTTGTATTCATTCATAAAGATTGTTCCTTTCAAAAAAATAGAGACTAGGGCGATAATCTACCATATAGGCCCTTGGCAAAAAGCCCAGGACGTAATGGCAATACAAATAGTACCCCGCCAGCATACTGATTTCGGGGGTCCTAATCTTATTCAGAAATGCTTTCATTTTTCCCTCCTATGCCGGTTTCTGTCCCGATGGGCCAGCTGATTATACCATAGCCCCCTGAATAAATCCATAGCGCTTTTCCTGGCCGGCGGCGCGTTCTCCCTCCCGCCGCCGGCCCCTTTTCCCCCTTGACATTTGAGGGGCGATGTGGTATATTATTTTTAGAATAATTCTAATTTTTAAAGAGGTCCTATGACCAAATACGCGGCAAAAATCCTGGAAATCATCGCCCAATCCAGAAACCACATGACGGCGGAACAGGTGTTGGAGGCGCTGCGGCAGGTCTATCCCGCCGTAGCGCCCGCCACGGTATACAACAACCTGAACAAGCTGTGGGCCGCCGGGCAGATCCGCAAGGTATCCCACCCGGGCATGGCCGACCGGTACGACCGGACGGACAAGCACGACCACCTGGTGTGCGCCAGGTGCGGGAAATTGCTGGACATCAACCTGGCCGACCTGACCGAGCAGCTGCAAAAGCAGGTGAACGTGCCCATCCTGGCTTACGACCTGAAGCTGATCTACCTGTGCGAAAGCTGCCAACAAGAGAGCCAGTCCAAGCAACCATCTGAAAGGAGGACAAACCGTGGGAAAATGGATCTGTAAAATCTGCGGCTACATCTACGACGAGGCGAAGGAGGGCCGGCCCTTTGCCAGCCTGCCGGACACCTGGGTCTGTCCCCTGTGCGGCGCCAGCAAGGCTTCCTTCGCCCCCCAAGGCGCGGCGGAGGCCCAGCCCAAGCCCGCCCCCGCCCCCATCCATCAGGGCATGGAGCGGCTGTCCGCCGGGGCGCTGGCCGCCCTGTGCTCCAACCTGGCCCGGGGCTGCGAGAAGCAATACAAGGACCAGGAGGCCGCCCTGTTCCGGGAAATCGCCGGCTTCTTCGCCGCGGCCGCGCCCCAGGTGGAGAACGGGGATTTGGACCGCCTGGCCGCCATGGTCCAGGAGGATCTGGACGCGGGCTATCCCGCCCTGCGGGCCAGCGCCCAGGGGGAGGGGGACCGGGGCGCCCTGCGCATCTGCACCTGGGGAGAGAAGGTCACCGGCATCCTGTCCACCCTGCTGAAACGCTACCAGCAGGAGGGCGAATCCCTCCTGGAGAACACCCAAGTATGGGTGTGTACGGTGTGCGGCTTTATCTACATAGGCGACCAGGCCCCGGCGCTGTGCCCGGTGTGCAAGGTGCCGGCGTGGAAGTTTGAAGAAATAGAAGGGAGGGGCTGAACCGTGAAGCAGTATGCCGTGAGGAACCTGCGCCTGTGTACCAAGGACTGCCTGTGCCTGTACGTATGTCCCACAGGGGCTACGGATACGGAGAACAGCATCATCGACGTCAGCAAGTGCATCGGCTGCGGCGTTTGCGCCAACGCCTGTCCCAGCGCCGCCATCTCCATGGTGCCGGTCCAGTACCCGCCCCAGCAGAAAAAGGCCGCCCCGGTGACCGGCCTGGCCAATGCCCTGGCGGTGAACAAGGCCCAGGGGGAAAAGCTGGCCCTTCAGTTGGCCCAGTCCGCCCAGAGCGACGGGCTGTACCGGCTGATGACCGCCGCGGCCAAGTCCATCCGCCTGGTGAACGAGGATTTACTCCGGGAGGCGGGCTATATGCTGCCCCAGAGCGGCAACACCCATGACCTACTTAAGAAATGGGTGGACAATCCGCCCTCCCCTCAGTTTCCCGTGGACGCGGCCCGCAAGCTGCTGGAGCTGATCCCCTGCAACGAGAGCGAAAATCAACAAAAAGTGGAGGAGAAAAAGATGAGCAAGTGGAAGTGCAAGGTATGCGGTTACATCTACGAGGGCGAATCTTTGCCCGAAGGGTTCACCTGCCCGGTATGCAAGGCGCCCGCCTCGGCCTTTGAAAAGGTAGAGGAAGCGCCCAAGGCGGGAAACAAGTACGCCGGAACCCAGACCGAAAAGAACCTGGAAGCCGCCTTCGCCGGCGAGTCCCAGGCCCGGAACAAGTACACCTATTTCGCCTCCGTAGCCAAGAAGGAAGGCTACGAGCAGATCGCCGCCCTGTTCCTCAAGACCGCCGAAAACGAGAAGGAGCACGCCAAGCTGTGGTTCAAGGAGCTGGACGGCCTGGGCGACACCGCCCAGAACCTGCTCCACGCCGCCCAGGGCGAAAACTACGAGTGGACCGACATGTACGCGGGCTTCGCCGAAACCGCCGACAAGGAGGGCTTCCCCGAGCTGGCCGCCAAGTTCCGCCTGGTGGCCGCCATCGAAAAGCACCACGAGGAGCGCTACCGCGCCCTGCTGCGCAACGTGGAAACCGCCCAGGTGTTCGCCAAGAGCCAGGTCAAGGTGTGGGAATGCCGCAACTGCGGCCATATCGTGGTGGGCGTCTCCGCCCCGGAAGTCTGCCCCACCTGCAACCATCCCCAGAGCTACTTCGAGCTCAACTGTGAGAACTACTGATCGCGCTCTCTCCTCCAGGCGCCCGGGCCCCTTTGCGGGTCCGGGCGCCTTCTATGCCCGGGGCATCCTCTCCCCTCCCCGCCCGGTTCTCCCCTTGGACCCGCCGCCTCCCTCCCTTCCCCAGCCCCCTCTGGGCGCTCCCCATGGTCCCTGGATTTTTGCCAGGATTAACGGAAAATTCATTTGACAAAGTCCTCCGCCTCTTCTATAATAGTCAAAGAAAGTCAAACAAACCTTTGAGGGGAGGCTTATCCATGAACGCACAGAAATTCACGCAAAAATCTCTGGAGGCCATCCAGAGCGCGCAAAATATCGCCGTCCAGTATCAAAACCAGCAGATCGAACAGGCCCACCTGCTCTACGCCCTGGCGGACCAGGAGGGCGGGCTGATTCCCGAATTGCTGCAAAAGTTGGGGGCCGAGCCCCAGCAGGTGATCCAGGCCTGCGAACAGGCCATCGCCCGCATCCCCAAGGTATCCGGCCCGGGCCGGGAACAGGGGAAAATCTATGTGGCCCAGGACGTGGACCGCGCCCTCACCGAGGCTGAGGCCCTGGCCGGGCGCATGAAGGACGAGTACGTATCGGTGGAGCATATCCTGCTCTCCCTGATGGACACCGGCAACGACGCCATGAAGGATATTTTCCAGCGCTTCGGCATCCGCAAGGACGACGTGCTCAAGGCGTTGCAGTCGGTACGGGGCAACGCCCGGGTGACCAGCGACACCCCCGAGGGCACCTACGACGTGCTGAAGAAGTACGGCCAGGACCTGGTGGAGATGGCCCGCAAGCAGAAGCTGGACCCGGTGATCGGCCGGGACGCGGAGATCCGCAACGTGATCCGCATCCTCAGCCGAAAAACCAAAAACAACCCTTGCCTGATCGGCGAGCCCGGCGTGGGCAAGACCGCCATCGCCGAGGGCCTGGCCCAGCGCATTGTGGGGGGCGACGTGCCGGAAAACCTGCAGGACCGGCAGCTGTTCGCCCTGGACATGGGCGCGCTGATCGCCGGGGCCAAGTTCCGGGGCGAATTCGAGGAGCGGCTCAAGGCGGTGCTGGCGGAGATCAAGAAGAGCGAGGGCAAGATCATCCTCTTTATCGACGAGCTGCACACCATCGTGGGGGCGGGCAAGACCGAGGGCTCCATGGACGCGGGCAACCTGCTCAAGCCCATGCTGGCCCGGGGCGAGCTGCACTGTATCGGCGCCACCACCCTGGACGAGTACCGCAAGTACATCGAGAAGGACCCGGCCCTGGAGCGCCGGTTCCAGCCGGTAATGGTGGACGAGCCCACCGTGGAGGACACCATCTCCATCCTGCGTGGCCTGAAAGAGCGCTACGAGGTGTTCCACGGCGTCAAAATCCAGGACCAGGCGCTGATCGCCGCCGCGGTGCTGTCCAACCGGTACATCTCCGACCGCTTTCTGCCCGACAAGGCCATCGACCTGGTGGACGAGGCCTGCGCCATGATCCGCACCGAGATGGATTCCATGCCCGCCGAGCTGGACGAGCTGAGCCGGCGCATCATGCAGCACGAGATCGAGGAGGCCGCCCTGAAAAAGGAGACCGATCGGGTGGGCCAGGAGCATCTCAAGGAGGTGCAAAAGGAGCTGGCGGATATGCGGGAGCGGTTCGCCGGCATGAAGGCCAAGTGGGAGCGGGAGAAGGACGCCATCGGCAAGGTGCAGAAAATCCGGGAAGAAATGGAGAAGGTGAACGGGGAAATCGAGGTGGCCCAGCGCCAGTACGACCTGAACAAGGCCGCCGAGCTCAAGTATGGACGCCTGCCCGAGCTCCAGCGCCAGCTGCAGGAGGAAGAGGCCCTGGCCGAAAGCCGCAAGGGCGGCGACAGCCTGCTGCGGGACAAGGTGACCGAAGAGGAAATCGCCCGCATCGTGGGGCGGTGGACCGGCATACCGGTGTCCCGGCTGATGGAGGGGGAACGGGAAAAGCTGCTGCGCCTGCCCGCCATTCTCCATGAGCGGGTGATCGGCCAGGACGAGGCGGTGCAGTCGGTGAGCGAGGCCATCCTGCGCTCCCGGGCGGGCATCCAGGACCCGGGCCGGCCCATCGGCTCCTTCATGTTCCTGGGCCCCACCGGCGCGGGCAAGACCGAGCTGGCCAAGGCGCTGGCCCAGGCGCTGTTCGACGACGAAAAGAACCTGATCCGCATCGACATGACCGAGTACATGGAAAAGTTCTCGGTATCCCGCCTGATCGGAGCGCCTCCGGGATACGTGGGCTACGAGGAGGGCGGCCAGCTCACCGAGGCGGTGCGGCGGCATCCCTATTCGGTGCTGCTGTTCGACGAGGTGGAAAAGGCCCATCCCGACGTGTTCAACATCCTGCTACAGGTGCTGGACGACGGCCGGATTACCGACTCCCAGGGCCGCACTGTGGACTTTAAAAATACCATCATCATCCTTACCAGCAACCTGGGCTCCACCGCCATCCTGGACGGCATCGGCCCGGACGGCCAGATTACGGCCCAAACCAAGGAGGAGGTGGAGGGGATGCTCAAGCGCCACTTCCGCCCCGAATTCCTGAACCGGCTGGACGAGATCGTGTTCTACAAGCCCCTGACCCGGCAGGAGATTTCCGGCATCGTGGACCTGCTGATCCAGGACCTGAACCGCCGCCTGTCCGAACGGCAGCTCACCTTGCGCCTCAGCGACCAGGCCAAGGCCTACGTTGCCGACCAGGGCTACGATCCGGTGTACGGCGCCCGGCCGCTAAAACGGTTCATTCAGCGCAAAGTGGAAACCATGCTGGCCCAATACCTGATCGCCCACGGCGCCGCGCCCGGCAGTGTGCTGGAGGTGGATTTTGATGGGAAAACCTTGAATTTGGCAAGTTTGCCACAAAAATAGGGGGTAACATTTACGAAAAAGGCGGTTTTCCTCACTAGACGTAATGTCAAAACGCTTGACATCAAACGCTTCCTTTGCTATTCTTTTAGATATTAAAAGGATCCTGTATGATGAGCGTGGAATTCACCTCTCCTAGAAAGGTTGGAACCGTCATATGCCAATGAAAAAAGCGCAACGTGAAACGACCCGCAGGAAAACCGCCATGCCCTATGTGACCAGCGAAATGTCCGCCATTATGGAGCGGGTGGGACAGGAGCTGGGGGACGAGAGCATCGTAGAAAGCCTGCATTTCAGCTCCACCGCCTTAACCATGGTCCGCCATGTCATGATGACCCACGGCACCATCATCACCGATACGACCCTGGCCATGGCGGATTTGGACCAGGAGATGGTGGATAAGCTAGGCATTCAGGTAAAATGCTTTATCGATGACCGCCAGATCATGGACATGGCCGCCCAGCGGCGCACCACCCGTGCGGAGGTGGCCCTGGATTACGCCCTGAGCCTGGATGGGTTGAAGCTCATCGCGGTGGGTTCGGCGCCTATGGCCCTGAACCGGCTCTTGCAGCGGGCCGCTTTGGATCCCCTCAGCGACGTGGTGGTGCTGGCCGCGCCCACCGGCTTCGCCAGCGTCATCCAGCTCAAAGAGCGGATCTGGGACAGCGATTTGGCCTCCATCGTGGTGCGGGGCAAGAAGGGCGGCGCCGCCGTGGTGCGTGCCGTGCTCAACGCCCTGATGGCGGAGTCCATTCGCCAGCAAAACCTGTAAAATCCCCCAACAATCCGGGGAGCGGGCCGCCGCTCCCCTTCATTTTTTCCAGTCTAAGGAGGACGCGCCATGTATACCCAACAGGATTTAGAGAGAGCCCGAAGCCAGGCCCGCACATCCGCCCTGACCGCAGGGGGGCTGTTGGCATTGGGCGCCGCCCTATTGGCCGCCGGCTTGGCGCTCCGGATCAAAGGGCTGGCCGCAGCCGGACTGGTGGCGCCCGCCATGGCCGCCTATTTCGTGTACGACGTATGGTGTGCGCCGCGCTGCAAGTACGTTCGCTTTCTCAAGGACCTGCTGGGCGGCCGCTCCCACCTGGCCCGGGGCCGGATACTGTCCATCTCCGCTCAGGCGCGCCGCTCGGAGGAGGGGGTAGGGGTGTACGACGTGTCCGTGCGTCTGGAGGGCGAGGACCGGGATACCCTGTTTTACTGGGACGTTCAGCGTCCCTTGCCCCAGGTCCAGGGGGAGGCGCCGGTGGAGATCACCGCTTACGGGCGATATATCGTAAAGATTTGCCCGTTATAGTTTTGCTTAAAAAAGTTAATGATTGTGCGCTGGATGGATGAAACCATCCGGCGTTATCATGCGTCTATAGGTAGACTAACGGTGATAAAGTGAGGTATGGGTATGCGTATACAGTCTAAGATGGGGCGCGCCCTGATCGCGCTCATGGTATGCGCCGCGTTGTTGTGGGGATGGGTTGGCGCGTTGGCCCAGCAGGCGCAGCCCGACGCGGAGGATATGGCCGCCGCCCAGGCGGAGGAAGCAGACGACGGCGTGGTTTACGATCCGGAGGAAGAGGAAAGCCTGGACGACCTAACCCAGAGCTACGCGGAAAACGCCGACGCGCTGGAGGCGGTGGGCGGCATGACCAATATCCTGCTCATCGGCCTGGACGCTCGCCCCGGCGAGACCACGGGCCGTTCCGACACCATGATCCTGCTCACCCTGGACGCGGAGCACAACTGCATCAAGCTGACCTCCTTCATGCGGGATCTGTACGTGGAGATCCCGGGCCGCAAGAACAACCGCCTCAACGCCGCCTACGTATTTGGCGGCCCCGAGCTGCTGATGAAGACCATGAAAAAGAACTTCGGCATCGAGGTAGACCATTACGTAGCGGTGAACTTCTCCATACTGGCCGACGTCATCGATCAGCTGGGCGGGCTGGTGATCGACGTACCGGAAAAATACCTGCCCCGGATCAACGCGGTCATTTACCAAGACAATCTGGTCCTCGGGCTGCCCGACACCGACGGGTACATTCAGGAGGCGGGGGAGCAGCTGCTCACGGGGAAGCAGGCCCAGGCCTACGCCCGCTACCGCTACGGCACGCCGGACGGCGACTTTGGCCGCACGGTGCGCCAGCGGGAGGTAGTGCTGAAGTGCCTGGAGAAGATCAAGAGCCTATCCATGACCGAGCTGGTGCAGCTGGCCATCAACAACCTGGATAACGTATCCACGGACATGTCGGTGATCGACATGATTACGTTGGCTCCGGCGGCCTTCCAGCTAAAGGATTCCGAGGTGCGGGAACTGCGCATTCCCATCGACGGGGCCTACTCCACCAAGACCATTTCCGGCATGTGGGTCATGGTACCCAACCGCAACAAGAATCTCAAAGCCATCACCGAGTTCCTGCTGGAGGAATAAGCGTCCTCTCATCATAACCAGCGCCCAGGAGAATCGCTCCTGGGCGCCGTTTTTGCATTCGTAGGCCTACCGTCCGGCATAGGCATCCCGTTGGGACACCAGTCAGGATAGCGCATCCCTCGATACCGCAGCGACTGCCATCTCTGCGCCGCCAGAGGCCATTGCCCCACTCCCGCGCCAGCGAGGATGGCGGTTCCAAGGGGGGGCATCCCCTTGGCGGGGCCCCAGGAGCCGAGCCAGCCACCCGCCCCACCGAATTTTCCAGCGACCCCCGCATCTTCCCACGGTCTGAAGCACCGCAGCGGCTTCCACCGCCCCGCCGTTCTAGGCCGTTGCCCCACTCCCGCGCCAGCGCATATGGCGGTTCCAAGGGGGGCCATCCCCCCTTGGCGGGGGTCCAGGGGCGAGGAGTCCCTGGCGGGGGCCCGGGGGCAGCGCCCCCGGCGCCGAGTCAGCCATTCTATCCGG
>DVHZ01000184.1 GCA_018711685.1 Candidatus Excrementavichristensenella intestinipullorum | reverse complement strand
GCCCCCCGGACCCCCCGCGGCCGGGAGGGCGTTTTTTTTGCCTTTTGCCGCTGCATGGTTTGCAAGGAGGCGGTTTTATGATATAATGCCCATTGGGAATATTTTCTCAATGGAGAGGAGACGGCCAATATGCAGGTTTATGTGTACCGCAACGAGGAACAGGTGGCCCAGGCGGCCGCCATGATATTCGCGTCCCAGATATCCGCCAAGCCCAATCTGGTGCTGGGCTTGGCCACCGGAACCACCCCCATTCCCACCTATCAGCGGCTCATCGCCATGAATCGGGAGGGATTAATCGACTTTTCCCAGGTGCGCAGCTACAACCTGGACGAGTACGTGGGACTGGAGCCCAACCATCCCGCCAGCTACCGCTACTTCATGAACGCGCAGCTGTTCGACCACGTGAACATCGACAAGGCCAATACCCATGTGCCCAGCGGGCTGGGCGACGTGGAAAAGAACGCCGAGGCCTACGACGCGGCCATCGAGGAGGCCGGGGGGATCGACCTGCAGCTGCTGGGCATCGGCCACAACGGGCACATCGGCTTTAACGAGCCCAATCCCCGGGCCTTCATCTACAAGACCAACGTGGTTACCCTGACCCCCTCCACCATCCAGGCCAACGCCCGGCTGTTCGAGAAGGAGGAGGACGTGCCCCGCCAGGCCATCAGCCTGGGCATCGGCGGCATCATGAACGCCCGGCGCATCATCCTGCTGGCCACCGGCCGGGGCAAGGCCCAAGCGGTGCGGGATGCGGTCCAGGGGGACATCACTCCCCTGCTGCCCGCCTCCATCCTAAAGGCCCACCGCAACGTGCAGTTCCTGCTGGACGCGGAGGCCGCCAGCCTGCTGTAAGGGGGAAAAGAATCCCCTTAGCCGCCGCGCCCTACCGGCGCGGCGGCTATTTTGGGCGGGCTAGGGCCCGGCGGCTGGCAATGGGTGGTAGAATTTACGGGAATATGATACAATAAGGTTCAAAGGGGCAACAATGGGGAAAACCGGTGGGCGGCGGAGCCGGGGAAACGGAGCGGCAGGATGAAGAGGGTACTGATCGTGGGCGCGGGCAGCTACATTGGCCGCCGCCTGGAGGGATGGCTGGGGCAATGGCCCGGGCGCTATCAGGTGGGCAAGGTGAGCCTGCGCCAGGAGGACTGGCGGGAGCGCATGGCCCCCTGGGACGCGGTGGTGCAGCTGGCGGGGGTGGTCCACCGCCGGGAAGAGGACACCGACCCGGCGCTGTACTACCGGGTGAACCGGGACATGGCCTATGAGGCGGCCCGCCTGGCCCGGGCGGGAGGCGCGGCCCAGTTCATCTTTTTGAGCTCCATGAGCGTATACGGCCAGGTCACCGGCCGCATCGGCCCGGATACCCCCTTGACCCCCACTACCCATTACGGAAAGAGCAAGCTGGCCGCCGAGGCGCTGCTGCGGGGGTTGGAGCAGAGCGGGTTTCAGGTGGCGGTGCTGCGCCCGCCCATGGTGTTCGGGCCGGGGTGCGGGGGCAATTATCCCCGGCTGGCCCGGCTGGCCCGGCATCTGCCCTGTTTCCCCCGGTATGGGGGGGAACGGTCCATGATTTATGTGGACAATCTGTGCGAGGCCATCCGCCTGGTGATAGACCAGGGCGGGGGCGGCTGTTATTTTCCCCAGGATCAGGAGTACTACAACGTGCCCCAGCTCATGGCCTGGATCGCCGAGGCCCACGGCAGGAGGATGGCCCTGGTCCCCGGCCTGGGCTGGCTGGCGGCGGCCCTTGCCCGGCGGGGCGGGACGCTGGGCAAGGTGCTGGGCAGCCTGACCTACGACAGGGCGCTACCCGGTGCGCCGGGGGCCTATCAACTGTGGGACAACCGGCAGGCGGTGAGGCTGACGGAGGGAGGGGAGCGGGCATGAAGGGCGTTCGGGCCAGGCTGGACTACTGGATCAAGCACAGCGCCGCCGCGCAGCGGCTGTACAAGGCGCTGGGCAGCGCTTTTTTCCGGGCGCTGGGGCGGCTGATCCCCACGGACCCCCATCTGGCGCTGTTCAGCGCCCACGGCCGGGGCTACAACGACAGCCCCAGGACGCTGTACAAGGCCATGCAGCGGGACCCCCGCTGCAAGGGGCTGACCTACGTATGGGCGCTGGAGGACCCCTCCCAGGCCCCGCCGGGCTGCCGGGCGGTGCGGCCCGACACGCCGGCCTATTTTAAGGCCGCCCTGGCGGCCCGGTACTGGATCACCTGCGTGAACATCGAGCGGGGGCTCTCCTTCAAGAAGAAGGGGACCGTCTACCTGAACACCTGGCACGGCACGCCCATCAAGACGGTGGGCAACGCCGCCGGGGGGCGCAAGGATTACGATTTTTCCAATATCGACCTGTTCTGCTGCGCCGGGGAGTACGAGCGGCAGATCTACCTGCGGGACTTTGGGGTGCGGCCCCAGGCCATCCTGGAAAGCGGATTGCCCAGGAACGACGCCCTTTACGCCCCAGGGAAGGAGCAGGCCCGGGCGGCCCGGCGGCGGCTGGGCATTCCCGCCAAGGCGCGGGTGATCCTGTACGCCCCCACCTGGCGGGACAGCGCCGACCACGGAGGAAGCTATGTGGTGAAGCCGCCGGTGGACATGGAAAAGTGGAAGGCGGCTTTGGGCCCGGAAACCTTGATCCTGGTGCGGGCCCACGCCTATACCAACCGCCTGATGGGCATCGCCTTCGACCGGCAGGTGCGGGACGTGACCGCCTACCCGGAGGTGAACGACCTGCTGCTGGCGGCGGACGTGCTGGTCAGCGATTATTCGGCCATCTTCATGGACTACGCCATCCTGGAAAAGCCCATGGTGTGCTTCGGCTACGATTACGAGGAATACCGGGCAAGCCGGGGGCTGTACCTGGACCTGGATCAGGCGCTGCCCGGCGGGGTGATGCGCAGCCAGGAGGAGGTGCTCTACCGCCTGACCCACATGGACCTGGAGGCGGAGCGGGCAAAGACTCGGGCCTTTAAAAACGCCTACCTGCAATGGGGCGGAAGGGCCACCCGGATCTGCCTGGACGCGCTGCTGGAGGGAAAAGGATGAATATGCTGTTCGTGCTCAGCCTGGGCTTTGACCGGCCCGGGCCCTCGGTGCATCTGCTCACCGACCTGATGGAGGCGCTGGCCAAGCGGGGCCATACCATCACGGTGCTTCAGCAAAATACCGGCGGGCCGGGGGAGGAACTGCCCCCTGTCCTGCGCAATACCGGCCGGGTGCGGGCCCGGACCATCCCCATGGCGGCGGCGGCCAAGGACAATTTCGCCGCCCGGTACCTGGCCCGCCGCCGGTACGCCCATCTGGCGGGCCGGCGGATGGAGGGCAAGTTCGACCTGGTGTACATCCACTCCTGCCAGAACCTGAACGACTTCGTCCGCTTGGCCCGCAGGCGCTGCCCGGGGGCTAAGGTGGTGGTGAACGTGCAGGACATCTTTCCCCAGAACGCTGCGGCCATCGGGCTGATGGGGCCGGGCAATCCCCTGTATAGGTTTCTCTACAACGCCCAGGCCAGGGCATACCGGGGCGCGGACGCAATCATCACCCTGTCCCCGGACATGAAGCGCACCCTGATTCAGGCGGGAGCGGCGGGGAACAAGGTGGCGGTGATCCCGCCCTGGACCTACTCCGACGCCATCGGGCCGGTCCCCCAGGAGGAAAATGCCTTTCTGGAGAGGTACCCGGAGGTGCGGGACTACTTCCGGGTGGTATACGCGGGCAACGTGGGGCAGATGCAGAACGTGGACGTGCTGCTGGAGGCGGCCCGCCAACTGGGCGGGGAGGAACGCATCCTGCTGATGGTGGTGGGGGGCGGCGTCCGGGCCGGGGCGCTGGAGGAGCGGGCCCGGGATGTGCCCAACCTGCGCTTTTATCCCATGCAGCCATCGGAGATGGCGGCCCATGTGTATTCCATGGCCCACGTGAACCTGATTACCTTGGCTAAAGGGGTGACCGCCACCGCCTTTCCCAGCAAGACCGCCATCTGCTGCGCGGTGGGGCGGCCCATCCTGGCGGCGGTGGACCCGGCTTCCCAATACGGGGCCATGATCGGCAGGCTGGAAGGCTGCGGCGTGGTGCCGCCGGGGGACGGGGCGGCCCTGGCCGGTTGGGTGCGCCGGGCCTGCCGGCCCGGCCAGCCCGCCCTCTGCCCGGACGCCCAGGCGCTTTACCACAAGAAGCTGAGCCGGGCCGGGGGGCTGGCGGCCCACATCCGGCTGCTGGAAGGACTGGGAGGAGGGGGCTGCAAATGAGGCTGAATCACCTGTGGGCGGCGGCGCTGACCCGCTGCCTCAACCCCAACGACGTCACCGGCTCCGCCCTGCACCCCACCGCCAAGCTGGCGGGGGGATGCCGGGTGGACCGCTCCACCGTGGGCCGCTATACCTATATGGGGGCGGGCGGGCGGCTCATCCTGTGCCAGGTGGGCGCCTTCTGCTCCCTGGCCGGAGGCGTCAAGATCGGCGGCGGCGCTCACGCCATGGACTTCGTGTCCACCTCCCCCCTGTTTGCCCAGGGGAATAACCTGTTTGGCCGGAACTTCAGCCAGCACCCCTTCGAGCCCTACCGCCAGACGGTGGTGGGCAACGACGTGTGGATCGGGGCGGACGTCCACGTGAAGGGGGGCGTCACCATCGCCAGCGGCGCGGTGATCGGCATGGGCTCGGTGGTCACCAAGGACGTGGGCCCCTATGAGGTGTGGGCGGGCAACCCGGCCCGGCTCATCCGCAAGCGTTTCGACGAGGAAACCATCGAAAGATTGCTGAAGGTGGCCTGGTGGGATTGGCCCCTGGAGCGCATCCTCCAGATGGCGCCCCTCTTTGACGACCCCCAGGCGCTGCTTCGGGAGGTGGGCCTGTGAAGGTGGTGCATCTGTGCCTGGCCTGCTTCTATCCGGACGGGTACAGCTATCAGGAGAATATGCTGCCCAAGTATCACAAGATGCTGGGCATGGAGGTGGCCATCATCGCCTCCCTGGTCACCTTCGATGAAAACGGCCGCAACGCCTACCTGCCCAAAGCCAGCCGCTATCAGAACGAATACGGCATCTGGGTGACCCGGCTGGACTACCGGGGGCCCCTGCCCTTGGCCCGCAAGCTGCACCGCTATCGGGGGGTGTATCAGGCCATCCAGCGGGAGAAGCCCGACGTGCTGTTCCTCCACGGCTGCCAGTTCGTGGACATCGGCCAGGTGGTCCGCTATGTGAAGGCCCATCCCCAGGTGCGGGTGTACGTGGACAACCACGCCGATTTTTCCAACAGCGCCACCAACTTCCTGTCCAAAAACCTGCTGCACCGGCTGCTGTGGCGGCATTGCGCCCACAAGATATTGCCCTATACCCGCAAGTTCTACGGGGTGCTGCCCGCTCGGGTGGATTTCCTGCGCCAGGTGTACCGCCTGCCTGAGGATAAGG
Source organism: Candidatus Excrementavichristensenella intestinipullorum (assembly GCA_018711685.1). Lineage (GTDB taxonomy): Bacteria > Bacillota > Clostridia > Christensenellales > Aristaeellaceae > Excrementavichristensenella > Excrementavichristensenella intestinipullorum. Next base: position 1,749 of record DVHZ01000184.1, on the reverse strand, counting down.
TGGAGCTGTTGGTGATGGGGGCTGACGACGAGGCGGTGGAAAAGAGCGGCCAGCCCCAGGCCCGCCAGGCGGCGCGGCGGCGCTACGGGGTGGAGGACGGGGACTTTTTGGTGGTCACCGGGGGCAAGATCAACGCCTTTAAGACCCAGACCCTGCTGCTGATGCAGGCGGTGCGGAATATTCCCCGGCCGGACCTGAAGCTCATCGTGTTCGGCTCGGTGGTGCCGGAACTAAAGGACCAGGTGGCGGCGCTGGCCGATGGCGATCGGGTGCGGTTCATCGGCTGGGTGGAGCCCAGGGATAGCTACGACCTGTTCGCCGCCGCAGACCTGTGCTGCTTCCCCGGCCGGCATTCGGTGTTCTGGGAGCAGGCCTGCGGCCAGGGCATCCCCCTCATGGTAAAGCAATGGGCGGGTACCACCCATGTGGACGCGGGGGGAAACGTGATCTTTCTTACCCAGGACAGCCGGGAGGAAATGGAAAAGGCGCTGCGGGGCTTGCTGGAAGACCCCCAGGCCTATGCCGCCATGCTGAGGGCGGCGCGGGGGCCCGGAATGAAGCGGTTCTCCTACCGGGATATCGCCTTGCGCAGCATTGAGGGGGATCGAAATGAGGGAACTTAAAAGATTGCTGGTGGTGTCGGAGCGCTATCCCACCCCGGGGGACCCGGTGTTCACCTTCGTGGACGAGCTACTGGTGCAGCTGGACGCCCTGGGGGTGGAGATCCAGGTGGTGTCCCCCCGCAGCGAAACCCGCACCGTGGTGCGGGGCGCCGCCCGGCAGGCCCACGTATGGCGCAGGGAAACCCCCAGGGGCGGTTTCTGGGTACGCCAGCCGGCCTACTTGACCCTGGGCCACATGCTGCCCTGGCTGGGCAGAAGGCTGTACCGCCGGGCGGTGGCCCGGGAAATCAGGGGGATGGACTTTGCGCCCGACGCCTGCTACGCCCATTTCTGGCGCAGCGCCCTGGCCGCCGCCCGGGCGCTGCCCAAGGAACCCAAGGTGTTTGTGGGCTGCGGGGAAAGCGCCCTGAAGACGGTGTTTGCCGGCGAAGCCAAGGCCATGCTGCCCAGGATCGGCGGCGTGGTCAGCGTGTCGGGGAAGAACAAGGCGGACTGCCAGGCCCTGTACGGGGTGCCGGAGGATATGATCCAGGTGCTGCCCAACGGCGTGGACGGCGGAACATTTCATCCCCTGTCTCCCCAGCAGCGCCAGGCCCAGCGGCAGCGGCTGGGCATTGGGCCGGAAGAGCTGGCGGTGGTCTTCGTGGGCTGGTTCAACCAGCGCAAGGGGGTCAAGCGGGTGGAGGCGGCGCTTCAGGGCCTGGAAGGGGTCAAGGCCCTGTACATCGGCAGCGGCGACATGACGCCCGAGGGGGACAACATCGCCTTCTGCGGCCGGGTGGAGCACGATCAGATGCCCCTGTACTTGGGCGCCGCGGATGTGTTCGTACTGCCCACTTTGGCGGAGGGCTGCTGCAACGCCATCGTGGAGGCCATGGCCTGCGGCCTGCCGGTGATCTCCTCCCAGGGCAGCTTTAACGACGGGCTGCTCCATCCCCAGGATTCCATCCGGGTGGACCCCCAGGACGTGGAGGCCATCCGCCGGGCGGTGACGGCCCTGCGGGACGATCCTACCCGCCGCCTGGAGATGGGGCGCCAAGCGCTGGGCTTTGCCCAGGGCCTGGACGTGAACCAGCGCGCCCGAAAGATCAAGGCCTTTATCGAATCCAGGCTCTAGCCGGGCCGA